>JBGSLW010000025.1:0-2650 GCA_041740495.1 Pirellulaceae bacterium
CCCCACGGCAACTCCAAGAAGACGGCCATTCCCCGATCCACCGCTGCCGCAGCCAACTCCACATCGACCGCCGACTGGGCCTTCCCCTCCAGCGTATCGACGAGGGCCTGGAAACTCCCCCCCGAGGCATGCCGCGAATTGAAATCCAAAATCTGCTGCCAGGCAGATTCCCACGCCGCGGAGTCGCTGGCCGCCGGGACCAGAACGCTCAGCCGCCACGCCGCATTCCCCGCGGTCGCCAGGCCCAACCGTTCCGCGACCACCGTGAGGTCGGCCAGCATTCCGGCGGGGACGATCAATCGCCCCAGCATCCCGCGGTCCGGTCCGCCTCGGTACTCCGCGTAATTCCGCGCGACCTCCGCCAGCGGCAACTCAGCCGGCGGAAAGAGCCCGGCATAGTCGATCAGCTCGGACAACAGTGTTTCCAGTGCGCGCGGCATCATGCAGGTCGGTCGCCCTCGTTGGAAAAGCCATTTCGCCGCCGACAGATCGCCCGCGGGACTTGTGCTCCACCTGAAAGCGACCAGAATACCGAATTCTTCCAGACTTTTCAGCACCCTCCCGCCGGCCATGCACCCCACCCGCATCGCGATTGTCACGTGCCGAGACCTCCCCGAACCAGACCCAGACCACGAGCCGTTGCGGACGGCGCTGGCGGATCTTGGCGCCGAAGTACACACCGTTCCCTGGGATGCGGAAACGCCCAGCGACCCCGCCTGCGACCTGTACATTCTGCGAGCCACCTGGAATTACTACCATTTTCCGCAGGCGTTTCTGGAGTGGTGCCGCAGCCGGAGCGCTCGCGCCATCTTGCTGAATCCGTTTCCCGTCGTCGAGTGGAATTGCAATAAACGTTATCTCATCGATCTGGCCGCGCGAGATGTCCCGATCGTTCCCAGCGAGTATTTTCCTCGGGCCAGTGATCCGCAGCGTTTGACTGCGATCTGGCAATCGCGAGGCTGGCCAAAGATCGTGCTGAAACCCACCGTCTCTGCGGCGTCCTTCCAGACGCAAACCTTCGAGCCGAACGATCGCGAAGCGGCCCTCCAGTTTCTGCGGCGGCAACTCCCCGATCGAGAAATGATGGCGCAGCCCTTCATCGACAGCACGCAGACGGCGGGAGAAAAGTCGATTGCCTGGATCGACGGCGAAATCACCCACGCCTGGATCAAGCGACCTCGATTTGCCGGCGAACACGAACAAGTCGAACCGACCGAGGATCTGAGCGAATCCGATCGGACGTTGGTGCAGCAAGTCCTGCCGACCGAATTGCGACGACAGATTTTCTATGCGCGGATCGACGTGATGTACGATGCCGACCAGCAGCCGCTCCTCTCGGAACTGGAGCTGATCGAACCCTCCCTGCAATTTCGTTTCTCGCCCCGCGCTCTGGAACGCTTCGCCCACGGTTTGATCCGCCGAGCCGCCCCCTAGAGTGGCACGACGCTCCGCGTCGTGTCTTCGTGCGCGCTACCTTGCGCGCTGCTATGCGCGCTGCCATGCGCGAAGCGTGGCAGGAAACGTTGCGCGCTGCGGTGCGCAAATCGTTGCGGGCTGCTGTGCGCGAAACAATGCTGTGCGCGAAGCGATGCTGTGCGCGAAACAATGCTGTGCGAGAAGGGTCGCGAGCTGCCGTCCGTCAAAATTGTGGAGGATTCTCAGGGGTCCGCGACGCGGAGCGTCGCGCCACTCTGTCGGACGCGGCAGCGAACTTCCGCGCGGGGGGGTACTGACCGTAGAACCGTTTGATGTAGTGCCTTCGCCCCGTCCCCTCCAAGTGGGGAACCCAACCGAAGCGGCGCATCGTTCGATCGGCGATCCGGTCGTTGGTGACTTCGCAAACGATCGCATCGGAACGCTTGATCCGCGCGACCTCGTCCAGAACCTGGGTCGCCACCAGGAACGTGCGATAGCTAGCGCCTAGACTGGAAACGATATACTTGAGCGTGAGGTAGTCGCGGGCGGTAAACGTTTGATTGAAGTACAGTCGGCACACGTCGCCGCGGATTCGTTCGTGGGTGCGGCGGCCCAGCCACTGGATTTCGGCCAGCGAAATGACTTTGGGCCAGGGGCGGAACGCGATGCGAAGAAACTCGCCGCGGCTCGCTTCGATCACGCCGTACGCGCGGCGGCGGATCGTCTCTTCATTTCCTTCCAGCGTCCGAATCGACTCGAAAAACGCGGGCACGTCCCGTCCTCCTTGTCCAATGATTACGAATTCCGTCCTGTGGGGACAATGCGAATCTTCGCCAACCCACTCACCCAAGAGGTCGTGCAGTTTTCGACTCCCTTTTCGGTGCATTTCGTTTAACGCCAAGCCGGAGGCGCCGGCTCCGTGCCGGACACCCGGCAGTTTTCGACACCCTTTTCGCTGCATTTCGTTTAACGCCAAGCCGGAGGCGCCGGCTCCGTGACGAACACCCGGCAGTTTTCGACACCCTTTTCGCTGCATTTCGTTTAACGCCAAGCCGGAGGCGCCGGCTCCGTGACGAACACTCGGCAGTTTTCGACACCATTTTCGGTGCATTTCGTTTAACGCCAAGCCGGAGGCGCCGGCTCCATGCCGGACACTCGACAGTTTTCGACACCCTTTTCGGTGCATTTCGTTTAACGCCAAGCCGGAGGCGCCGGCTCCGTGACGAACACTCGG
>JBGSLW010000026.1:0-17171 GCA_041740495.1 Pirellulaceae bacterium
AATCTTGAATCTTGAATCTTGAATCTTGAATCTTGAATCTTGAATCTTGAATCTTGAATCTTGAATCTTGAATCTTGAATCTTGAATCTTGAATCTTGAATCTTGAATCTTGAATCTTGAATCTTGAATCGCAGCGCTCGATCCAGACCTTCACAATCTTAATAAGCATCGCTCCGGCCATTGTTGGGCTTGGCCGGTTTGCTGGCAAGGGAACGTCCCTTTTTCCTCCAGCGGACGCCCGCCTGCACGGAATCGGCATGCCAAAGCCCCCAATTTCGCACCGTAAAAACTCGCGTTGACCCCATCCGCTGTAATCCGCTACTTTCTCTGGTTTCAGCTGACAATCTTCCCGCGAGCCGCCGTCGATGAAGCGTGCAATCACCGTCCTGATCCCCTGCAAGAACGAAGAGCGGAACATCGTCGAGTGCATTGCGAGCTGCGATGCGATCGCCGCCGAAATTCTCGTCGCCGATTCGGGCTCAACCGACCGCACCAGGGAACTGGCGGCACTCCACCCGCGCGTGCGGATAATCCAGCGCGACTACCGGACGTCGGGGGACTTCAAGAATTGGGCGATCCCCCAGGCGACCCACGATTGGGTAGTGATCTTGGATGCCGATGAGCGTCTGACCCCCGAACTTTGCGACGAGATCGAAATGACGCTGTCGCGCGGGCCCGAGTTCGACGGGTACTGGATCTACCGCCAAAACCATTTCATGGGTCACCCGTTGCGCTTCGGCGATGCGCGGACCGATAAAGTGGTCCGTCTCTTTCGCAGGGAAGGGTCGCGTTACCTCGGACCCAGCGATCATGGCGAAATCGCCGTCGAGAGCGGGCGGCTGGGGCGTCTCAAGAACCGGATGCTGCACTATAGTTGCTGGTCGTACGATCAACTGTTGTCGAAGTACGAGCGGTACACGAAACTACAGGCGATGCAATGGCATGCGACTGGGCGCAAGACGAACTCCTTTCAATTGCTGGCCCGTCCGATCTGGCGGTTTTTTCGCGAGTACGTTTTGCAGCGCGGCTTCCTGGACGGCAAGCCCGGCTTGCAACTCGCGTGGTTGGCCGCGTATTACTCGTTCTTGAAACAGGCTCGGCTCTGGGAGCTGACCGCCGCGCTGCCGCAATCGGAAGTCGACTTGCCCATCTCGGACCGCAGTCAGGTGGAATCGAAGAATCGCGCCGCGGCCTAGCTGGTGCGGAGCGGTGCGATTTGCTTTTTAGCACGAAGCGTAACGATCCGCACGGCAAGCGTGCGGCATTTGTTAGGTTGGTGGAGAGGCGCTGTCTACAGATCCAGCGAGTAAAAGTATTCTTGGAATGGTTGCCAGCCGTCCAGCACATCGCGGATTGAATCGCCGCGTTGGAAACCGAGCCGCTCGAAGAATTGGTGCGCACGGCTGAAACGCCTGTCCGACCAGAATTCGATGCGGCGATAACCGTGTTGCCGAGCCCACTCCAGGTTGTGTTGCATCAGGCGTTCACCCCAGCCGGTTCCGCGAAGCTCGGCAGCCAGGTACAACCGACGAAACGTGCAGACGCCTGGAGTCTCGGTGGGGAGTGCGGCGTGGCTGCCGACAATGCGCCCCTGATCGGCCAGCACCCAGAAATGGCCACCCGGCTGAAAATAGTGATGTTCCAGATCGGTCAAATCGGAGTCGCAGCCGCTGAGCCAAATCTGGTCGTCGTATTCCCGAAACACCGCATCGATCAAAGCGGCGATTCCAGATTGATCGGCGGCTGTCGCGGTCCGCAACTCGATCATTTCGAGGGCTCGATTCCAATCAATTCGACTTCGAAGATCAGTGTTTCGTTGGGGCCGATCTCCGGTGGCAAGCCCTCGACGCCGTAAGCGGCAGCGGGCGGAATCGCGACTTCCCATTTGCTGCCGACCGGCATGCGGAGCACCGTGTCGATCAAGCCGGAGACGCTGATCGACGCGACCGGGAGCGCGACCGGCTCTTTCAGTTCGCGGGTCGAGTCGAAGACTTGGCCCGCCAGATTTCGGCCGTGGAAATGGAGTTGGACTTTGTCGTTCAGTCGCGGTTTGGGGCCGGAGCCGGCTTGTAAAACCTGGTATTGGACGCCGTTTTCTAGTTGGATGACACCTGGACGAAGCGCATTCTCGCGGAGAAAGGCTTCCCCTGCTCGCATATTCTTGTCCGCTTCCAATTTCATGCGAGCCTGCAGTCGCTCGTCCGCAATACGATTGAACTCGGCCAAGGCCGCGCGAGCCTCGTCGGCGGACAACGGGGATTTTTCACCCTGCGCTGCGGCCCGGATCCCGCGGATCAGCTGTTCGACATCGATCTCGACCTCCTGAGCCCGAAAGTCGTCGATCAAGTTCCGCCCGATCAGGTAGCTGGCTTTCTTGAGCGTGGCGTCAGGTTCGGCGAACGAATCTTGGGCGCCGACTTGAGCGATCAGACGTGGTTGAGCAGCCAACGGCAAGCAAAGCGAGCAGGCGGCAACTAAGCACCATCTATAGGGTTTGCACATAATTCTCTCCGGCGACGCCACGGGGAACAGGGATCGGATATTCTAGGGACAAATTCGAGGAAGTGGGAGATTTGACGCTTGGATTCGAAGTCTGGAATCTGGAATCCCAAGTTCAACATTCAAGCTTTTCGAGTGGCGATGCAGGGTCGGCAGTACGCAGGGTCGGCAGTACATGGTGCTTTGAGGTTAGGCGGAAAACAAATGAGCGCAAAGCGAGTGGCGTGGATCGGGACGGTTATTTTCGCGGGGCTGGGCGGCTGGGGTTCGATCGCGGCGGGACAGGATGGTTCGGGCGGAGGCGAAAAGCTGTGGAACCAATTTCGCGGGCCCAACGGGTCGGGGATTGCGGAGATTCGGGGGTTGCCGGCCGAATTCGGGCCGGACCAAAACCTGGTCTGGCGAATCGCGTGTCCGAAAGGGTATTCGTCACCCGCGCTGTGGCGGGGGCGGATCTACCTCACCGCCCTGGAGGGTGAACATTTGTACACTATCGCGCTGCAGTCCGCCGACGGGGCCGAAGTCTGGCGGAAAGAGGCGCCGCGCGATCGTCGCGAACCACTGGATCCACGCAATCACCCGGCGAGTCCGACGCCGGTGGTCGACGATAGCGGGGTGTACGTTTTCTTTCCCGACTATGGGGTCCTGGCGTATGACTTGGACGGGAATCTGAGGTGGCAGCAGCCGTTGGGCCCCTTCACGAATATCTACGGGATGGGTGCATCGCCGATCCTGATCGACGGCAAACTGGTACTGGTCTGCGATCAAAGCCTGGATTCCTATGTGATCGCGTTGGACTGTGGCACCGGCAAAACGATCTGGCGCACGGCTCGGCCGGAGGCGACCAGCGGGCACTGCACTCCGATTGTCCGTCGCAACGAAGCGGGTCGGGACGAGATCTTGGTGGCGGGATCTTTCTTCTTGACCGCTTACGACGTGGCGACGGGTGAAAAGAATTGGTGGGTCGGTGGTTTGTGTTTTGAGATGAAGTCCACGCCGGTGATCGGCATCGATGGGTTGGTCTATGTCAACGGTTTTGGATCGCCGCAGAACCAAATCGATTCGGAGGTCAAAGTGGCGGATTTCGCCGACGTCCAAAAGACTCAAGATCAGGATGGCGATCAGCTATTGAGTCCGGCGGAGATGCCCGACGAGACGGCCAAGAGCTTTTTTCCGGCGATCGATCTGAATACCGACGGGAAACTCGATCGGAAGGAATGGGAATATTACCAGGCGTCGATGGCCAGCAAGAACAGTCTGATGGCGATCCGCGCGGGGGGGCAGGGGGATATGACCAGTCAGCACGTGGTGTGGAAGTACTTTCGCAATATCCCACAGCTCCCGTCGCCGCTGTTGTATCGCGGGCGGTTGTACATGGTCAGCGATCAAGGGATTGTGACGTCGCTGGACCCGCAGACCGGGAAGGACTTCAAGCGCGGGCGGCTTTCCGGGGCGGCGGGCAACGTGTACGCCTCCCCCGTGGCCGCGGATGAAAAGTTGTATTTTGTGACCGAAGCGGGGAAGGTCGTGGTGGCCGAGGCGAACGACGATTTTACCGTGATCCACGTGAATGACTTGGGGGAGCGATGTTACGCGACACCCGCCTTCGACGACCAACGCATCTACATCCGCACGGTCGATTCGTTGTTCGCCTTCGGCGCGAATTGAATGTACCTTGCGCTGTGATTTCCAATCGATTGTTTAACGCCAAGCCGGAGGCGCCGGCTTTCGGCGGAATGCTGTGTGGATGGAGCCGGCGCCTCCGGCTGGGCGTTAAAGGAAAACTGGAAATGCTGTGTGGATGGAGCCGGCGCCTCCGGCTGGGCGTTAAACGAAAACTGGAAATGCTGTGTGGATGGTGCCGGCGCCTCCGGCTGGGCGTTAAACGAAAACTGGAAATGCTGTGTGGATGGAGCCGGCGCCTCCGGCTGGGCGCTAAACGAGAACTGGAAACGCTGTGTGGATGGAGCCGGCGCCTCCGGCTGGGCGTTAAACGAAAACTGGGAAGCGGTAGCCTCGGGCAATCAATGATGTGGAATTGAATTTTTTTGAAAGGACCTTGCATGCCTGTTCGCGAAGCATATCAACCTGGCGAGTTCACTTGGGTCGATTTGAACTCGCACAACTTCCAGGATGCCAAACAGTTTTACCGGGACCTCTTGGGGTGGGACGCAGTCGATTTCGATACGCAAGGGGGGCCGCCGTACGCCGGTTTCATGTGGCAGGGACGGAACGTTGCGGGGTTGGGTGAGATGTCTTGCGAGATGAAGGAGCAAGGGATTCCCCCCGTTTGGAATTGTTACGTGCGGGTCGGCGACGCCGAAGAAGTCGAAGCCCGGGCGCGCGAGCTGGGGGCACAAGTGATCGTCCCGACGATGCCGGTGATGGACGCTGGTCGTTTGGCCTTTTTCTCCGATCCCACCGGTGCCGTGTTCGCGGTTTGGGAGCCTCAACGGCATCAGGGGGCTCAGGCTTGGGGTGACGACCATACGGCGTGTTGGTGCGAGTTGGCGACGCGCGACGTCGAAAAGGCGCGGGCGTTTTACGAAAAGCTCTTCGGCTGGCGTTGCAACGAGTTTCCCGGAACTCCGTCCAAGTATTATGTCGCGAATGTCGGCGAGGCGATGACCGGCGGGCTGATGCAGATGACGCAGGATTGGGGGGAAATGCCGTCGCACTGGAGCGTCTATTTTCATGTGGCCGACGTCGACGCCACGGTCGCTCGTTGCATCGAATTGGGGGGGAAAAACTGCTTCCCGCCATTCGACGCCGGCGTCGGTCGGATCGCCGGTTGCACCGATCGTCAAGGAGCGTTTTTCTATTTGATCAAATTGAACCCGATGGGTTGAGGAGGATAGGATGATGGCAGGTCGGATGAATCGAGTCGCCTGGGGCGCCCTGGCGGTCATGGGATGGTGGGTGCTGGCGAGTGATTCGGCAGTGCGCGGGGACGATTGGCCGCACTGGTTTGGACCCCAGCGCGACGGCGTCTGGCATGAAACGGGAATCCTGGAGTCCTTTCCTGAGGGAGGCCCTCCCGTCGTCTGGCGCGCCGAGATCGGGGCCGGTTACGCAGGTCCCGCCGTCGTTGGGGACCGCGTGTATGTCATGGACCGCGTCAAAGACGAAGGGAAGGGGCGGGAAGTCGAAAACGCCATCCGCAAGGCGGGCAAAGTCCCGGGCCTGGAGCGAGTGCTTTGCCTGGATACCAAATCCGGCGCCACGATCTGGACGCATTCGTACGACGCCCCCTACGCGATCGCGTACCCGACCGGGCCGCGATGCACCCCCGCGGTCGATGGTGAACACGTGTACACCTTGGGGGCGATGGGCCATCTGATCTGTCTCCGGACCGCCGATGGGCAGGTCGTTTGGGAAAAGAATCTCCCCGAAAGCTACTCGACCAAACCCCCGGTCTGGGGCTACGCCTCCCACCCCTACGTCGACGGCGATCGCTTGCTGGTGCCGGTCGGAGGAGCGGGTTCGGCCCTGGTCGCCTTCGACAAACGGACGGGCGCCGAAATGTGGAAGGCCGGAGATACCTCGGATGTCGCCTACGCACCGCTGGCCATCGCGGAACGGGACGGGAAACGGCAACTCATCTACTGGCATGCCGACGCGGTCGAGTCGTATAACCCGGAGACGGGCGAGAAATACTGGTCGGTGAAGTTCCCGCTGGAGCGGAACCTCTCCCAGACTTCCATCGCGACCCCCGTTTTCAGCGGGAATCAGCTGTTGATTAGCGAGTACTACAAAGGCTCGGTCTTGCTGGATGTCGGCTTTGATCCACCGAGCGTCAAGGAAGTCTGGCGCAATCCGGAAGGGGCCGAGCCCGATCCGTTGTCCTTGAATTCACTGATGACCACCCCCGTGGTCCGCGATGGCCTTGCCTGGGGAATCGCGAACATCGGAGAAGGGGATGGCGTGTTCCGCTGCATCCGGCTGGCAAATAGCGAACTGGTCTGGACCAAGCCCGATTGGCTCTCGCCCAAGCCACAGTTGTTTGCCACCGCGTTCATTATTCCCAATGGTGATCGGTATTTTTTGTTCAACGACTTGGGCGAGTTGATGATTGCAAAGCTCAGCGAAGAGGGATTTACGGAGTTAGGGCGCGCACCCATCGTGGAACCGACCGGAGTCGCCCGCGGCCGGCGCGTGGTCTGGTCGCATCCAGCCTTCGCCGGCGGAATGATGTTCGCTCGCAATGACAAAGAATTGGTTTGCGTCGACTTGCGAAAGAAGTAGGCGAAAGCGGATTGTCGCGGCGGCCCGACTCGGAGAGTCGGGCGACGATCGAGTCGGGCGAATTTATTTTTCCCAGCCGACCGGTTGGGTCCAGGCTTGCTCGAACTGGTTTTCGTACGATGGGTCGGGATGGGGTGTCGATGCGGTGACGACGGCGCGGACATACAGTTCAGCACCTGTAAGCTGATATCCCGGCTGCAAGCCGGAGACCGTGGCCAGGATTTCACCGACTTCGATTGAATATTTGCGCGTCGTGGGGAGCGGGTTTCCGGAATCGTCCAGGCGCGGTTCGGATGCGTCGGAGAATTTTCGGCGGGTGCCGATGAATTTCGTTTCGTACGTCACGCCGTCGCGCGGCTCGATTTCCAGTTGCAGTTTTTTGAGGTCGGGATTGAATTCGACGGATCGCAGGGTTACCCCGCTGGAGGCGTAGAAGTCGCCCGAGTACATGGCGCGGATCAGCGATTGCGGGTCCAAGGTGGGGCTGCGGACCATGACCCAAGCTCGTCCCGGGCGGGCGCCTTTTTCCCCGTGGTAATTGTGGCTGTCGTCGGTCCCGAGTCCAAAGAGCGGCAACTCGTTGAGTTTCCCCAGCCGCAGTGTATTGGCGATATCCCAGATCTCTTCGATCGACGCGCGGCGTGAATCGCCGAGTTGATTGACGCTGGGATGGCCGTTGAAGACTTCGATAAATCGCTCTTCGGGGACCGCTGCGATATCTTCGGCGGTCAGGGCCCAACCGAAATTGGGATGATTCAGATGCACTAGGATCGGCTGACCGGTCTGTTGTTCCTGCAATTGAGCGGCTCTTAAGTTATTCCGCATCGCCTCGCGCATCGTCGCGCCACCCACAGGCGGCAGGAGTTCCTGCAAATTCGTGGCGTTGAGATGAAGCGGCAAACGCGTGACCGAGTCGCTGATTTCTTCCCCTTCGATCAGCAAGAACTTGCCAGGTTGCTCGATTTTCCCGCGGAATTCGACCAGACCCTTTAAGCGGATTTCATTCTCGCCTTTTTCGTTCTGCCGCAATTCGACCCAGGCGTCGCCGAACCCAGCTCGGTATTTGGGCAAGACGCTGTCGCCGCCCCGTTTGAGGACGGTCGCTTCCGAGATCCACTTCTCGCCTCGGCTGAGGATATTGTGGTCCGTCAACGCCAGGAAATTGTAGTCCCGGTCGGCATACCAGCGTGCGATCATTTCGGGGAAGTCATTTCCGTCGCTCCAGAAGGAATGGGTGTGCAAGTTCCCCTTCCACCAGCGCAGTTCCCCGGATTCCGGTTTCTGGATCGCGCTTTCGGTTTGTCCCCAAGTCGATGGCCCGCCGACCGCGGCGAGTCCGACAACCACCAGCCAAACCACGCGCGGGAATCGTGCAAAGTACTCGTGCAAACGCCGACTCGCTTTCGGTGCTCTCGATCGCTCGAGACGAAGCGAGCAAAAAAAATCGGCGCAAGGTCGCTGTGACCAGGTTGTTTGTTGCGGCATGTCGGACTTTCCTAGGATTCAGGGCCAATGTCGCCATCCACCTTGGTTCAACGGATGGAACGCAGCAAAATCGCGTGGCGCAGATATTCTAGCACGATGAACCGCGGTGCGGCGGACGGAAAAGAGTAGAGCAACTGTCCTCAGTTGCTCGCCTTTTCTGTGAAGCAGAACAGTGGAGGACAACGGTTCTACAGTGAGAGTCTAAATATTGGCGCACAGCGAGTCGCGATGGCGCCGGCCGACCGGTTTCAGAGCGGTCGGTGAGTCGATGCAACGCAATCCAGCCTCCTGTCGATACGCGCCGCACCTACTTGGGCGGAACGGCATCTTCCGCGGGCCAGGTGCAATCGCCGATGCGCGAGAGGTTCATCTCCAAAAATTTGAATGGGGCCTGGTTGCCGACAATGCGTTCGCCAACTTCCGTCCATTTCCCATTCTCGATCGTCGCCTGATAGCGGATCGTGGCGTTCCCCATGGCCATCGACCAGGAAAAGCCGTTCGTTTGGACTTCGACTTCAAAATCACCTTGCCTGCCTTGAGCGTACGACCGCATCATGTACTTTTTCGCAGCGACGTCGTAGGAAATAATGCCAAACGCGTTGAATGGAACGTTGCCATCCGCATCGTAGCCTCGCCCTTCGACGACGCGAATCGTGCCGTTGAGCATCGGGCCGACGCGTTCGGTCTGGGTAATCTCAACACGTTGCCCCTGAGGCGTAAACATCCAGGCATCGCCGCGCCACGTGCCATCCATCATGGCCAGGCTTGCCATTTTTTCTTGCTGGGTCTTGAGAGTCGCTTGGGTATTTGGGTCTTGGGCATGTGTTGCCACGGTCAAAAAGAAGACAAGACCGGAGGCGCAGCATAGGAAGCGAGTTAGCATGAGATCCTCGAGCGAGTGGATTCGGATTCTCGGCCACCGGCGGGCGCAGATTTGACTTCCCTACCCGATGGGCGAACCGCATTATAATCCTGAGATGATCGAACAAGCGACTACGACTCGTACACGCTGGTGTCGTCGGCGTGCGACCCGTGCGGCTGGCGACGCATGGATTTCCGCCGCCGGGCGAATTGTGGGGCTAACCCTCTTCAGCCTGTTGCTGTTCGGCAGATGTGAAGCTTGGCCTGTTGCGGCACAGGACCTGGGTGCGGAGTTGCCCCGATTGCCCCCGACCCAGCCGGATCAGGCCCTGACGACGTTCGAATTGGCCGACGGTTTGCAGATTGAACTGCTGGCCGCCGAACCGTTGGTGGTCGACCCGGTCGCGATCGCTTGGGACGAATTCGGGCGGACGTTTGTCGTCGAGATGCGCGGGTACAGCGAACAGGCGAATGCGGGGATCAGCCGCGTGCGGAGCTTGGTGGATCAGGACGGCGACGGGCGGTTCGACCACGCCACGACTTTTGTCGACGGATTGCGCTGGCCGACCGCCGTGGCATGTTTGCGGGGCGGAGTCTTGGTCGCCGACGCCCCCGACCTCTTGTACTTTCGCGACCGCGACGGAGATGGGACGGCCGATGATCGCGCGGTCCTGTGGACAGGTTTTGGCACGCAAAACGTGCAACAACTGCTCAATAATCTCCAGTGGGGTTTGGACCAGAAGCTGTATTTGGCGACGGGTGGGAATGGCGGAACATTGACTCGCGGACCAGCCGACCCGCTGGGAAAACTCGGTTGGACCGTGCAGGAAACGAATGCCCCGTCGCTCGAAGTGGGGGGCCGCGATTTAATTTTGGACCCGGAGACGCTGGAGCTTCAACCGGCCAGCGGCGGCGGGCAGTTCGGGATGACGTTCGATCGCTGGGGAAATCGTTATGTTTGTTCGAATAGCGATCATTGTCAGCAGATCGTAATCGAGGACCGGTATCTCGCGCGCAATCCGCTGCTCCGCGTCCCATCGGCTCGAGTCAGCATTGCAGCGGACGGACCGGCTGCGGAGGTCTTTCGCCTTAGTCCGATCGAGCCGTGGCGGATGGTGCGGACGCGACTTCGCGTTCAGGGACTTGCGCCGGGACCGATCGAGGGGGGAGGTCGAGCTGGCGGGTATTTTACGAGCGCTACAGGCATCACAGCCTACGATGGGGACATCTTGCCGCCGGAGTACGTGGACTCTATTTTCATCGGCGATGTCGGCAGCAACCTGGTGCACCGCAAACGCCTGATCGATCACGGGATCGTGAAGTCTGCGGTGCGCGTCGACCAACAATCCGAGTTTCTGCGTTCGCGCGACAATTGGTTTCGTCCGGTGCAATGTGCCGTCGGCCCAGATGGTTCGTTGTTCGTCCTGGATATGTACCGGGAGAATGTCGAGCATCCGGCGAGCCTTCCGCCGGAAATCAAGCGCCACTTGGATTTGAATAGCGGCAACGATCGCGGGCGGATCTATCGAGTCGTTCCGCGCGGGTATCGGCCGGAGCCGCGAGCGCTGCCGGGGAATGCGACTCGCGAACAACTCGTGGCGATGTTGGAACATCCGAACGGTTGGCAGCGGGCCACGGCGGCGCGGTTGATCCGCGAGCGATGGGATGATGCGTTCGCGGCCCAGATTCGAGCCAGAGGACTGAATTCTTCGCGGGCCGAGGCACGGATTCGGGCCATGTACTTGTTGGCGGCCGATCCGCGAACGGAATGGGCCGAACTCGATCAACTCACGTTCGACGAAGAACCCTATGTGCGAGCGCAGGCGGCTCGAATCGCTGAGCAGTATTTGCCCGACAGCCTTCGCGACTTGCAGTGTTCCGCGGTCGACGACCCCGATGAACGTGTTGGCTTCCAAGTGGCTCTTGCGTTAGGGGGCTCGACGCAACCCGACCAGGCCGCAGTCGCTACGGATGCCTTGGCAGAGCTGGCAAAGCGCTCCGAAAACTCGGAATGGATGGCATTGGCGATCACCAGTTCTGCAGCGTCCTGTCGTTCTCGCCTGTTTGTCTCGTTGGTTTCCACCTCCGATGGATTGGGCGAGGGCCCTTTGCAGAAGCAATTGGTTCGTGAACTGTTGCGGGAGATCGCGCGTTCGAACGACAGGCGAGAACTGCAGTTGGTTGCGGTGGTTCTCCAGGTCGCCAGTCAGGAGAATATTCCGGCCGTCGGGGGTTGGCTTGCAGCGCTGGCCGCGGGTGACGCAGCGCAGCGCGGGCGCGTCGAAAAAGCGTTTGGGGAACTGACGTTTCACGCTCTGCGAGCCAACGTCGTGCGGTCCGCAGGCAGAGTGATTCGCGACCCGCCATCGTCGATCGCGGCACAGGTCGACGCCTTGTACGTCTTGCAACTCGCCGATCCGGAAGAGTTCGCCGAGTTGATCCCGGATTTGTTGGCCGTCCACCGGCCTCCCGAGATTCGCGATGCAACTTTGAACACCCTCGCGACATTCGAAGCGGAAACGATAGGGCGTGCGCTCGCTCGCCAACTTCCGGCGCTGGGCCCAGAGGATCGAAACCGTGGCTGTCACCTATTGGCCGCACGGTCCGGATGGACAGCGCTTTTGTTGGAGGGAATCGAGTCGCGACGGCTGAGCCCCGTCCTGGTGGACGCGACCGTCCGCCAGCAACTGGTGCGGAGCCAAGACCCCGCGATCGCCGCGCGGTCGCAACAAGTCTTCGGAACCGGAACTCGGGCGGATCGCGCCGCGGTCATTGCGGAGTATGCCGCGGCGATGCAAAACCTGGCGGGGGATATCGACCGAGGGCGGACTATTTTCCGCAAAACGTGCGCGGCCTGCCATCGCCTGGAACAGGTAGGCGAGGACGTCGGCAAAAGCCTGGCTGCCGCGGCGAATCAGGGGGAATCCGCCTTGCTGCAAAATATCCTGGATCCCAATCGCGAGGTTGATGCGAGATACTTGGCCTACGTCCTGGTGACCGCCGACGGCCGCAGTCTGTCCGGCGTGATCGCCAGCGAATCGGCGAGCTCGGTGACGTTGCGCACGGCGGACGGGCAGACGGTCACAGTGGCTCGGGATGAAATTGAATCGATCCGCAGCACAACCTTGTCGCTGATGCCGGAGAACTTGGAGAACGACCTACCCCCTCAAGCCATGGCGGATCTCCTCGCCTATTTGATGAGTGAACGCGAATGAACCTCCCTTCAATCGTTTAACGCCAAGCCATAGGCGCCGGCTGCACGTTTAATATGTACACGCCAATGAACCTCCCTACAATCGTTTAACGCCAAGCCAAAGGCGCCGGCTGTACATTCCACCCGGGGCGGTTCCTGCGCCACGAATTCCAGGTGATGGAGCCGGCGCCGCCGTCTTCACGCTCAACAGACAACCTGCCACGGAGGATTACGTCGATGATGGCATGCCCAAAGAAAATTTCGCGGCGTCGATTTGTGACCGGGACTGCCGCAGCGACGGTGTTAGGCTGGGGTCGCAGCGATCATGTCCTTGGCAACGGTACATCGCATCGTGCCAATCGTCGGCGGTGCGGCGAGACCAAGTTGATCGACGTGCACGTGCACCTAGGGCAGCCGTGGAACGAACGGCGGGCGTTGACCGCAGAAGTCTTGTTGCGCTGGATGGACGCCCACCAAATTGAGGCAGCTTGGGTCTTGCCGCTGGTTTCGCCGGAAGCTTGGTTTTATCCGATTTCGACCGATTGGGTCCTTCAGGAAACACGTCCCTTCCGCGATCGGCTGATTCCGTTTTGTGCGATCGACCCGCGGACCGCCGTATTCGGAGGACGCCCGACTTTCAGCGACTTGTTGCGACGGTATCGGGATGCCGGGGCCCGAGGCTTCGGGGAGCACAAATGGGGAGGTCCGATCGACGACCCTCGCAACATCGAGTTGATCGGGGCGTGCGCCGCCGAACAGTTGCCGGTTTTGTTTCACTTGGACAACGACCGAAATACGGATGCGCCGGGGTTGCCGGGATTGGCGAAACTTCTGGAGGCGGTCCCCGACGCGACGTTGATCGGGCACGGTCCGGGATGGTGGGCGTCGATCTCCCGTGCGGTGAACCAAGCAGACCTGGGCGGGTATCCGATCGGGCCGGTCGCACCCGGCGGAGCGCTCGATCGGTTGTTGGAAGGCCATCCGCGACTGTTCGCCGACCTCTCCGCCGGCAGCGGTCACAACGCGATTCGCCGCGACTTGGAATTCGGACGCGCGTTTCTGCAGCGGCATGCCGACCAGATCCTGTTTGGCACCGATTACCTGGCGGAGGATCAGGTGGTCGAGCAATTTGATTTGCTGGAATCGCTCGACCTGCCTGCGGCGGTACTGGAAAAAATCTACTTCGGCAACGCGGCCCGACTGATCGAATAAAGGGGGAAGGCGAACAATTGGGACAATCGTCCGGATCCAGAAAATCGGGACGATGGCGAAATGCATTGTGGAGCCAATGATTGAAGCGGCAGTTGGGCGCTGGTATACTTGACACCGAACTTGCCGGGAATTCTCGCGGAAACTAACTCGGAAGGATTATGGGATCTCGTTCGATTTTAGACGTCGAGTCCTTATTGCAGCCGATTTCGGCGGAAAATCCGACGGGCGAGGAGCTGACGTCGGTCTCCCCCGAGTTCGATTCGCTCAAGTCTGCATTTTCCGCGGCGAAGGTCGCCGAACGCAAGATGCGGGAAGAGTTGATTGCGGCGGGATCGGAGGGGCTGGCCAACATCGATGCCCCGGAATGGTCCGATGTGACCCGGCAAGCCGAGACCCTTCTCCGCGAGCGTTCTAAGGACTTGCGCGTGGCGGCCTGGCTGATCGAGGGACTGATGCGGCAACACGGTTTTGCCGGTGTCCGCGATGGGTTGGCGTTGTTTGAAGAGTTGTGTTTGCGTTATTGGCCGACGATCCATCCCGCTCCGACCGCCGAAGATGGCCACCGCGATACCGTCGCGCAGTTCGGAGGCTTGATCGGCGAATCCTCCCTCATTCCGCTCAACGAGATCCCGATCACGGCGAGCGCCAGCGGCGAGGCGTATAGCAGCATCGATTACGCCGAGGCCAGCGAGTTGGACTCGATCGCGGACCCCGAATTGCGCGACAAGCGACTGGCGAACGGCGCCATCACGTTTTCGCAAATGGAAAATGCAGTCCGGCAAACCAACCGGCAGTTTTATGTCGATCTGGTCGAAGATCTGCGGCAGGTCCTCGAGCGTCTGGAGCGGATCGACAATTTCTTGTACGAACATTGTGCGCGGGATGATTACGGCGAATCGACCGCACCGGGGAGCGGGACGTTTCGCGGGCGGGTTCAAGAGATCCTCGACTCCGTCAAGGCGTTGGCGGCCAGTCACCTGGCGGAACCCGATGTCGGGGAGGACGGGGTCACCGGCGTGAACGGGGAACTGATCACGGCGGGGGGAGGCGAGGGCCGAGTCCGGATGTCGACCGGGATCGTGGTGAGCCGCGACGACGCGTTGGAAGTGCTCCGCAAAGTCGCCAGTTATTTTGAACACGCCGAGCCGCATTCGCCGATTTCGTTCGCCTTGCGGCAGATCGTCAACTGGGGGGCGATGTCGTTGCCCGAGTTGTTGCGGGAGCTGATCGAAGATGATTCGGTGATGAAAAATCTGGAAAAACGAATCGGGTTGCCGCGCAATCAGGAAGGCTATTGACAGGAAAGCTATTGATCATTTTGCGTGCTGAGTTGGATCGGATCGAAGTCTCGTTTGATAGGGCTGAACCATGGCTGAAAGTACTCAACAAAAGCTGAATCGCGTGCGCAAGCCGCGGGTGCATATCACGTATGACGTGGAAACCGAAGGGGCCGAAGTCGAGAAGGAACTTCCGTTTGTCGTCGGTGTGTTGGGCGATTTTTCGGGGAATCCCACCGAGAAGCTCCAGCCGCTCAGCGAGCGGAAGTTCGTGCAGATCGACCGCGACAACTTCGACGATGTGATGAAGCGGATGAAGCCCGGTTTGAATCTCCGCGTCGAGAACACGCTCAAGGGAGACGGCAGCGAAATCGCCGTGAACTTGAAATTCGAGTCGATGGATGACTTCAACCCGGTCCAGGTGGCGAACCAGGTCGAACCCCTGCGAAAACTGTTGGAGACGCGGGACAAACTGCGCGATCTGGCGACCAAAATCGATCGGAGCGACGAGTTGGAGTCGGTGCTGGAGAAAGCCCTCAGCAGCTCCAACGAACTCGAACGACTCGCGGGCGAATTGGGTCTGGGAGGTTCGTCCAACAGCGGTTCGGACGACGGGCAAAGTGACAACGAATCTGGAGAACCTAGCTGATGTCCACCGAACGGCAACAAGCAAAAGAAACCAAAACCCTGGAGGCCGGAGGCAGCTTGCTGGAGCAGGCGATCACGGCGACCAAGCAAACCGAACGGAGTCGGGCGGAAGACCTGATCCGCACCCTGGTGGATGAAGCCCACAAAGGGACCGTGGCCTTCGACAAAGATGTGATGCGGACGATCAACAAAGGGATCGCTGCGATCGATGAAGTCGTCTCCAAACAGCTGGCGGCGATCATGCATCATGCCGACTTCCAACGACTGGAAGGGAGCTGGCGGGGATTGAATTACCTGGTGATGAACAGCGAGACCAGTACGACGCTGAAGCTCAAGGTGTTCAACGTTTCCAAACGCGACCTGTTCAAGGATTTGGATCGGGCGGTCGAATTCGATCAATCGCAGCTGTTCAAAAAGATCTACGAGAACGAATTCGGCATGCCGGGGGGCGAGCCCTACGGGGCCCTGATCGGCGATTACGAATTCTCCAATCACCCTGAAGACATCGATCTCTTGCAAAAGGTCTCGGGAGTGGCGGCGGCGGCGTTCGCACCGTTCATCACCGCACCGGCGCCGCAGTTGTTCGGGTTCGATCAATGGACCGAACTGAGCAAGCCGCGCGATCTCGCCAAGATCTTTGATTCGAAGGAGTACATCAAATGGAATTCGTTCCGCGATTCGGAAGATTCGCGGTTCGTGACGATGTGCATGCCGCGGACGTTGGCTCGACTTCCCTACGGTTCGGCGACCAAGCCGGTCGACGAATTCGCTTACGAGGAAGTCGCACTGGGGAAAAAGAAAGAGGCGATCTCGGTCTCCCACGATCAGTATTGCTGGATGAACGCCGCCTACGTGATGGGGACCAAGTTGACCGATGCGTTTGCCAAGTTCGGTTGGTGCACGGCGATTCGCGGCGTGGAAAACGGGGGGAAGGTCGAAAACCTGCCAACCCATATCTTCACCAGCGACGACGGCGATACCGACTCGAAGTGCCCAACGGAAATCGCGATCACCGATCGCCGCGAGGCCGAACTGAGCAAGTTGGGTTTCCTGCCGCTCTGCCACTTCAAGAACACCGATTACTCGGTCTTCTTCGGGGCGCAAACCACGCAAAAGCCTAAGAAGTACGATCGGCCGGCCGCCACCGCCAACGCGGCGATCTCGGCCCGATTGCCGTACATCATGGCCAGTTCCCGGTTCGCCCATTATCTCAAAGCGATCGCCCGAGATAAAATCGGCTCGTTCAAAGAGCGAGAAGACATCGAGTCCTGGCTGAACCGATGGATCACCAATTACGTCTCGGCGGACGACAAGCCGAGCGAACAAGCCAAGGCGAAGTTCCCTCTGCGGGAAGCCAAGATCGAAGTCAAAGAGGTTCCGGGCGCACCGGGCTCGTACAACGCCGTGGCCTACCTGCGGCCTTGGCTGCAATTGGAAGAGTTGACGACTTCCTTGCGGATGGTCGCCAAGTTGCCCCAAAAGGCAAGCTAGGACGTATCGGTCGTGTGCCACCGGCTTCACCCGCGTCGATTTTGAGCCTTATCCCATGACCCTCTCCCCCTCTGCGGGGGAGAGGGCAGGGTGAGCGGGCCGAAAATGGTACTGGGATAGCCTCTTCGTTTGAAGCAACCGCAATCATGGTCGAGAATCAACCGCTGACGCCGATTGCGCATCCCGAGCGCGGCGGCGCGGCGGACTCGACGGACGCCAGCGTCGCTTGGGGGCTGGGATTGCTGGACGCCGTGTTGGCC
>JBGSLW010000027.1:0-2163 GCA_041740495.1 Pirellulaceae bacterium
TTCGCTCGACCAGCCGGTCGTAGGTGATGGGCCCGACGTTCTCGCTTCGGATCAGCCGCAGGCGTTGCAGACGCTCGCTTTCGGAGATTTCTTGGGCGGAATCCTCGCTCATCGCCGACACCGGCTCTCTTCAAATATACCGGAAAATGTATCCAAATCCTTTTCGCTTAAAACCGTGAAGCTCTACGATGGGATCCACCGGCCCGCTTGTTAGTGCCCCATTGTACAAACCTATGCAATTGGCATCATGAATTGTTAGAGGTCGAATTCATACTGATCCTGTGTGTGCGGAAATGCCCTATTGAAAGATCTATCGAACGTCGCTTTGTCCGGCGAACCCAAACCTAAACCCACGACCTGCCATAGATGTTGACGGAATGCAGGAAGTCCCACTTGATCGCTAAGAAACTGAAACATTTTGTAGCGACGCCCACCGCTAGCATAAACAGCCGGATTTTTCTTATCCAATTGCTCTAGAATCGCACCATTGCTGTTTGCTAGAGGAGCGTATACATACTTCCTGATAAACTTCCCGAAAAAGCTCGGATGCTTAAATGCCTTTGGATTTCGTCGCTTCAACCCATACAGGCGGTAAATCATGTCGAAAAACTGGTCAGGAAACTCCCTTTCCCATTGGCGAAGTTCATCGCGGATAAATTCCTGGAATAGCTCTCTGTACTCTGCTTTGCGCTTATCAGCGATGAATCCGGTCGCCTCGTCGATAAGCGCCACGATGCCGACCTTGGCGGCAGACCGAATAATGATCTCTGCTTGGACCCCGAGAAAGGCCTGGCTGTGTGCGAGATTTCCTTCGTTCCTCGCTTGCACTATTGCGTCACATATTTCGATCAACACAGTCGCTTCGTAGCCGTGCGCCGGATCCCCGTTTAACGGTTTGAAAACAATTGGATTTTCTATTTTTTCGCGCAGTTCTTGGCTCACGTTCGAACCAAGTCCCTTGCGGGAAATCGTTTTTAGAAATGCGTTGCCGCCATCGGATTTTAGAGTAAGAGCCTTCGCCATTCCTCGCTTGTGGAACAAACGTCGCCCATCCTCCAAGACGTAGCATTCCAGCGTCACGTCTCCGATCGGCAAGTCGCCTTGATGGCTTGCCTCTGGCATTACATTTGGATCGAGAGATATTGCCTGCCTGTTCCAACGTGCGAGAGCCGCTTTTTTGGCGATCTCCTTCTTTTCTTCACGGGTTAGGGACAGGGCGCGGGCTTGTCCACCCTTACTTTGCGGGCTAACGCTCATTGTCAACACTCCATGCTTGCTGCATGGCGGCGTCTATATGCTTGCTCCCTGTGAGAAGCAAGCACAAAATTCAGAGCAGGTGGACTATGCTTGCTTATTCCAACGCTCAGGGGCGACGTTCTGAACGATTGCAAAGCGTTGCGCAGGGGGGCACTCTCCTTGCGCGCGCTTTGCCGCCCTTGCGTCCAAGCGCTTGTGTGACCTTCTGCTTGCCGTAGGTTTCAAATGAGGCTTCTTCTTCGCCAGTGGCGATTCGCTCGACCAGCCGGTCGTAGGTGATGGGCCCGACGTTCTCGCTGCGGATCAGCCGCAGGCGTTGCAGACGCTCGCTGTCGGAAATTTCATGGCCGGAGGCATCGTTCATCGCCGGCCACGGTAGGCCACGGCCGTCGGATGATCAATCGGTCGGAACGAACGTCTGGCCGAGACCGTCGCACAGGGTTTCCCGGATCGCGGCGATCTCCGCTTCCGCGTACGGCTCCGGCGCGGTCTTTCCCCAGACCGGACCGGGCCAGGCGGGGTCGGTGGTGTAGCGGACGATCACGTGCCAGTGCAGCTGAGGCACCATGTTGCCGAGGGCGGCGACATTGATCTTGTCGGCGGCGAGCGACCCGGCGAGCCATCTGGACAGGCGGGACGACTCGCCGATCAGGGCGATCTGATCGCCGTTGGAGAGCTCATGGACCTCGCGAACGCCCTCCCGTTCCGGCACCAGGATGAACCAGGGATAGGTGCGGTCGTTCATCAGCAGCAGCCGGCACAGCGGCAACCGGCCGAGCGCGATGCAATCCTCCCGAAGCCTGGGATGCAGCTCGAACATGGAATACCTCCTCGACGGCGACCGAAGCCGCCGCGGTCCCAGCGTACACCGCGCTCGACCTGCGCGCGAGGCGGGACGTATTCCGG
>JBGSLW010000028.1:0-19303 GCA_041740495.1 Pirellulaceae bacterium
CTTGGCGACGCGCCGTTTGAGTTCGCTCAGCCGCCAAGGCAGTGCGGCGGCATCGCTCCCTGGCCCAACGTAGACCAGATCGCCGACCACGACGGCTCCCACGCCGCCGCCGCTCGAATCGCCCGCCAGAAACGCCGCCCCCAGCAAATCGACATCCCGCAGTTCGCAATCCAGACGCGCCGACGGATCGATTCGACGATCCAATAGCAATGCAATCTTCCGCTCGATCGAGAGCGAGCGAAGCAGCTCCCAGCGAGACCCATCGCGCCAGCTGAGTTGAATCGGCTGCCCCACCGCCTTCTCCAAAGCTCGGTCGGCCAGCCAATCGTCGCACGGCGCGGCAATCGCTGCGCTAATTGAAACGGCACAGATCGCAAGTCCCTTTGATAGCATCGCGCGGATTTTTTGGGCTCTATATTCGTTAACGCCGACCCGTGTTCCGTATTTTAACAGCAAAAATCGGCAAAGTTCAAATTCTCGCCGCTCCCGAAGATTGTCGCCGCCGCGCGGCTTAACTACACTCACGTTTATTGATTCTTGGGGAGTCCGGTCAATGACAAAACGCCGCGAGCGATCACCTGTACTCGATCGCTTCTATAGCCGCTACCTGAACAACGAAGACTCGGCGTCATTCATCGCCAATGTCTCGAGCACCTACACGATCGGAACGTTGGAACGATTGGCGGTGGGAGGGTCGCGCGTCTCGCGGCGGGCTTCCGTTCTGGCATTGGGATTTATCGGGGACTACTCGCAAAACGCCATCCTGGGCCGATCGCTCGGCGACAGCGATCGGGCGGTCCGCCTGCTGGCCGATCACGGCATCCGCCAACTCTGGTTCCGCGTGTCCGATCAAGTCGTCCGCCAGCGATTGGCGTATTTGGCGCGGCTCAATACCCGCGGACATTTCTTCGAAGCCCTCGATGTCGCAAGCGATTTGATCGGGGAAGATCCGCTGCTGGCCGAATCGCGGCACCAACGCGGCTTGGCTTTCTACGCCCAAGGGTCGTTCGCCGACGCCGCCTTGGACTGCCAGGCAGCGGCGGACATCAACCCGTATCACTTTCCCGCGATTCTCACCGAAGCCCATTGCCATATCCAGCTGGACGATTCGGTGTTGGCCCTGGCCTGCTTCCGCCGAGCCCTGGCCATCTACCCGGACCTGGAAAATGTACGCGCTCACGTGCGCCAACTGGAGCGATCGATCGAAGATCGCTAGGTTAGCCGATCACTGCGTTAGCCAATCCCTGCGTTAGCCGATCCCTGCGTTAGCCGATGACTTCGCGTTTCTGTTGCAGGTAGTCCCAGACGACGAATCGGTCCAGATCGCTTCCGGCGGTAAAGATCACGCGGCCCTTGGTCGACTGGGCGATGCGGTAGGCGAAGCGAATGTCGTCTTCGGTTTGCGACCAACTGGGGATCAGGAACATGTTGATCGTGATCCCCTCCCGCTGGCAGAGCAACGCCTCGCGCAGAGTCGCGGCTTCGGTCGCCGGATGCGGGGGATACAACAAATACAAGTCCTTGTCATCGAAATGCGCCGTGGGCATGCCGTCGGTGATCACGATCAACTGTTTGTTCGGCGTGTCCTGAGCCGCCAACATCTGCCGGCCCAACCGCATCGCATGCTGCATGTTGGTGAAATGCGGGTGGATCATATGCTCGCTGACATCTTCGCGACTCATGTCGACCTTCAACTGCACCACCGAGCGGTTGATCGTCACCGGCTTCGGCATCAGCTCGAGAATCTCCGAACTGCGACGGACCTTGGCGAACGTGTACATTTCCACAAATCCCAGAAAGTCTCCGGGGTATTCGCTGCGGATCAGTCCGTCCAGCGCCAAGGCCATCCGTTTGACGTGGGCGTACTGGCCGTCGTAGCGCACCGAGCCGCTCATGTCCATGACCACGACCGTCGCCGACTTGGGGTTGTTGCGGGTCTTGTGGATCACGATGTCGTCGGTGTGGAGCACGATCGGTAGTTCGCGACCGCCGCGAATCATCGCGTTGACCAACGTTTGCACCGCATCGATGTTGCCGATCGAATCGCCGAACTCATACGGTTTGGTCTCGGTCAATTCGACCGCGCCCTCCCCGACGATCCGGCCCTGATGCCGTCCAGAGCGGCCTGCCTGCAGGTCGCTGAAAATCTTCTCCAGCAAACGAGATTGGAAGATGCGCATCGCCTTCGGGGTCAAGACATACCGTCCCTGCTGATTCTCCAACCCTTGCCGCTCGGCCTGGTCCCGAACGTAATCGTCGATCACGCGCCGCATCTCCTCCAAGGCCGCCAGATCGGTCTCGTCCACGAATTCCGCCAGCTCGTCCAGATCGATGATCCCGATCTGCGCCGTCTTTTGTGCCTCGTCGAGTTGCCGGAGCAAGTCGTCGATTTTTTCCAGCAGTTCCTTGATCTCCAACGCCTCGGGGATCGTCAGCGACTGCCGGCCCGTGAAGTGGTATTTGCTGGCGAGCTCGTCGATCTGGTACTTATTACCCAAATGGTCCATCAGCGAGACCAAATGTCGGGCGAATGGACTGGTATCGTCGCTGACGCGATACCAAAGCTGCTCAAGTTCGTAGAGCTGCTCTTCGCGAGCAGCCTGCAGATAGTTTCGGACGAGCTTGGCGGGGGCTGCCGCCGGATCGATCTGCCGCCGAAAGGCCTCGCGGGCCAACGCCACGACCGTCTCCGTTTCGTAGGTCGCCAGGATCTTCCGCTTCCTCTCTTCCAAGATCGCGCGGATGAAGTCGAGGCTCGGGCCCAATCCCCGGATCTGTTCGGGATCCAGTTTCACGGCGCGGGCCAACTCCTCCGGCGTCAGCTCGCGGCGGCCGCCTTGGAACAGCATATTCTCCATGAAACCGCTGACGACGTCGGGCGGCTCCACCGTCGGACTGGGGAATTGGACCGGATCGTACTTCTGGTACGTATGGAGAATCCCCCCCGACTTTCGGTTGCGGTTCGACACTGGCGGTTCCTTTCTAGCGACTGCCGTTGAAGCCCCGCCAACTGCCGGTGATCACCTACACACCCGCGTTGGCGGCAAACTTCCGCTCAATCGTATGCAGTCCGCGCCGCCAGGCAAACGAAGAGCCTGACTCTCCCCGCGGCGCAATGGATTGCGAAAGGCACCTAGTCCAGCTTGTCCAGATCGATCGGGTTGCCATCTGCGGGCTCCAGAAGGTTCTGCAGCGTGGCCAGATCGATTCCCTTCCTCAGTGGACGAACCGCGCCATCGTACATGCAAACGATCAAGGCTTCGTCCGCCGGCAACTTTTCGTAGAGCGCAATGACTTGATCGACCGTGAGGTCTTGGGGTTTGGACCATGGGATCTCCGTCGGCGCCCGGACCAGCATAATGGTATTGCTCAGACCATCCTTAATATCGGCGAGACGCTGGACCGGCCGAGCGGGAACGACCAGGCTGATCCCGGTGAAACCGTCCGGGCTGTCACCGAAGAGTTGCGGCATGTTCTCGGCGGCGGCGCGATTCGCCCCATCGTCCCAGGGTTTTTCCAAATCGAACTTGCGGAATTGAGGTTCCTGTTCCAGGTACGGAAGCACGGCGACCCGCCAACTGAGACCTTGTTGCTTCGCGGCCGGCAGCTGGTTGTACGCGTCGTGAAAATTGTGGATGGCCAGAGCGACTTGTTTGACGTCGTTCATCTGCACGAGTTTCTCATTCGAATCGCGCGCGGTTCGCAGGGCTTCTTCGATCGCCGCTTCAAAGCCCATCGGCCGGGGCACGACCAGCTTGACGGTCTTGCCGGCCAATTGCGAATTGAGCGCGGACAGAATTTCTTCCGCCACCCGGGCGGTTTCCGGAGTACGCTCCTTCATCATGGCGACCTGTTCGCCTGCCGCCATCCGCACCAGACCCAACAAGGCTTCGACGCCGTCGTGGATATCGGAGGCGCCCGCATCGTCGACTCCGGTGATCGTCAGCGACAACAGTTGTTGGCCGCCGCCGTCGACCGAAAATTGCAAACCTGAAATCTTGTCGATGGGGCCCAAGAATGCGCGCGCTTCCGGCGGAGTCTGCTCTTTGGCCATCGCGAGCGCCTCGTTGACAAACGCCCGCGCCGCATCGAAATCCGCCGCGATCCGCAGCGAGTGTTCGGGCATTCCAGCCCAGGATTGCCGGAGCGCCGCCGACCACGTCTTGTCCGCCGCTTGACTCATGTAACCGATCGTGCCGAATTCCAACGTCGTCGGGTTGACCACCTGGATCCGCAAATTGGCGGGTGCGCCGGCATCGCCCGTCGGCTTGAACCAAGTCTTGCCAAACTCGGTAACCTCTTCGCGTTCCCCCTTGGTCTGGTCGAGCAACCGTTGAGCGGCCTCCGCGTCCGCGAAGCGAATGCGGAACGTGAAATCGAAGGGAATCGGATCGTTCGGCTGCATCGCGAACAAATCCGTCAGCTGGGCCGGAGCGCCAACCACGCCGCTCACTTGCAACGCGCCGCGGATGATCTCTCCGTCCGGCCCCTGCATCGGCGGCGAATGATCGACCATCTCCTTGAGCGGTCGCAATTCACCCAGCTTCTCGAAATTCAAGTCGAAACTGAGCACAGCCGGTGTCGTCGCTGGCGCCTCCTGGGCTTGGAGCCCCACGCCGCACCATCCCCAAGCCAACACCACCCAGCAACAACTCATTCGCCCCAACCTGATCATGATCGCCTCCTGATAATCCAAGTGCCTTCTGCGTACCGTTGCCGATCTCTGTTTGCGTCCCCTGTTATAGTCGACTTGCAGGCCGCTGGGGAAGGGACACTCGAGGTCAAGGGGCGCCGGAACTGCGAATGCTCGTTCCTGCCTCCCGCCTCCCCGGCTACAGCCCTGGCTGAATCGAATATTGGAATCCGGACAACCGCCAGATCTGATCGGGGTCGCGGCGCAACTGCAGAAAGAGTCGCACCATGGCGGAGCCTTCGCCGTGCACTTGATGTACTGCGCTGCAGAAGATCATGACCGCCACGGACGCGGTTTGGCGATCGGATCCATATTGGATCTCGTCGATCTGGGTGACCCAGCATTGGGAAAAGCGGCAAAGCTCCATTTCGCGGCGAGCGTCTTCACGTGTTGAGGGATCGGTGTTGGAAATCCAGCGGAGGACTCCGTCGCGGTCGTTCGATTGCACGGCCGCCGCCAGCTGGCGAATCGTCTGCCGAATTCGCTCGTCGTCGGTGACCACCAAAATGGAAACGGCGGCCATAGCGATTCCGACGGCCAAGGCGACCAGTGCGACGGCGGCAGGGAGCCAATGCCGCGCCACGAAATACCACATCGCCCCGGCGCAAATCGCCACCAAGCCACACAACAACAGCAGCAGCAGCGGGCTTTCCGCAACGTTCACCGCGACTCACTCGGCAAAGATTTCGCTGATCGATTGGTGGTAGTGAATCCGCTTGATCGCCTCACCCAACAGGGGTGCGACGGTCAGCCGCGCGATCTGGGGGAGATTCTTGGCGGGCGGCAAAGGAATCGTATCGGTGACGACGATCGAGTCAATCGGGCTGGCCTTGAGTTTCTCCGTCGCCTGGCCGGCGAACAGGCCGTGGGTGGCGGCGACGTGGATTTCCCGAGCCCCCTCCGACTTGAGCAACTTCGCCGCACCGCAGATCGAGCCGGCGGTCGAGATCATGTCGTCGAACATCAGGCAGACTTTTCCCTCGACCGGTCCCCCAATCAGATTCTCCTGGGCCGTGGAAATCGCACTTTGCCGCCGCTTGTCGATGATCGCCAGCGAACCCCCCAACCGTTTGCAATGCCCCACCGCCCGTTTGATGCTCCCCTCATCCGGGCTGACGATCATCAGCTCGGACTGGGAAATGTTCCGCGCACGGAAGTGCGAGTTCAAAACGCGGCCCGCGTAGAGGTGGTCGACCGGCACGTCGAAGAATCCCTGGATCTGGGCTGCGTGCAAGTCCATGGTCAACACGCGGTCGGCCCCGGCCCGCGTGATCATATTCGCCACCAGTTTGGCGGTGATCGGCACCCGACCTTCGTCCTTGCGGTCTTGCCGAGCGTACCCAAAGTAGGGAATGACCGCCGTCACCCGCTCGGCGCTCGCCCGCTTGCAGGTGTCGATCATGATCAACAATTCCATCAGGTTATCGTTGACCGGCGGGCAAGTCGGCTGGACCAGAAACACATCCCGCCCGCGGACGTCTTCGATCTTGCAATGGAACTCGCCGTCGGGAAACGTGATCAGATGGCATTCTCCCAACTCCAGTCCCAAGAATTGACAAATCTTGGCGCTCAATTCGGGATTGGCTCGGCCGCCGAATATCTTCAGTTCTCTCATGCCTCGATCGCACCCCGTCGAATTTCTTCTTCCACGCGCTGCAAATCCTCCAGCGTATTGACGCTGAAGGCCTCGCAAGGCTGCAACACCGGCAACGCCCGCACCGGCAAGCCGGCCTGCCGCTGAATCTGCGGGACGTCCGTGAGGTAGTACTCCCGTTGCCGATTCGAGTCGGTCAATCGGTCGAGCGCCCCGAGTAAATCTTGGCTGGCGAAGATGTACGTACTCATATTAACTTCGCGGATTTGGCGTTGAGAGTCGCTGGCATCCTTTTCCTCCACGATTCCCAGAAAATTCTGCTCGGCATCGCGCACAATCCTGCCCAGACCATGGGGGTTGTCGTGGAGCAACGTTCCCAAGACGCACCCGCGAGGGGCGCGCGCATACTCGGCCAACAACTGATTTAACGAGTCGGACTGCAGCAGCGGCGAATCTCCCGTCACGACCACGGCCGGCCCGGGGTGGACGGCCAATTGGGCACGACACATCATCACGGCGTGCCCGGTCCCCAGACGTTCCGCCTGCACCGCGTATTCGACTCCAGAAAACGGAGCCAACGCGGCTTGGACCTCCTCCCCGCGGTGGCCGATCACCACCACATGCCGCTGGATCCCGGCGCGCTGCAACGCCTCCAGGACGTAGTGGATCAGCGGGCGGCCGCAGGCTTCGGCCAAGACCTTGGGACGGTCGCTCTTCATGCGGGTCCCTTGCCCTGCCGCCAAGACGATCGAGATCGGTTCCAACATGCTCTGTTCCAATCGACGCACGAGTCGCTGCGGGAAAGGGCGCCGGTCTGACAGCGCCCTGGGGTCTACTAGTCTAGATTAGACTTTGATCGAAAACGGGGTGAAATTCGTGTCGTAGTCGTAATAATCCTCGTTTTCGACCCGCTTGAGATGGTTCACGACCAGATAGGTGAGCGGCGTAAACAGTACCTCGACCGAGACTTTGAAAAGGCAGTTGAAGATCACGACTCGCACCATCGTCGCCGGATCCCACAAGCCCAAGAACGCGATCGGATAGAATAACAAGCTATCGACCGCCTGGCCGACCGCCGTCGAACCGATCGTCCGCATCCAGAGAAACCTCCCGCGAGTCAGGATCTTCATCTTGGCCAAGACGTAGGAATTGGCAAAATCCCCCGCCCAAAAGGCGATGATCGAGGCCATCACGATTCGCGGCGTATTGCCAAAGACCACCTCCAACGCCGGCTGGATCGTTCGGTTGTATTCGACCGCGGGGTCACAGGGAAACTGCACGACGAACACCCCCATCGCGGTGGCGAACAACATCGCACCAAACCCGGCCCAGATCACTCGCCGGGCCCGCGCGTAGCCGTACACTTCGGTCAATATGTCGCCGAAGATGTAGCTGATCGGGAAGAACAAATTGCCGGCGCCAAACGACAACGCCGTCGCCCAGCCCCAACCTTCGAGCGGAGGAACCCACTGGCAGACCTTGCCGGGCCCGATCAAGTTCGAACAGAGCAGGACGGTCACGAACCCGACCATCACCAGATCGAAATAACGATAGGTGCGCCGCGGGCCTGGTCCCGGTATCGGTTGCGCCATGCGATCTCCGTCGGTGATCCTAGCGCTGGATATCGAAGCAGTAGACCAATTCCTGGTCGCGGAGGTACAGCCGGCCGTTGGCGATCGTGGGGTGCACCCAGATTTTGCCCGCCGGCTTGCGGCGCTTCGTTTGTGGGTCGAGCTTGAAGCGGCCCGCCTCGCGCCAACCGTCCGGACTGGCCTCGATTAACACCAACACCCCACTGCTCTCATCCAGACAGTAGAAACGGCCGTCGGCGTATCCGATCGCGCCTTTACCCAAGGCCTTTTCTTCCGCCCAAATCGACTCGCCCGAATTCCAATCCTGGCAAAGCCAACCGGCACCGTCGGAGTAACCATAGAGGTGATCGCCGACCAGAATCACGCCGCCGTGATGGTTTTTCATCACCTTGTTTCGCCAGACCTCCACCGCCTTGCCGTTTTCGACTTGAATCTTCATGCTCCCCTGGCCGTAGCCGGAACTCACATAGACTTCATTGCCGCGGACGATCGGGGTCGGTATGACCGCGACGCGTCCCCCCCATTCGACTTGCCATAGCAAGTTCCCATTTTCCGGGTCGACGGCGAAGACGTGCTCGGGAGTCAGCTGGATGTACTGCGGCTTGCCTTCGATCGTTGCGGGAACGATCGAGGAATAATGCGCCTGGTCCGTGATCTGGCTGGATTGCCAGATCTTCGAGCCGTCTTGGCGGCGAAATGCAATCACCGTCCCGTCGGCCCCTCCCGGCGTGCAGACAATTCGATCGCCGTCGACCAACACCGACTCCGAGTATCCCCAGGCCGGCACCTTGCCGCCGAACTTCAACAGGGAGACTGTCCATTTGATTTTCCCATCCGCGGCATTCAGACACGCCAAGTCGCCTCGCGCGCTCAATACGAACAACTCGCCGTTATCCACCGTGGGAGTCGTCCGCGGGCCGTTCCCCCAGTCGTTATCGAAATTCTCCCCTATGACTTGCCGCCAGACCGTCTGTCCATCGGCGGCGTTCAGGCAGAGGACGAATTGTTTCCCCTCCTCTTCGCCCATAGTGTACAAATGTTCACCTACGATTGCGAAGCCGGAGTAACCCAGCCCGCACTCTTGATTCAACCAAAGCTGCCGCGGTCCCTCGGTGGGCCACGATTGCAGCAACCCGCTCTCGCGGCTGACATCGCTTCGATCCGGGCCGCGCCACTGCGGCCAGTCGTCGCCGCACGAACTCGAAACGACCGCGCACCACACGAACAACGCGGCAATCGTCGCACAATATCGATTCATCAGATGGTCCCTAGGGGTCGAATGGCCAATTTGATCGTGGTTATTCTAACGAGGATTTTCCGGCTCGGGAGTCAACGCCCGCAAAAAGTCCGCCAACGCCCGCACATCGTCATCACTCAAATTCAAAGGTTGTAGTTGGGGATCCAAGTTCGGATCGTCCGGCGCTCCACCGCGATTATAAAACTGGACGACTTGCTCCAAGGTCGCGGCGCTTCCGTCGTGAAAGTAAGGGGGCGTCAAGGCGACGCCGCGCAACCCCGGCGTCTTGAAACGAAAACGATCGTCGTCTCGCCGAGTTACCGCCATCCGCCCTGCATCCCGGTCCGGATTTCCAAACCCCACGCCGGTGTTGTGGAACAGCTCGTCGCTCAAATGGTCGCCGCTGTGGCACATCCAACACCGGCCTCGACTCTCGAACAACCACATCCCATGCCGCTGCGAATCACTCAAGGCGCTGTACGCCCCATGGCGAAACTGATCGGCGGCACTGTTCCCCGCCAACAGCGTCCGCTGAAAAGCGGCAAGTGCCCGAGCCAATCGCGCCGCCGTGACCGCGGTAGGTCTCGCCGAATCGCCCTCCGCCGAATCGCCCTCCGTCAGCTTCCTATCCGGCGCCACGGTCTCGTCCGCACCGGCGAACGCTGCGGCAAACTGCGCCGAGTAATCGGGATCGTTCCCCAATCGCTCCACCACCGCCGCCACGCTACTTCCCAGTTCATCAGGGTTGCCGATCGGCTCCAAAGCTTGCTCTTCCAACGACGCCGCTCGGCCATCCCAAAAGTGCGTTTGCCCGAAAGCCCGGTTCAAGAGCGAAGGCGCATTCCGCCGTCCCACCCGCTGGCCGATCCCCACCGCGACCCGCTGCGGCGCTGCAAAACCGTGCTCGGGCCGATGACAGGTCGCGCACGCCAGACTTTCGTCGGCAGACAGCTTGGGATCAAAGAACAACTGCCGACCGAGTCGGACCAGCGCCTGGCTGTCCGGCAAAGCCGGCGCTGGCGGGCCCTGAGTGAAGCCGATCGGTACCGGGTTGTTGCAGATATAGGGCGGCAGTTCGTCGGCAGGCACCGCCAGGAGGGTCCCTTCGCCGGACGTCGATTCCTGCGAGTCCGCCTGTCCCCGAGCCACCGCCGCGCCGCAACCCAACCAGAACATCGCAATGAACAGAAGCTTACTCATGGAATGAGGCAATCTCCGCCAGTGGCTTTTTGGTAATTCGCGGCACGCGTGCGTTTGCGCTGGGGTAACCGACGACCAAGAGCAGAAACGGGCGCTCCGACTTGGGCCGCTCCAGGATCTCGTTGAGAAACTTCATCGGGCTGGGAGTGTGCGTGAGAGTGACCAGTCCGCTGGAGTGCAACGCGTTGATCAAGAACCCTGTGGCGATCCCCACCGATTCGCTGGAGTAATAGTATTTTAGGGTTCGCCCGTCCGGCAGCGACTCGTAGGCTTTCGCGAAGATCGCGATCAAGATCGGAGCGATTTCCAGAAACGGTTTGTGCGCATCCGTTCCCAGGGGGGCGAGCGCCTCCAGCCACTCGGGGGGCGCACGGTGCTCATAGAAATCCCGTTCTTCCTCCTCCGCCGCCTGGCGAATCCGCGTTTTGAGTTGAGGATTGCTGACCACCGCGAAATGCCAAGGCTGGAGATTCGCGCCGTTCGGCGCCGTCCCCGCTGCCAGCAAACAGTGCTCGATCACCCGCCGATCAACCGGCCGAGCGGAAAACTCGCGCACCGTGCGCCGCCGTCGTATCTGCTCATAAAAGGCCTGCGACCGCCGCAACATCTCCGCCGGCGGATACTCTTCGAAGGTCGCAAGCGGATCAAACTGGGGCGGTCGATTCATGCGTTTCCTGCGTTGGCGCCTGAGCGCGTTGATAAATCTCTCGCAATTTTCCCCACAACGGCCGGAGCGGCGCGACCGCCTCGAGTGTAATTCCTTCACCCGAATAGGCCAACCGCGAATACAGATCCGCCAGTTGGAGCGGTTCGGACTGTAACCCCTCAAAACGGCGACGCACCCTGCCCGCAAACTCCAGCGGGGTCTCCCGCGGTTCACGGCGCACGCCGAACTCGCGCGCAAACGCCTCCAGGACCGCGAAACTCTCCTGCACAATCTCGGCCGGCGAGGCCGATCGTCCCGCCGCGAACGGATCGCGATACGAATCAAACCGCCGCCAGGATTCGCGCGTCGGGGATCCCGCATCCGGCGACGCCGTGGCCGCTCCTCCGCGAAAAAGGTTCGACCACCTGGCCGCCAACGCGGCCAGGAACCCTCGCAGTCCCGCCAGGAGCGCGCGGCGATATGCGAAGGCCATCACCACCGCGATCAGGATCAGGGCGATCAACAGGATGTTCTTCAGGATGGAACTGAGAAAGGCAAATAGGGATGCAATCGGCTGGGAGGAAAATTTTGTCGGATCTGACCGATCTGATTGCTTCGACTGCTTCGACTGATCTGACTTTTGCGTTGGGCTGGACTGGCCGGATTTTTGGGACTGCCCCTTCTGACCAGCCTGTTGTTTCGGATCGCTTTGTTCGGATTTCGCTCCTTGTTGGGCGGGGCGCGGTCCTTTCCCCCCGGCGGCGGAGCCACCGCTCTTGTCCCCGGGTGCGCCTTGGGGTTGGCTGCCGGTTTGCTTCCCTCCGGGGTCACCCCCTTGTCCCTCTTTGGAGGAGGGCGGCTGGCCGGTTTGGCCCGGGGCGCCGCGAGGGTCATTCGGACCGCCTCCGGACTTGCCATCCAATTGCCCTCGTTCGGAGACCGGGCTGTTCCCGATTCGCTCGCGCGATTCGAACCGGGAAACAAATCGGCTCAAGGAAAAACCGCTGGTCGGCCAAGGGAACAGCACCACGGCCAGCACGACCACCGCCGCTCCGCCGGTTCCCCACAACAGCCAGCTGCGTGCCACCGCATCGGACAATTCCGCTCGGCGGCTGCGCACGTAACGAGTCAATCCGATCAGACTGGTGAGCATCATCAGCGCCAGCCCGGAGAACAAATAGACCGCGAACAGGCGGATGCAGTAGCTTTTGACGAAAGGGTCGGAGCGGACGAACCATTGACCGATCGCGAAGATGGGCAATCCGGCGACGAAGAAATAGAAGGCCCACAGTCCCGGTGTGTTCGTACTCCGCCGTTCCCACAAGATTCGCTTGAGCTGCGATTGGATTCGCCGCTCGGCGGAGGGGGGATCTTCGATGGGAACTTCGCGACGAGCGTCGTGGCGGACGACGCGCTCGGGAATTGCTTCGGGATCGCGCCATTCGAGTGCCGCGTCGGAAACCGCAGGCGGGGCGGGGAGCCAGCCGATGGCCGTCAGCCATTTCCGCCAGTTTGATTCCGCCGCCTTCACCAAACCCTGGCCGGTGACATCGCGGCTGGTGTCGACGAAGGTGCAATCCCACGTCAATTTGCTGGCGGCCCACCAGGCGCCGGCCAAAACCAAGGTATGGACACCGACGCCGGAAACAAAGGAAACGGCGCCGAGCAACGCGATGCCGAAGAATACGGCTCGTTCGAAACCCTCTTCGATCGAAATCCGGCTGATCAAGACGACCGCGAACACGAACAGACCGAAAATCCAGTGGATCGGCATCTGATGCCGCCCCTGAAAAATGATCTCGCTGAAGAAAAAGACCAGGCTGCCGATCTGCAGCATAATCAGTGCGGGCCCCAACGCCGCGAACACGACGCTGCGCAAGGTCGATTGAAACAGCGACTCGGAAGTATTCATCGGCGGCGGCCGGCTACGGGGAGTCGTTCGATCTTTGTATTCGATACGACGCGGATCGAGTCCTTGCGGCGGGAAGCGGTCGACCCCGTCGACCTTGCTTGCCACTCGTTGTATTGTAGCAGACTCCGATTCGTCAGCACGATGCCCACGCCCAAGACCAAGCCGCTTTCTCCCGCCGCTCCGCCACCGAGGCAACGATCGATCCGATTGCGCGGTGTGCGGACGCACAACCTGCAGGGGATCGATCTCGATCTACCGCTCCGCCGCTGGTTTACGTTTTGCGGAGTCAGCGGGAGCGGCAAGACCAGCCTGGCGATCGACACGCTGCACGCCGAAGGGCAACGCCGGTATATCGAGAGCCTTTCGCTAGACAGTCGCCAGTTTGTGACTCAGCTGCCGCGGCCGGCCGCCGATTCGATCGAGGGCCTGGTACCCTCGGCGGCGATTCGCGCCAGAAGCGGCCGGCCCAGCCCACGGGCGTGGATCGGTTCGGCGACCGAAATCGCCGATTACTTGCAGCTGCTCTTCGGATTGGTTGCGGTCCCGCATTGCCCTCGATGCGGAGTGGAACTCCGGGGCGCGGATCCCGCGTCGATCGCCGGGTGGCTGACGGATCTGCCGCCGCAAACTCGACTTCAATTGGGATTTCCGGAAGAACCGCTGGCCGACGAGGGTTCGACCGCGTTTCGCGAACGACTGGTCACTCAAGGATTCGTCCGCGCGATTCAAGGGGAGCAGACCGTGAACTTCAGCGAAGCCTCCGAGCCGCTGCAGCCTGCGCCGCTCACGGTCGTGTTCGACCGCCTCACCGCCGACCCCGGTCAGACAACCCGCCTGCTAGAGTCGCTAGGCACCGCATTGGAATTGGGGAACGGGCGGTGTGTCGTCTTCGGCGAAGTACTCTCGGGACAAGCCGCAAGCCAGGTTCCGATCTCCCCGGGATTGTCGGTCGTCCAAATCGATGGCCGCGCCTGGAACCGTTGGGATTTTCAGCGGGAGCTCGGTTGCCCCGACTGTGGGATTCAGCTCCCTCCCCGCCAGCCCAAGCTGTTTGATTGCGACTCCGCCCAAGGCGCTTGCCCGACCTGCGAGGGATTCGGCGACGTGCAAGAGTTTGACCTGGAATTGATCGTCCCCGACCAGAGCAAGTCGTTGCGGGAGGGAGCGATCGCACCTTGGAATACCCCCGCGTATGCGCATGAATTGAACGAGCTGTTGGCGCTGGCCGATGCCTACGAGCTCCCGGTCGACATCCCGTTTGCACAGCTTCAACCGCAACACCTCGATTTGATCTGGCGGGGCGTGCGGGCCAAAAAGTTCGGCGGGCTCGATGGCTTTTTCGCCTGGCTGCAAAAACGCATCTACCGGATGCACCATCGAATTTTCTTGAATCGCTGGCGCAGTTACCGCCGTTGCCCCGCCTGCCAAGGGAAACGGCTCAAGCCGGCTGCGCTGGCCTTCACCGTCGGCGACAGAAACTTCGCGGACGTGTGCGAACTGGAGTGCCGCCAGTTGCTGGACACGGTCGCGGGTTGGTCCTTCCCCCCCTGGCAACAGAGTCAGGCAGCGCCGCTGCAACAGGCGGTCGTCCGCCGCTTGGAATACTTGTGCCGCAGCGGCCTCTCCTATCTGCAGCTGGCCCGCCCGCTGCGCACGCTCAGCGATGGAGAACAACAGCGCGTCGCCCTGACCGCCATCCTGGCCTCCAATCTGGTGAACATGCTGTACGTGCTGGACGAACCGAGCGGTGGTTTGCATCCCGCCAACATCGTGCCGCTGGTCGAGTCGATCGGAGCATTGCGCGATCGCGGGAATACCGTCGTGGCGGTCGACCACGAGCCTGAATTGATCGCCGCGGCGGATGAGGTGTTGGAGATCGGTCCGCGAGCCGGCCATGAAGGGGGACGCATCGTATTCCAAGGCACGCCGCGCGAGCTGTTGCGAGCCCGCGACAGCCTCACCGGCAACTACTTGGCGGGCCGCACCGGCGTCGCCTATCCCGAATCGCGTCGCTCCCCACGCGGCGGCGCTTTGCGTCTGCGGGGCGCTCGAGGAAACAACCTGCAAGACGTCGATGTCGATTTCCCGACCGGAGTCCTCTGCCTGGTGGCGGGGATGAGCGGCGCCGGAAAAAGCACGCTGGTGCGGCGAACTCTCTTTCCGGCCGTCGCTCAGGCTTTGCAAATCGCCGCCCCCGCTCCGCTGCCGTTCGACGAAATCCATGGGGCCGACCTGATCGACGAAGTCGTCCTGATGGAACGCAAAGCCATCGGACGAACGTCACGGAGCAACCCCGTCACCTATGTCAAGGCGTTCGACGAAATCCGCCAGGTCTTCGCAGCGACCCCCGACGCCCGCAATCATGGAATCACCGCATCGCACTTCAGTTTCAACGTCGACGGCGGTCGGTGCGAGAAATGCAAGGGGGAAGGAAGCCTCCGCATCGACCTGCAGTTCATGGAGGATTTGATCGTCGAATGCGATCACTGCCACGGGACGCGGTATCGGCGAGATATCCTGCAAGTCCGCTATCGCGATAAGTCGATCGCCGACGTGCTCAACCTGACGGTGCGGCAGGCGTTCGCTTTTTTCCGCGGACAACGAAAACTGCAGAGCCGCCTCAAGCCGTTGTTCGACGTGGGGCTCGATTACCTCCCGCTCGGGCAATCGCTCAGCACGCTGTCGACGGGCGAGTCCCAAAGGCTCAAACTGGCCTCGTACGTCAGCCAGGGGCGCCGCGGACGCTGCCTGTTCGTCCTGGAGGAACCGACCACCGGTTTGCACATGGACGATATTGTCAAACTGGTCGATTGCTTCGATGCTCTCCTCGCCGTCGGGCATTCGCTGGTGGTCGTCGAACACAACCTGCAATTGATGAGCTTCGCCGACTGGATCATCGAGCTGGGGCCGGGCGCCGCGCACGAAGGGGGCCGCGTCATCTGCCAGGGCGCTCCGGAGGTACTGCTGGCCGATCCCGCTTCGGTGACCGGGCCGTTCCTGCGGCGATTTCTGGACAGAGCGAACGGAGACAATGTCTAAAAACCAAAGAGTAGGCCGGAACAAGTCTTCGCGGTTCCGGCACCGTGGTTTTTCATCGCAGAATCGTGAACGCCGGAACTTCGTCGCACCGCCTCCTTGTTGCCGGCCTACTTTTTCAACAGGCTGCGCGCGCCAGGCGGCTGTTTCGGTCGAGCAATGAATGTACACATGTACACTATTTGCACAACCAGTCCAACCGGAGGTGGTTGAGAACTTGCTTGGCCGCGCGGGGCCGGCGTAATGCCGGATGGCCAGCGAACGCAAAACGCGTGGCCGCGGCGCGTTCCGGCGATGCAACCGCCAGATGGAACTCGGGGGGCAAGGATTCCTTGGCCGCGGGGCGCGGTGCGCCGACCGCCACGCCCAACGTTGCACCCCATCGATCGCGAATCGCCTGGGCGTATGCGACCAGATCGCCGCCGGCGCCCGTTGGGACCCCCGGCGAGAAAAACGGTTCGGCCCCAGGAAGCGACGCCGCCTGAATGCTCCCCAGAAAGACGGCGCCCTCCGAATCCGCTTCGGACAGCCATTGCCCCAACAGTCCACGCAGACCGAGATCGAGTACGGCGATCGTGCCGCCGGTCGCGGCCAAACCGCCGACCACCACATCCGCCAGCGTTTGGTCCTCCTCACCGTACACCAGGTTGCCCAAGACATCACGCAGTTGCCGCACGATGGGTTCGATCCGCACGAGCCCCCCAGCCGCAGATTGATCAAACGTCGCAACGCGCAATGAGATCGTTGCGTCGCTGGCGGTGATCCCCACCAGCGGATCGCGGCCCCGCGCCATGATCTCAGCCGGGATCATCTGTTCGATATCGCTCTCCCCCGCGCCGAAACAGCGGAGCGTGCGCTGGACCATCCTTCGGCCGCCCGCCAACCGCTGGAGTTCCGGTTCGACGTAACCGCGCCACATTTCGTGCATTTCAGCCGGCACACCCGGCAGAGCGAAAAACCGGCAACTTGCGCCTGGGTCGCTGCGAACCGCCAGATCGATGCCTGGGGCGGTGCCGTGCGGATTGGGAATCACCCGACTTCCTTGGGGGAACATCGCCTGCACGCGGTTTTTTTCCGGCACGGGCCGTTGCCGCCGACCGAAGATCGCACGGATCTGCTCCCAACTCGATTCATCGAATTGGAGATCGACGCCGGCGACCCGCGCCAATCCGACCCGCGTCAAGTCATCCTCGGTGGGTCCCAGCCCCCCCGTGCAAACGACCAGGTCGGATCGCCGACGCGCCAGCTCGAACGCCGTCACGTAGTCGTCCAGCTGATCGCCAATGGTCGTATGCCAACGCACCGACACGCCGCATTCACCCAAGCGCTCAGCCAGCCAACGGCTATTCGTGTCCAGAGACTTCCCGCAGAGCAACTCGTCCCCGACAGCGATGATCTCCCCGCGCATACGGCTACGGTTTAGGTGCCGCGTTGGCTTGGTCCACCGCCGTTCCGTTCAATTGACCGCGCAGTTCCTCGCGCACGACCGGCAACTCGGGAGGTGCATCGATTCCGATTCGCACGCCCCCTCCAGAAATTCGGACCACCGTGATGGCGATCTGTTCGCCAATCCAGATCTTTTCGCCAACCTTGCGACTGAGCACCAGCATGGGACGATATCCTTGTGTCAACTTGCTTGCTGCTCAACGTATCCCAAATTGGGCAATTTGCAAGCATCGAGGTTGTCGCCGATTTGCAACCCTTCCCAATTTACCTAGTTTACCGCGGCGCGGCGCTTGTCAACCGGACTTTAGATCGCGAAGATAAAGGCCCCACCGCACGAATTCCGCTTTTTTTCCGAGTCATCCCATGGGCTTGTATGAGGGTTTGGAGCATATCGTCCGCGAAAACGAACCGCTGGCCGGATTCACTCGGTTGCGGATCGGCGGCGTGGCCGAGTATTTCGGCGAGCCGACGAATTTGGACGAACTGATCGAACTGATTCGCCGCGCTTCGGCAGAAGGGCTGCCGATTCGCCTGATCGGCGGCGGCAGCAATCTTTTGATCAGCGACGAGGGAGTTCCCGGGCTGGTCCTACACCTTTCCGCCCCATCGTTTTCGCAAATCCGTGTTGAGGGAAATCAGTTGATTGTGGGGGGAGGCGCTCCCCTGTCGCATTTTATTTCCACCGCGGTGCGGGAGGGCCTGTCCGGACCAGAACAATTGGTCGGAATTCCCGGCACGATCGGCGGCGCGTTGCATGAGAACACCGGTACGTCCAACGCCGATATCAGTTCGTGGATCCGCTCCGTGACCGTCGTCACCCGCGCCGGCGAGATCCTGGAGCGAAAACTGGATGAAATGAATTTTGCGTATCGGCAAAGCAGTTTAAATGAACTGGTGATTCTGGAAGCCCAGTTTCAATTCGACGCGGAGGACGCGGGCGGCCTCACCCGCCGCATGCAAAAACAGTGGATCGTGCGGCGGGCCCGGCAACCGATGTCGCAAGAGAACGCCGCTTACGTCTTCAAGGACCACGGCGGTGAAGCCGCCGGCAAGCTGATCGACCTGGCCGGAATGAAGGGGACTCGAATCGGCCAAGTGCAAATCTCGGAACGCAATTCCAACTTCATCGTCGCCGAGAGCGGCGCCAAAAGCGAGGACGTGATGCGTTTGATTGAGTTGATCAGTTCGCGCGTCAAGGATCGCCTTTCGATCACGCTCGCCCAAGGCCTCCGCGTCTGGTAATCGGCATAAACTTCACGACGCCTACGTCTGGCATTCCAGGCATAACCTGCACCCGGCCAACGTTGGCGACCTGCTCGGTTCGATGATCCGTGTATGGCGAAATCCAAAAAATCGACCGTCGACGCGATCGCCGATGTGCAACTGCATCGGATGCTGCTCCACCCGGCGGGCCTGTTCTTCTTGGCCGTGGCGGCGTTGATCGGCACGGCAATCTCTGCCTGGCGAGCCCACCGCCCCTTGTTGGAGCAGCGCGCCGAATTTCAATTGACGCCCGAGCGGATTCAAATCACGCCGCAACCAGACTGGGTTCGGGCGGACATCAAGCAGGCCGCGTACGACGGCAGTCGGCTGGGAGAAATCAGTTTGTTGGATGGGGACGCCGCTCCGCGGGTGGCCGAGGCATTTTCCGCACAACCTTGGGTGGCCCAAGTCTCGATTCGCAAGCGGCGCGGCCATGTCGCCGTGGACCTGACCTATCGCCAACCGGTCGGACTCGTCGAGTACGGCGAACAACTTTTGCTGCCGATCGACGGCGCGGGAACCGTGCTGGACGGCAGCGACTTCAACCCCGCGGCCGCCGGCGACTTTCTGCGGATCACGGTGCCGAATCCCCTGACCGGCTCGCTGGTCGCCGGCGATACCTGGCCGGATGATCGGATCGTGGCAGCCGCCTTGATCGCGCGCTTGGTCCAGCCGCGCGCCGCA
>JBGSLW010000029.1:0-6720 GCA_041740495.1 Pirellulaceae bacterium
CTGGCGATCGTCCTGTTCCCCGTCGCGGCCCGCAACGCCTACGTGGGGGGCGAATGGCACCTGACCACCTCGCAAGTCGGACCGAATTTTTTTATCGGCAACCATCCGACGGCTTCCGGTACGTATGCACCACTGGCAACCGGCCGTGGGGATGCGCGCTACGAAGCCGCCGACGCCCGGCGGCTGGCCGAGACCGCGCTGGGGAGATCGCTGACAGCCGGCGAGGTTTCTCGCTACTACCTCCACTTATCGTGGAACTACATCCGCCGGCAACCCGGCGATTGGTTCCAGTTGCTCCTGCGCAAGGTGGGCTTGGCGCTCAATCATTGGGAATTGGTCGACACCGAAGATCAGTACACCGTCGCGCAGTGGTCGCCGGTCTTGCGCTGCGCTGAGGTCTGCGGCAATTTCGGTTGGCTCTTGCCATTGGCCGCGATCGGAATCTGGCTGCGGCGCGACGATTGGCGACAACTGTGGTGGGCTTATGCGCTGATCGCCGTGATCTGGGGTTCGATGGTCGTGTTCTTTGTGTTCGCGCGGTATCGCCTGCCGGTGGTTCCGCTGATGGCGATGTTCGCCGGGGTCGCTTTGGCGGAGGGATGGGAGTGGTTCGTCGAACGGCGGAGGGAGACGCAGACTTGGCGCGCCGCGCAGCCTTCCTCCGCCATCCGGACCGGATGCCTGTTGGTCCTGATGCTGTTGCTGGTGGTTGCCAGCCATTGGTCGCTGGTCGACCGGTCCGAAGCGCGGGCTGTAACGCTGGCCAACTATGGGGCGATCGCGTTGACACGCGGGGAGTTTGCCCGGGCCGAGGCTTTTCTCGCCGAAGCCGTGGAGCTGCAGCCGCGATTTGTCGAGGCGCATAACAACCTGGGGGTCCTCTATCGCCATCGAGGCGAACCGCAGTTGGCCGCACAGTGTTTCCAGCGAGCGTTGGAAATTGCACCCGACTACACGAATGCACGCGACAATCTGCTGGCGTTGGGCGACTGAGGATCGTCGATTGTAGAACAGTTGTCCTCAACTGTTCTCTTACTGGTGCACCCAACCGCGCTGCCAGCAATTGAGGACAATTGCTTTACATTGGGGAGTCGACGACAGGCAGAATCAGGATCTTGCCATCCCCCATGGCATCGCTCCGGGCGGCTTGGGCGATTCGAGCGATGATCGACTCCACGCGGTCGTCTTCGACCCAGACGTTGATCTCGACTTTGGGGAGAAAAACCCATGAGTACTCGTTCTCACCGTATTGGTCCAGGTAGTTTTTCTGGCGGCCGTACCCTTTGACTTCGCGAATGAGCAGGTCGACGATCGGTTCGGCGGCCAGCGACGTGATCACCTGTTGGGCGAGGAAGGGCTTGACGACAGCGACAACCTGTTTCATGGACCTTTTTCTTGGCGGACGGCTCCGCCTGCGAAACGGATGGGTGGAAGGCGGGGGGTGACGTGGGGATTATAGCGTAACGCTCGGCAAAACCGGGTGGAAATTGGGCTTGGGAGAATAGGCGCCGACGCGATACGCTACACGGCCCTTGAGTTCGCGTTAAGAAACTCGAGACACGACGAGCCATCGGAGCTGCGACCTCCAGCCTGTTTCCTCTGGATGAACCAACCCACCCAGCCCATCGACTGGCGCCCAACCGAACGTGACGACCTCCCGTTCTTCCCGCGACCCTTCCGACTATGGTTGAGTGCCGGGATTCTGGCGGTTGGGGCGGTCGCTTTGATTCCATTCGATCCGCGCATCTCCCAGGCGGTCCGCGCGATCGACTTGCCGGGCGATGTCAAACGCGGGATCGGCCTGTGCGAGGCCTTCGCACATAGTTTCGGCGTCGTATTGATACTGGCCTGTCTCTGGCAGGCGGCGCCGGATCTTCGTCGCCGCTTGCCGCGGGTGATCGCGTGTGCGCTCTTGCCGGGTATCGCGGTGAATGCCATCAAGCTGTTGGTGGTTCGGCTACGGCCGATTGCGTACCGCGACGTCCCGGAGCTTGGCTGGGAATCGTGGGTGGGGATCGGTTCGAGATTCGGCGGATCGCCGGAGCTCAACGGCTACCTCTCGCAGTCGTTTCCTTCCGGTCATGCGGCCACCGCGATTGGTTTTGCCTTGGGATTGGCTTGGCTCTTCCCGCGGGGGCGGGGGATGTTCTTGGCGGTGGCGGTCCTGGCCAGCCTGCAGCGGGTCATTTCCGCGGCGCATTGGCCCAGCGACACATTGGCGGCGGCGGCGGTCGCCCTGGGTGTGGGGGCGTTCTGTCTGACTCCAGGACCGCTGAGCCGTTGGTTCGATCGGTGGGAGCGCCGTGGCCATCGTGCGATGTCGAAGGGATCTTTTCGCGGGCCATCGCAGCCGTTACAACAGCGATCGGGCAACAACGCCGCTTGAGCGAGGACGCAACGCCCTTCGTTGCCTGTCGAAAAGTTTTTCGCACGGCGGTCGTCTGCGGTTTCGGACTGTGCTGGCGGGAATCCAAGAAAGTACTAGCCGGGATCAGGAGAATCGTCGATGGGGTTGAATGCGCCGCTGAATCGCAAGTTGCGGATGGCGTTGGTGGGGGGTGGGCAAGGTTCGTTCATCGGGCGGGTGCACGCCACCGCTGCGATCTTGGACAACCGAGCCGAGTTGGTGGCCGGGGCGTTGTCTTCCGATCCGGCGCGGGCCAAGGCTTCGGCGCCGGATTACGGAATCGCCCCGGAGCGCGCCTACGGCAGTTATCGCGAATTGATCGAGCGCGAGTCCCAACTGCCGGCGGAGCGGCGGATCGATTTCCTTTCGATCGCCACACCCAACCACATGCACTACGAGATCGCATTGGCCGCGGTGCAAGCCGGATTCAACGTGATCTGCGACAAGCCGCTCACGTTTGATTTGCACCAGGCGGAGCAACTGGCGGCCGCTGTGGAAAAAAGCCCGGTCGTGTTTGCGGTGACGCACAACTACACGGGTTATCCGCTGGTCCGGCAGGCTCGGCAGATGGTGCAGGACGGGTTCTTCGGCGAGATCCAGGCGATCCGCACACAATATATACAAGGTTGGTTGCGAACTCGGCTGGAAGCAAGCGATCAGAAGCAGGCGGCTTGGCGGACCGACCCGGCGCGGAGCGGTGCGGCGGGTTGCTTCGGCGATATTGCGACCCATGCGTTCAATTTGGCTCGTTACATCAGCGGCCTGTTGCCCGACCAGCTCAGTTGCCATTTGCGGACGTTCGAAGCGGGTCGGAAGTTGGACGATTACGGCACGGCGGTGATCCAGTTTCAAAATGGCGGGCTGGGACTGGTGACCGCCTCTCAGATCAGCCACGGTCGCGAGAACGACTTGGCGATCGAGGTCGACGGCACGCTGGCTTCACTCCAATGGCGGCAGGAGAATCCGAACGAGCTGATCGTGCGGAAGAACGGAGAGCCGCACCGAGTGTACACGCGCGATCCGAATGCCCCCTACACGACGTCTCTGGCCGCGGCGGCCTGCCGCTTGCCCAGCGGCCACCCCGAGGCATTTTTCGAAGCGTTCGCCAACGTCTATCGCGCGGCGTACGATGCGATGAGTTTGCGGGCTGCTGGACAGCCGTTCGAAAAACGCAACACCATCTATCCCAACGTATTCGACGGGTGGGAGGGGATGCTGTTCATCGAACGTTGCGTCGCCAGCAGCCGTGCCGACGGCGCGTGGCAATCGCTGCGGTTGGCGGCAGCCCGCGCGTGAGCCGTCGGCGGTCAAATTCGTTTTTTGCGACGGGTTGACGGACGATGGATGGAAATTCCAAGCCGGAAGAAACAACGCGACGCGGGCATTTGCTTCCGTCGTTTGGCTTACCCACGGCGATCTTGTTGGTGATCAGTTCGATCATCGGCTCCGGGATCTATAAAAAAATCGCCCCGATGGCGGAAAGTCTTCCGGCGCCCGGCTGGATTCTGCTGGCCTGGCTCCTGGCAGGACTCGTTTCCATGTTGGGGGTCCTCACAATCTCGGAAATCGCCGGGATCGTCAGCACCAGCGGCGGGCCGTACGCCTATTTCAATCGGATGTACGGTCGAGCGTTTGCCTTCGCGTACGGCTGGGCGAGTTTTACTGCGATTCAATCGGCGTCGATCGCTTCGATCGCCTATGTTTTCGCCCAATCGCTGAACGCGGTGGTGGAGTTGCCGCGGCTGCCGCTCGGCATCGAACAGGGAGCCCACCTCTTCGGGATTTTTTATCCGCTGCAAAATTTGGGGGTCAAGCTGACCGCGGTCGGGCTGATCGCACTGCTTTCCGCGATCAACTTTCGCGGCGTGCGGAAGGGGGGCGGCGTTAGCCAGGTCTTGCTGCTGATGGTTTTGGGAAGTCTCTGCTTGCTGGTCGTTTTGGGATGGTCGTCGGCGCAAGGGAGCTGGAGCAATCTGCAAAATCCGGCGAGCGCGGCGACGGCGACCCGCTTCGGACTGCCCGCGTTGTTCACCGCGATGCTGGGCGCGTTCTGGGCGTATGAAGGATGGATCACGTTGGGGTTCATGGCCGAGGAAGTGCGGCGGCCGCAACGGAATGTCCCGCTGGCGGTGATTTTCGGCACCTTGATCGTGATCGCCGTCTATCTGGTGGTCAACGCCACGTTTCTCTACGTCCTGCCGATGGACGATGTCTTGCAAGTGGCGAAGTCCGACAACGGCGTGGTCGCCGTGGAAATGGTGCGGAGAATTCTGGGGGATGTCGGCGTGGTGTTGATTTAGCTGCTGATCGCGATCACCACGGCGGGCGCTACCAACACGACGATCATGGCGTCGGCGCGGATCTACTACGCGATGGCGGCCAAGGGGGTCTTTTTTCGCTCCGCCGCCAGAATCCACCCGGTCTACAACACCCCAGGTACCGCGTTGCTGTACCAAGGACTGATCTCTTGCCTGCTGGTCTTCTCGGGCAGCTTCGACCAGTTGACCGACATGCTGGTGTTCGTGCAATTTATTTTCTACGGCGCGATCGCGGTGGGGCTGTTTGTACTGCGGGTGCGCGAGCCGCAGACGGAGCGGCCGATCCGCGTGCTGGGATACCCTTGGGTACCGGCGCTGTACGCCTTGGTATGTGCCTACGTCGTCATCAATTCGATTCTCGAGCGACCGCGGGACGCCGGGATTGGTTTGGCCCTGGTGGTCGCGGGAATCCCCTTCTACTGGTATTGGACGCGACGAGGCAACGGCCCCGCACCGTCTTAACATGTTTCTTCGTCCGCCGCAGGCGTAGGCGAAGCCCGTCGGCGCAGGCCCCACAGACGCGTACACCTGCGGCTAACGCATCGACAAAAGCGTCGTCCGAGTCGTTCGGGGTGAGGGGTGAGGGGCGGGGGTGCAACGACTTTTCGCTTCGTTGCGGCTACATTTTGGATCGGGAGTCAACTACAATACGCGGTAACCGGGATGCCCCCGAGGGCCTTTCCCCAAAAGACTCTGGGTTTGGCACGATCCATCCATTGCCACCCATGGTTTCGTGGAAATTCCGAATCGGCTCGAATGACGCGCGGTCCCTATCGGCGCGGCGCGGAATGGGAGCTCGCTCAACTGAAAGGTCAGACCCCCATGAATTTGCTTTGGTTCTTGGCCCAACAAGATAGCCCCAGTGTCCGGCAGATTGTGTTGCTGGTTGTGGTTCTGATCGCATTGTTCTTGATGCTGGTGCTGTTGGTCGTCTTCATGATGTACTTCCGCTGGTGGATCCAGTCGGTGTTGACCGGAGCGGGGATTGGGTTGTTCGACTTATTGGGGATGACATTCCGGCACGTCAAACCGGGGGTGATCGTTCCCAGCAAGATCATGGCGGTGCAAGCTGGCTTGGAGGACCCCGATATCACGACGCGGGCGTTGGAAGCGCATTATTTGGCGGGCGGCAACGTGCCGATCATTATCCGCTCGTTGATTGCGGCGAAGAAGGCCAAGACGATCCATTTGAGTTTTCGCGAGGCGACCGCGATCGACCTGGCGGGCCGGAACGTCTTGGAGGCGGTGCAGACCAGCGTTTACCCGCGGGTGATCGATTGCCCGCCCAAAGGGACGGCGCGGAAGACGCTGGACGCGGTCGCCAAGGACGGAATTCAGTTGAAGGTGCGGGCTCGAGTTACCGTCCGATCGAACTTGCAGCAGCTGATCGGGGGGGCGACCGAAGAAACGATCATCGCCCGGGTCGGTGAAGGGATCGTGAGCGCGATCGGTTCGGCACAGAACCACAAGGTCGTGCTGGAGAATCCGGATATGATCTCCAAGACGGTGTTGGCTCGTCGTTTGGATTCGCAAACCGCCTACGAGATCGTTTCGATCGACATCGCCGACATCGATGTGGGGGAGAATATCGGCGCGCGGTTGCAAGCGGATCGAGCGGAAGCCGACACGCGTGTGGCTCGGGCCCGGGCGGAAGGGCGACGGGCGATGGCGGTGGCCCAAGATCAAGAAAACGTCGCGATGATCGAAGAGAGCCGAGCGAAGCTGGTGGAGGCGGAAGCCGAAATTCCGCGGGCGATGGCGGATGGCTTCAATTCCGGAAAACTCGGGTTGCTGGACTACTACAAACTGCGAAACATCCAGGCCGATACGGAGATGCGAAAGTCGATCGCCGGGACCGGGCCGAGCGCCCAGTCGACGGTGCAGACGGTATCGGGGGCGCCGACGTAAGGTCGGGATCGAAGCGGAAATTGAGGTAGCGGGCGATGGCCAAGGACATCGAAGAGTTTTTGAAGATGGCGGCGGAGCGCCGCAAGG
>JBGSLW010000030.1:0-2346 GCA_041740495.1 Pirellulaceae bacterium
CCGGCCGGCGTCAACTTCGCTTTTGCCGACGCCACGGTCTTCACCGTGCCGCGGTCGATCAACTGGGAACTGTACTACGGCAACGGCGGTCTGAAAGACGGCACGGCCGAACGCGGTTTCTAGTCCAAGATTTCATGATCCTCACCCCTCAAAGCGGGGGGCGAGGATCTCCAAAACCCATCTCCCTTTCCCCCGCTTCGGGGGAGAGGGCAGGGTGACGGGGCTTCCAGCAATGGGCAGCCTCTGAGCTCTGAAGTCGAATAACTTGAGTGTTTTTCGCCGTATCGCGCGGTTCACCGCGCGATACGGATTTTTAATGCGACAGGAGTCTGCAGTGTTAACTCAAATTCGTTACGGGTTGTTGGTCTGCCTGGGGTGTGCCTTGATTGGCTGCTCCAATTCGGCGCCCCCGGCGCCGATGGTCATTCCTCCGGAAAAGCAGCCGCAACAACTGAAGGATATGGACGCCGCCGCTCGCGAGATCAATGAAAAGGGCGTCGGCAACGTTTCCGAAGATACGATCAAGAAGTCGGCGGGGATCGGTGGAGGGAAACTCCAACGAGCCACCCAAAACCAGGAAGGTGGAAACTAACGCTTCTACCAAGCCACAACCATCTGTGATGGCTGCGAGCCGGGTCGATCCGACCCGGCTCTTTTTTTTCCGAAACGTCCCTGACGGGCGACTTTGGGTTCGGTGGCGACGGCCGGGCGGAGGGATATCTGGGTCGCCGACGACTTGCCCAAAGTGCTATCCTTATGGAAAGCATCCGAGGAAACTGGCCATGACCCAACTCAATAGCGGCGTTCAATCGATACTGGTGGTGGACGACGATGAAATCCTCCGGCTGCGTTTACTCAAAGCGTTTGAAAGGCGCGGCCTGGCGGTTGTCTGTGCTTCCGGGGTGGACGATGCGACCCAGTGCCTGGAACGCACGATGCCCGACTTGGCGGTGATCGACTTGAAAATGGCGGATGGCTCCGGCATGGAGCTGCTCAACAGAATCCGCGCTCGTTCGCCGCAAACCAAAGTGGTGGTGATGACCGGTTACGGCAACATCGCCAACGCGGTGGAAGCGATCAAACTGGGCGCCGTGAATTACGTGAGCAAGCCGGCCGATGCCGACCAGCTGTTGGCGGCATTCGTCACGAATCTCCCGCTCCGAGATCCGGTCCAATACACGCCCCCTTCGCTGGCCGAGGCGGAATGGGAGCACATCCAACGGGTGCTGGCGGAGTGCGGCGGGAATATTTCGGCTGCTGCACGCTTGTTGGACATCCCCCGCCGCACGCTGCAGCGAAAGCTGAAAAAGATGGCGCCTTAAGGATCAGAGGGCCCTCACCGTCTGTTGAAAATCTACGATAGCGCGTTGTACCTATCAGCCGCATGGCGCTAGCCTGCGGTTTCTTGATGTTCTGCGTTGTCGAAAACCGTCTGCGTTGTCGACAACCGCAGGCTAGCGCCAAGCGGCTAATTCTTCAACGGGCTGTTACGGATCGTTGCACCGATCGGAGTGCGTTGTACCTATCAGCCGCATGGCGCTAGCCTGCGGTTTCTTGATGTTCTGCGTTGTCGAAAACCGTCTGCGTTGTCGACAACCGCAGGCCAGCGCCAAGCGGCTAATTCTTCAACGGGCTGTTACGGATCGTTGCACCGATCGGAGGGCTGCGCGGATCACCCCACCGCCAAGCGAGGTGCTCCATCCCACACGTTTGGACAATCGGGTGCCAACACCTGAACGATGTCCAAATGACCACGTGGCGTCTCTGACTGTAACCCACCTTACTGGATCCAAAAAAAATTTTTCACAGTACGGGCGGCGTTGCGTAATCCCCAACACGCGATTTTCCAGCGAAGATCGCAGAGCAAAAATGTGCCGCTGCAAACGCTTGCTTGCGCGCAGGTGAACTTCGAAACATTTATGTTGTGGCGCTTCCAACGAATCGTTCGCCGGCCGATCCGCAGACTCGGAATCGACAACAGCACGCGTCGGAGCACTTGGAATGGGCGCTGCGTATTTCCTGCCGTTATGCGCTTGAATTGGGGCGATTTGTCTCAGTAGTATTCAACACACGCGGGCTGTGCTCGCGCGTTCTGTGGCCGGTCTCCTCGTTCATGATCCGCCGGAGCAGAACAATGTGTTTCTTTTTTTATTCCTTTTTGGAAGGGTGTGTATGATGAAACGAAATCTGAAAAAAGGTTTCACTCTGGTCGAGCTGTTGGTGGTGATCGCCATCATCGGCATCTTGATCGCCTTGTTGCTCCCCGCGGTGCAACAAGTTCGGGAAGCGGCTCGCCGCACCGATTGCAAAAACCGCATGAAGCAAATCGCTCTGGCGGCGCACAAC
>JBGSLW010000031.1:0-3521 GCA_041740495.1 Pirellulaceae bacterium
CGGACGGCGGCCCGCTCCGAGTGGCAATCGACCTCAACGCCGTGCCGCCGCAGGGAATCCGCTGGATCGCCCCGCAAGCACAAGCCGACCAGCGCGGGGGCGTCGTCTGCTACGGCGCGCTCGGTGTGGGAGGCTTGAAGATGAAAATTCACCGCCGAGCCATCGAGTCCATCTTTGAACGCAACGACCTGATCCTGGACTCCGAAGAACTGATGGGCCTGGCCGCCACAATCGCCTAATCGCGAACCGCGCTCCTAAACACTAATCGCTTTGCCGCGTTCTTCGATTTGTTCAAGCGAGTAGAGCTTTCCCCGCCCACTTCCAGGGCAAATGTCGCAGGTTTGTCGCCAGGCTTCGGGGGACTTCAGATTCGAATCCCAAAAGGGCCATGTCCGGCATTGCCGCGGTCGCGCCTCGTACACGGTGCAACGCCGCGAGTCCCCGTCGAAGAATACGCAGTCCCCATTGGGAAACTCGACCAGGCTCCGACGGATCCCGACGGCCCGCACATACAGTTTCTCGAATTGCTCAATGTCGACACCTACCACTCGGGCGAGTCCGGCGATTTCGTCCTGGTTCACCCAAACAAATCCCGGTGCGCCAGTGCAACAATCGCCGCATTGCGTGCAGGTAAATTTCAACCCCTGGTGGTACCACGGTTTGTCCGCCATCTGATCCCCGGCCATAAAAAAAGTCGTTCGCTCCTCCCGCGCCACTCGCAGTTCGCCGAATCGACTCCCAACTGAAAATGTACCGTATCCGCCAACGGAGGGGAAATGGGTCACTCTCGTCCCTTCGGAAATGAATACGGCCCACCTCCCACTCTTTCTCCCGTTCGTACTCCTACTCCTACTCGTACTCGTACTCGTACTCGTACTCGTACGCCCCCACTCGCCCACTCCCCCCCAAAAAACAGCCCAACCGGAGTACCAGCGGGCATAACAAATTGGTCAGGCAATTTACTTACCGTAGGTGATTGGATAGCGGGTCAATGTCTCGGATGGCGAACGCAGGCACCTTGTCGACAGGCAGCTAGCCGCCTGATCGCACGAGACTCTTGATCGCGCTCAACAAGGTGCCGATCTCCTCCTCCGTTGTCCGAGGTCCGGGACTGACGCGGACGGTCCCGCCGTGGGCCAGCGTACCTAATCGACGGCAGATCAGCGGGGCGCAATGGAAGCCGGCGCGGCATTCGATATGCCAACGCGAATCCAACACGGCAGCGACCTCGCGCGAGTCCATCGCTGGAATCGTGAAACTCACCACGGGCACAGCTCGGGGCAATTCGTTGGCCGCCCAAACGCGAACTTGGGGAATTGCTCGCAACCCAATCAATAGTTGCTGAAAGCGGTTGAACAAGTCGGTTTGGCGCCAATCGTAGCGCCAGCCGTCCACTCGACGGCCTTGTTCCAGGGCGGCCCGCAGGCCCATCAGATTCGCGCCGTCCAAGTTCCCGCTCTCAAATTTGTCAGGGACCGTGTCGGGCTGACGGGCTTCGTGGCTGACCGTCCCAGTCCCTCCCCAGCGAATCGGTTGGAGCCGGTTCCAGATCGCCTGCCGAGCGTAGAGAAAGCCGGTTCCGAGCGGGCCGCCTAGGCCCTTATGACCGGGGGCTGCCAAGAGGTCGCAGCCGATCGCACGAACATCGATCGGCAGGTATCCAGCGACCTGCGCCGCATCGACCAGCAGGCTGGCCTTGTCGTGGGCGCGGCAGGCGGCTCCGACAGGCTCAAGTTCGTTGGCGGCGCCGGTGACATTGCTGGCGGCAGTCAGGCACACCAGACGCGTGGCGGGGCGAATCGCTGCGACCACGGTCTCGGCAAGAACGCTGCCGTCCGGCTCGCATTCGACGATGGTTGTTTCAACCCCCAACGACGTTCGACAATGTTCCAGGGGACGCAACACCGAGTTGTGCTCGGCTTCCGTCGTGACTACGTGGTCGCCGGGCCGCAACATGCCGACGATGCCGATGTTGAGCGCATCGGTCCCGTTAAACGTCCAAATCAGCTCGTCCGGTCGTTCGGCGTTGATCAAACGAGCGATCTGCCCGCGGAGTTCGTTCACTTTGCGCTGCAATCCTTCCGCCGCTGCGTAGCTCCCCCTCCCGATCGCGGTACCATGGTGCGTGTAGAATTCGACGATCGCTTCGAGTACCTCGGGCGCTTTCGGCCAGGAGGTGGCGGCGTTGTCCAGATAGATCCGGGGGGGCGTGGGCGACATAAATGGGGCGTGAATTCCGGGGCATTCTCAGCCGCCGATTTGGTGCATGGCGCTGGCCGGCTTAACGAACGATTCCGAATGAATCTGGTGCCCAGCCCACTTGGCCGCGACGCATTCCCGCACCAGCGCTACCATGTCGGCGTCCGACAGATCGCTGCGGCGGAGCAAACTGCGAACATCCCACGCCTCATCCGAAAACAAACAATTCCTCAGTTTTCCGTCCGCCGTCAGGCGAATTCGATTGCAGGTACTGCAGAACGGTTCCGTGACGGAATCGACGAAACCGACTCGTAACCCGCTGGGGTAGAGATAGTCTCGCGCTGGTTGACTGGGATCGGTTGCAGGCGCCCGCCGCAAGGGGCCCAATTCCCGATCAATCTGTTCGCGAATATCGCGACCGCTGACCACGTGATCCTGGTCCCACGCCCCGGCGGCGTTCAGCGGCATGAATTCGATAAACCGCAACTCCAGCTCGCGGTCCTTGGCGAATCGCGCCAAGTCCAGGATCTGGTGTTCATTGATCCCGGGAAGAATCACGGCGTTCAACCGGATCTTGTGATAGGGGAGGGCCCGAGCCGCCTCGATTCCTTCCAGGATGCGGGCAACTCCCCGCCGGCGCGAGATTCGGAAAAACGTTTCATCGTCCAAGCAGTCCAGACTGATATTCAAGCGCTGCAGTCCCGCCGCTTGCAACTTCTCAGCGTGATCCGCCAGCAGCATGCCATTCGTGGTCATGCCGATGTCGTCGATGCCCGGGATCGTTGCCAACTGCGCGATCAGCTGATCCAAGCCGCTGCGGACCAGTGGCTCGCCCCCCGTGATTCTCAGCTTGTTGATCCCCAGCGGAGCGACGGCCCGGACGAATCGCGAGATTTCTTCGAAACGCAACAACTCCTCACGCGGTTGAAACTGCACCGACTCCGCCGGCATGCAGTAAATGCAGCGGATGTTGCAACGGTCGGTGACGCTGATCCGCAGATTCGAGTGGCGCCGGCCAAAACGATCGAGGATAGGCAAGATGGGTGTTGGTATGGCCATTAGGTGCAATTCGTCGACGACGGTGTGGGGTGTTGCCAAACTTCGCTCCCATCGGCGAAATGCTCGCGTTTCCAGATGGGGACCTGCTCCTTGAGGGCGTCGATCAGCCACTGGCCTGCGCGAAACGCGTCGTGGCGGTGCGGTGCGGAGACCGCGATCGCCACGCTGACTTCGCCGATCGGGACCTCGCCCACGCGGTGGACGATCGCCACGCGAGCGACCTCCCATTGGCGCCGCGCGCGTTCGGCCAACGCCTCGAGCGC
>JBGSLW010000032.1:0-3818 GCA_041740495.1 Pirellulaceae bacterium
GCATGTCGCACCGCCGGCGGCGAACTTGGCGACGCATTCCCCGTTCGCTACTGTCTCAATACCAGCACGATTCAAGGGGAGCGTCTCGACGTCCCCCAGCAAATTTCGATCGCCGCGGAAGCCGGGTTCGACGGGATTGAATTGTGGTTGCGGGACGTCGACCGCTTTGTCGATGCCGGGGGAAAGCCCGCCGAGTTGCGACAGCGTTTGGAGGATCAGGGACTGACCTTGGAAAGCGCCATTGCGTTCGCTCCGTGGATCGCAGAGGACGAATCGCGTCGTCGCCAAGGTCTGCAGCAAGCCGAACGCGAAATGGAAATAGTGGTGGCGTTGGGCGGCAAACGAATCGCAGCGCCGCCGGCAGGCGCGACCGACGGCGGACGACTGGACTTGGACCGAGCTGCCGAGCGCTACGCCGTCTTACTGGAAATCGGACGCCGGGTCGGTTGTCTGCCGATGCTGGAGGTCTGGGGGTTCTCGCAAAATCTTTCGAGGCTCTGCGAAGTCCTCTACGTTTGCGCCGCGGCCGGCCATCCGGATGCGTGCGTCCTGCCGGATGTGTATCATCTCTACAAAGGGGGTTCGAATTTCGCCGAACTCGGATTGCTCGCCGGATCCCGGGTGCATGTCTTCCATCTCAACGACTACCCGGACACTCCGCCGCGCGAGTCGATTCAGGATGCGGATCGCATCTATCCCACCGATGGGGTCGCCCCGCTCAAAGACATTCTCGCCTCGCTGCGGACCAACGGGTTTCGCGGCGCGCTTTCGCTGGAGTTGTTTAATCGTGAGTATTGGTCGCAAGATCCACGCGAGGTTGCCAAGTCCGGCCTGGCCAAAATGCGACGAGCCGTCCAATTGCTCGATGCCGAGTAATCGTCGATCGGAACGCCAACGTGAGGCGAGGGGAGCCCGACTTGGTTGCGCGCATGGCGTAGATACCAGTCCCCCAGCCGGAGAAAAGCGTACTGGCGTAAACGCTTATTCAAACTGAATGGCACTATGCACGTGCAAGGGAGTCAACTTAGTGCGTCCCTCCAAAAACAGCAGTTCGACCAGAAAGGTGCAACCGACGATCTCGGCCCCGCAACGGCGGACCATTTCGCAACAGGCGCTCACGGTCCCCCCGGTGGCCAGCAAATCATCGACGACCAACACGCGCTGACCTGCGGCGACCCCATCGACGTGCATTTCCAGCGTATCCGAGCCGTACTCTAATTCGTAGCTATACGAATGCCGGTCGTACGGAAGCTTGCCCGGCTTGCGGATCGGCACAAAACCGGCGCCCAACACCAGGGCGATCGGCGCCGCAAAGATGAAACCGCGAGCCTCGGCGGCGACCACCATCTCCACGTCGGCGGCACGGAACGGCTCCGCCATCTGCTCGATCGCCGCCGAAAACGCCGCCGGATGGGCCAAGAGGGGTGTGATGTCTTTGAAGAGAATCCCGGGCTTGGGGTAGTCGGGGATATCGCGAATCCAACGCCGCAACGAGTCGTGAGCGCCTGCGGTACTCGATGGCATAAGTCTGCGCCTTCCGCGGAAGAGAGATTCAGGCTGGCTTCCGTTACCCGCCCGAGTGAATCGAATGGTCCCTTCGCCAGCGGACGACCGAGCGTTTTGCTCGGTTCAGTCCCCTCGCAACTTCAAACTGAATTGCACCAGTTTTTCCCGGACCTCATTGAGGCTGGTCACCCCGAAATTCTTGCATTCCAGCAGGTCGTCGCCGGTCTTGCGAATCAGCTCGCCGATCGTGGTCAATCCCAGCCGCGACATGCACTTGCGGGCTCGCACGGAGAGCCCCAATTCGGCGATCGGACGCTCCAGCAGCAGCTGTTCATCGGGCGTCATTTTGCTGGTGTCGACCGTTTCTTCGGTCGTGGCCTTGACGTTGGCGAACTGCCCGATCGACAAGCCTTTATTGCCCAGCATTTCCTTGATTTCGACCAACGACGTCTCGCCGAAGTTTTTGCTGCTGAGCAGTTCATGTTCAGTGACGCGCGTCAAATCGCCCAGCGTGGCGATCCCCATTTTCTGCAGACAGTTTCGACTGCGCACCGACAGCTCGAATTGCGACACCGGGACCTTGAGAACTTGCGAGAGCATCTCCTCTTTGCGGTGCGCGTCGTAGTCGTAGCTTTCGTCCATCGAGGCGACCGAGTCGCGTCGGTAGAGCATCGCATGCGGGTGGTTCGGGAACGACTCCAGGATCCGATCGTAGCAGCGGCGGGCCCGTAGAAAATCGCTGCGGTCCTCGTAGAGGATCCCCAAGTTGAGGAGCGAACCGACATGCGCCGGAAAGACCGTGGCCGCGCGTTGATACAGATCCAGCGCTCGCTCGTCGTTCCCGCGGCGATCGTTCTCCAAAGCCAGCCCGAACAGCGCCCCGGGATGGTGCGGGTCGACGTCGATGGCTCGAGTGTACAGCGCGACAACCTCGTGAGGGTTTTCAGCCAACACCGCCACGGTCGCACCGCGTTGGTACAGGTACTCCGCGGTCTGTTCGATCGGCCCAAACAAGTTGTCCAAAATGTTCATCGCCTCCCGCGCCTTCCCGCTTAGCCGTTTGACTTCGGCGACCGCCAATTGGCAGAGATTGGAATCGAAGCCGGCGGTTCGGGCCGATTCAAAGCATTCGATCGCCCGCTCATACCGGCCCAACGCCAGGTTCGACTTCCCCTGATAGAAGAAGGCGACCGCTCCCCGGTCCGAGTTTTCCAAAGTCCGGGACGCTAACTCATAACGACCCAACAGGTACTGGCAAACCCCCAAACGCACGTTGGTGGCCGGGCTCCGCTGCTCCTGCTGCTCCAGTTGCTGCGTGAGGTCGCGGAGGATATTGAAGCGCGAATAGTCCTCCGAAATCAGTCGCCCAAGCGTTTCGATTTCGGCGGGGCCGAACGACGCGTTCGACGTCACAATGTCCTTCAATTCCAAATCAGCTGTGTCGTACGCAGTGAGACTCATCTCTTCGACCCTTAGAATATGCCAGCTTCGCAGCCGATTCCTCGCAGGCGGACCGTCCGCTGGGGATTCGGGCGGGAGGTACGGCGGGCAACCGCAAGACCATGCCGAAAGCCAGCGGCGGGAGTCGAACCCGCAACCCCCGCATTACGAATGCGGTGCTCTGCCAATTGAAGCTACGCTGGCGCAATCGCGACGCCAAGTCGGAAGAATTTACTCGAAAAAACCCGCGAAAACAAGCGGTAACTCCCCAGGCCCCAGGCGGCCAGCGAGTTTTAGGCCATCATTTTTCCCCCAATTCGTTTAACACCCCGCCTGAGGCGCCGGCTCCACCCGGTCGACTCTCCTTCGTTTAACGCCCAGCCGAAAGCGCCGGCTCCGCCCGGTCGACTCTCCTTCGTTTAACGCCCAGCCGAAGGCGCCGGCTCGGCCCGGTCGACTCTCCTTCGTTTAACGCCCAGCCGAAGGCGCCGGCTTCAGCGGTGCGCGTAGCCTTCGTTTAACGCCCAGCCAAAGGCGCCGGCTCCGCCCGGTCGACTCTCTTTCGTTTAACGCCCAGCCAAAGGCGCCGGCTTCAGCGGTGCGCGTAGCCTTCGTTTAACGCCCAGCCGAAGGCGCCGGCTTCAGCGGTCTTCCGTTCTGCGAGCAGCCGCCGTGAATCCCGCCTGGTAGCCCCCGTGTAGTCCCCGAACAGCCGGCGCCTTCGGCTGGGCGTTAGGCGTTGTAAAACAATAAGTTACCGAACTGATATTGACTTGTGTTGTATGAATTTGCGAACCTGCGATTATGCAGGACGCAACAATAATCGAAATGGTTCGAAACAAGTATATCGCAATCCTTGCTGACTTGGACGA
>JBGSLW010000033.1:0-9728 GCA_041740495.1 Pirellulaceae bacterium
TCGAGGCCAAACACAGTTCGCTGGCGCCCGCCCTCCGATTGCTGGGCGAAATCTTGCGGGAGCCGGCGTTTCCGCCCGATGAACTGGAACGAATGAAACGCCAAATGGCGAGTATGCTGAAGCAGTCCCTCAACGAACCCCAAGTCCTGGCGGGGAACGTTCTATCCCGCTCCTTGTCGCAATATCCCGCCGATGATGTGCGGTACGTCCCTACCCCTGAGGAATCGATTGAACAGATCGAGCGTCTGGCGCTGGCGGATATCCAACAGATTTACGCAGAACAAGTTTCCGCCGCCGCGGGCGAACTCGCCGTCGTCGGGGACTTTGATACCGATGAGGTGATGAGCACCGTCGGCGAAATCCTGAAGGATTGGGAAACAGAAGTGGAGTTCCGCCCGATCGAACGAGAGGCGAAACCGGATTTGGCTGGGAAACGTGAACGGATCGTCACGCCCGACAAGGCGAATGCGGTCTTTAGCGCCGGACTATCGTTTGCGCTGAACGAGGATGATCCGGCTACCGAAGCCCTCTTGCTGGGCAACTTCATCTTCGGCGGCAGCACGCTGTCGTCCCGCATCGGCGATAGGATCCGGCAAAAAGAAGGGCTGTCCTACGGGGCCACATCGTCGGTCTCCATACCCAGTCGCGGCAACGACGCCCGATTCGCAATCAGCGCCATCACGAATCCCGAAAACATGGACGCCGTGGAAACCGCTGCCATGGAGGAATTGTCAAGGTTTCTGACGGACGGACCTACCGCTCAAGAGGTCGCGGACGCCAAGAACGCCTGGTTGGAGCAACGCAAGGTGGGACGAGCCAATGACGGCTCAATCGCCGGGCAAATTGCATCCAATTTGTTTCTCGATCGCACGTTTGAGTTCACTGCAGCGCAAGAAAAACGTGTGGCCGATTTGACCCCGGCCGATATCCACTCCGCATTCAAAAAGCACATCGACCCGACAAAACTGGTCATCATCCGAGCCGGCGATCTCAAGGACTGAACCGATCCAAGCCTGTCGCATCGAGCGCAGATACACAAGGAATGAATGGCGCCGAGAGCGGAAGGCTCGGGTCCGTCCGTAGGCGGCGGGATCTTCCAGTCGGGAGATTGCTCGTCGCGGACGGTGCTGCAGGGTGCGACTGATTCAACTTGGCATGGAACCGCCGAGAATTAGGGTTGCGTTGGCGCCAGGATCAGTAATCCGAGTGGGGGAACGCGGATCGACAGGGAATAGGGCTGGCCGTGGCAGGGGGTTGGATCAGGCAGCAACGTCTCGGGCGGGGTAACGCCACTGCCGCCAAAGCGGGATTCGTCCGAATTGATGAGAACTTGGTATTCGCCGGGCGAGGGGACTCCGACGCGGTATTCGCCGACGACCGTAGGCGTAAAATTGCAGATCGCCGCCACGTGATCGCGGGGGTTGGCAGCCAACCGCAAGAACGCCAGGATACCGCGGGGGGCGTCCTGGTATTCCAGCCACAAGAATCCGTCGCTGTGGAAATCGAGCTGATGGAGGGCGGGTCGTTCGCTGTACACCCGGTTGAGCTCGGCGACGTACCGCTGCACACCGCGATGCGATTCGTGCTCCAACAATTGCCAGGAGAGTTCGCGATCGCAGCTCCACTCCAGCCATTGCCCCCATTCTCCTCCCATGAACAGGAGCTTCTTGCCGGGGTGGGTCCACATGTATCCGTAGAGCAACCGCAGGTTGGCGAACTTCCGCCATAAGTCGCCTGGAAGCTGATCGATCAGCGAGCGTTTCCCATGGACCACTTCGTCATGCGACAGTGGGAGCACAAAGTTTTCGGCGAAGGAGTACCAAATGCTGAACGTGATCTCGTTGTGGTGGTAACGTCGATGGATTGGTTCGCGGCGGAAGTAGCGGAGCGTGTCGTTCATCCACCCCATATTCCATTTCATGTCGAAGTCCAACCCTCCATCGGCGGCGGGCCGCGACACGCCGGGCCAGGCGGTCGATTCCTCGGCGATCGTCACCACTCCTGGAAACTGCTCGTGCACACAATCATTGAATTGGCGGAGGAAGCGGATTGCCTGCAAATTTTCTCGGCCGCCCTGTTCGTTTGGCAGCCACTGGCCTTCACCCCGGCTGTAGTCGAGATACAACATCGACGCGACGGCGTCGACTCGCAGACCATCGACATGGTATTTTTCCAACCAGAAAAGGGCGCTGGAGATCAGGAAATTGGAAACTTCGTGGCGGCCGAAGTTAAAAATCATCGTTCCCCAATCGGGATGTTCCCCGCGGCGCGGGTCGAGGTGCTCGTAAAGTCCCGTTCCATCGAACCGCCGCAATCCGTGCTCGTCTCGCGGAAAGTGCCCAGGCACCCAATCGACCAGCACGCCCAGCCCATGCCGATGGCAGTGGTCGACGAACCACATGAAGTCTTCCGGAGAGCCGTAGCGACTGGTCGGCGCGAAATAGCCGGTGGTCTGATACCCCCAGCTGCCAGTGTAGGGGTGCTCCGTGATCGGCAGCAATTGCAGGTGTGTGAAGCCCATCTCGCGGCAATAGGGGACCAGATCCAACGCGATCTCGCGGTAATTCCGCCACCCATGTTCGCGCGTAGGATCGGTCCGCCAGCTACCCAGGTGCACTTCGTAGATCGACCAGGGGGTCTGGCGGAATGACCGCGCGGCGCGCTGCTGCATCCAGGCATGATCATTCCAGGTGAAGCCGTCCAACACAGTGACGACGGACGCGTTTCGCGGGGGGAACTCGCTGTAGAATCCGACGGGATCAGCCCGGAGCGTGACCCGCTGATGGCAGTCGGTCACTTCGTATTTGTACAGCGACCCGGTGTGCGGTTCGGTGAAGAAGCCGTGCCAGATCCCCGTCGCCGCGTGCAACTCCAAAGCGTGCTGTCGGCCGTTCCATTGGTTGAAGTCACCGACGACGCGGACCGCTCGGGCGTGCGGGGCCCAAACGGCGAATGTCACACCTGCTTGCCCGCCGGTCGTACGAGGATGAGCCCCTAGCAACTCGAACAGCCGCCAGTGTTTTCCCTCGCGAAACAAGTACTGATCCAGTTCACCGATCATCCTTGCTCGCCACTACCAGGTTGGAACGGCCGTCTTGAAATTCGCCGGAGGCTTGCGGGTTCGCCGCGTGCCGGAACCACGGGGGTGTGTCACGCCTGTGGAACAATGGCCGAACCCGCCGCTGCCCGACCCGTTTGACTCGACCTCTAAGCGCCGACTTTGGGAGCAAGCGACTCGACGACTCGATCGATATTCGCCGAGCTATTCTCCAGAATCGCTTTGAGCTTTTGATCGAGCGATTCGTTGGGCATTAACCCTGCAGCTTTGGCGCTGAGGCTGGTCTCGTCCATGACCCGATCGAGCACATCGACCAGGCGAGTGATCGATTGTTGCGTGGACTCATCAGCGAATTTCTTCAAATTCTCGGGAGGCTTTGTATCGGTGCGACGACGGGGCGCATTTCCGTCCAAAGCCCGCCGACAGATATAGGTCATCGCCTTGGCCCGTTGACGGATGTCGTTGACCTGGTAATTGGGGAAAACGATTTCAGCGTTCGCGGAAATCTTCGGTCCGGAACTGGAAGTCTTCTTGCCCAGACCGCCGCCGCCACCCGAGGCGCCTACGTCATTGCCCGCGTCGTCCCCTTGCCCCGATTTCTGCGTATCCTCCGTCGTCTTCTGATCCAACATCCGTTTCTCTTTGATTTGATAGAGGTAGTCGTCGATCGAACGGGCGTCAGCCACCAGCATGGCCGACAGCCGCTTGCCGATCAATGCCGCCATCGGGCCTGCGTCGGCTTGGGCAAGGTCGGTGAATTGCAGCCCCCCATACGCCGCGATGGCATCCGCAACGAGCAGGGTCGGCGTTTTTTCGTTTTCGATGAGTTTCTTCAAACAAGCCACGACCTGGCCGGAATCCCCCGGCCGAGCCAATCCGCCCAAGAGTTGCACGGCTTGCCGCGTGAGCCAATATTGGTCATCGCTGAGCCCGGCGAAATCGGTCTCGGCAACAGCTTCTACCAGACTGCAGCCCAGATTCATTAAGGCTCGCCGCTGGCCGTCATCGATAGCGCCCGGACCGCCGCCCGAGAGCACCAGCAACTGCCCATCCAACTCGGCGTGGCGAATCAAGCCCGACATCGCGGCGACCCGCAAAAAGCTGGGCGTGGTGTCGGTCGACGCCAACCGCAACAAGAATTGTTCCGCGGCCGGTAGGGGTTGAGGAGCCGCCCCACCACGCGATCCCTCGCGCTCGTTCAGGCCCGCGACCATCAGCACGGCATTCAGACGCACCGCCGGATGGTATTCGCCGTCCTCAGCGATCCGCGTCATCGCCGGCAGCAAGACTTCGCCGACCAAGTAGTCTCGCACGGGGGACCCCGCCGGCGCATCTTGCACCATTTTCATAACCGACTCGCGGCGATCGGCCAGCTGAAACAGCGACTCGTTATCGACCGCGGTCATTTCCGGAATGACCAGACCGTTCAAGTAACGCCCCAAGTCGGCGCGTCCTGTATTGAGATCGATCGTCCCCGCCAACACGTTCTCTGCCGCCGAACCAACCGACTTGCGCAAGTCGTTGACTTCTTTCTTTTTTCGAGAGAACTCCAGACGCTGATCGCGAGTGCTCAGATCGAAATCTGCTTCGGAAGGCATGACGAACGCCGCGTCGATCGCATCCACCTTGTGATCGGCGGCGCCCGCGTCTTGCGACCATGTGCGAACCTGACCCAACAGCGCCAAACTGGCGACTGCAGCGAACCTCCACCCCAATCTGGCCATGCGAATCTTCATCGCTTCTCCTGCGTCGTCCGAATTGCGCTATCGACAAACTATAGGTTGTCCGGAAAATCTCCGGGGAGTTGGACGATCCAACCCGGCGAAAAGTTCCCCCCGCGAGGAATGCGGCACCATTCCGGCCGCAATACTCAGGAATTCAAGGTTAGCGGAATGATCCCGAGCCCTGTGTGACCGGCTCTTCATACTGATCCAGCCATTTTTCCAGAGCCTGGATCCGTTCTTCGTCGGTTCCGCTCAGCAACGTCTTGGCGGTCGCGGCGTCGGTGGCCTTGGCCACGAAATCCTCCGCGACGGCGGCGTCCAATAGCCCCGCCCGCCAATAGTTGACCACTTCGACGATCGCAGCCAGCGGCTGCGAATCGGTCGCGATTTTCGCGACCCGGTTGCTGACCATATCGGCGGTCAAAGCAGGCATTTCCCCCGTCTTCAGATGCACGTCGGAGAAATTGGCAAACAGTTTGTCCAATTCTCCTTCCACCGGATCATCTTCAGCCCCCTTGCTCTTTTCGCGAGCCTTGGCGACCGATTCGTTGTTGAGCGAGGAGGTCTTCTGCGACTCGTCGTTCTTCAAATTGTGCACAACGGCACTGGTCGTGCTCGTAGCACTTCCGCTCCGACGAGAGTTGACATCGACTTTGAAAACGATCAGCGCGTCCAGCCCCATTTGTTTCGCCGCTTCGACGAATTGCTTTTCCGATTTTCCGTCGTCCACTCCCAAGAAATAAACACCTGGAATCAGGGTCCCGGCGGCAAATCGGTCATCGGGGGATTGCCATTGGCTGCGCGCCGTCGCCTGGGCGGCGGGTGAATTCGCGCCGGGTACCGGCGGAGCCGCCCCGTCCGGATCGACCATGCCGAGCCGACCACCCGTATTCGTCGGGGCCGCGTTTCGGACCGCTGTCACATTACCGTCGGTCACCTGACCAAGAATCTTGCCGAAGTAAGATGGCGAAGAATCTCGCCGCATTTCAAACCGCTTGACCAACCGTGAGCCGAAATCGCCGGTGCAATACCGCAACGACGCTTGCGGGGAAGTGCGGTCACCCGGGACCGACCCACCGCCGACGTTGCCCCCACCACCTCCCGCGGGGGGCGGTGCATCCAATGCGATTCCGCGCCGCGCGTCGTTGCCCGGTCGTCCACCGCCGCCGGACGGATTCAAATTGGACGAATTCGTGCCGCTTCCGATGAAGGGTATCGATCCGCTGTAGTCTGCAGGCACATCCAAGGCGACGGCGACTCCCCAACGTACGAATAAGCGGGGTTCCTTCAGCCCGCCAACCCACTCCAAGGGAAATTCGTCCTTGGCCTTGTCATCGACCAGCCAATGGGCGTAGAGGTATCGCTCCCCGATCGACTCGTCAAATTTCTGAAAGCTCGTCTGAGCCTTTTGCAAAAAGCTCTCTTTTTCCGCAGCAACCGAGTCCCCCGACGAGGCCGTCGGATCCGATCCCGGTTCTGTTCCGCCGCCGCCGGTTTGAGCGGCTCCCGGATTCAGCATCCCTAACTTACCACCGCCGGCGCCTTGCGCAGGCCGCGTCGGATTCGTGAACTGATTTGTGCTCGCATTCGCACCGTTATTGACGACGCCGGGCACGGGAGGCGGGGCCAGATCATCGACCGACGTCCCACCCACGGCCGCCGGCGCGTTTCCGGAATTGGCGGACTCTTGAGGAGCTGCCGACGTGTCCGATTTACCGGCATCGGTTTTCCCCTCTTCAGATTTTCCCTCTTCAGATTTTCCCGCGTCGGAACCCTCCGTCGTCGAACTCGGATTCGCCGCCGGATCAGCGGCCTTCGGCGGGTTATTCGTTGCCGGATTCGTACCGCCCGACTTATTCGCGTTGCCGCCAGCCGGAACATATTCCGGCACCGGTGGGGGAGCCATGGCGTCGGCGTCGTTCCCCTTCGGTTCGTCGGGCTTGGAATTCGCTGCGGCGTTGGCGCCGTAGTCACCTGAGAAATTCGAGGGAGCACCGGAATCGCTGCATCCCGCGACCGTCCATCCCACCACCGCGATTCCGCAAATTAGCCAGCTACGCATGTCACACCCCCACTCGATTGTGAGTCATTCTTACGCTTCACTCAGCGTTCCATCGGCACATCCGAATTCTCGATCGTCTCTGCGGTTCGCCCGCAGCGAAAAACGCCCGTATCCACTTGTCGATTTGGACAGTGGTTGCGAACCGTGAGATCCATGCAAACCATAATTTTATGGCAGAAAATGGGACGTTGCCAGCGAAATCCCAGGTTTCCCGGGCGGTTATCTGAGGATTTGCACAAAAAAACCTCGCTACCCGCCATGATTCGCTGAGAAGGGACCGCCTCACGAGCCGCACGCTTCACCGTTTCAGCGTCCTCTTGCCGCCGAATGCGGTCTGCCTCGTTTGCATCGCTGCCACGAATCGCCCCACCGTTCGCGGTCCACCGTAGACAAAGCCCGTATAGACTTGCACCAAGTCCGCACCGGAATCCAACATGCCCAGCGCATCCGCCGGGGTCATGATCCCACCCGAGCCGACCAGGGCAACTCGCGGGGGGAGACGCGATCGCAGCCAGCCCACAATCCGTCGGCTCGTCGCCGTCAACGGAGCACCGCTGATCCCCCCCGCACCCAACTTGACCACGCGAGACGCCGGCGTCCGGAGCCCCTCCCGACCGATCGTCGTGTTGGTTGCAATCACGCCATCCAGCTTAGTCGCGACAACGATCTCCACGATGTCATCGAGCTGTAGCTCGCTCAAGTCGGGAGCGATTTTTAGCACGATCGGCCGCCGGGTCCCTCCCGACGCGCTCGCCAATTCGTCGTTCAGCCGCTGGAGATGTCCGAGCAACTCAGCCAGCGGTTGGCGATCCTGCAACGCCCGCAATCCGGGAGTATTCGGCGAGCTGACGTTGATCGTGAAGTAATCCGCATACGGATAGAGCGTGCGGAAACTGAAGGCATAGTCCGAGATCGCCTCCGCGTTCTCAACGGACTTGGACTTGCCTATGTTGATCCCCAACAACGTTTGCTTGGGTTGTTCCTCCAGCCGACAGGCCACCGCCGTCGCACCGGGATTATTGAAGCCCATTCGATTGAGCAGCGCCCGATCGGCGGGGAGCCGAAACAGACGGGGGCGAGGGTTACCCGGTTGAGCTTGCCCCGTCACCGTCCCGATTTCGACGTGGCCGAACCCGAGTTGGCTCAGTTCGTTGTACCACAACCCCGCTTTGTCAAAACCAGCGGCCAGACCGAACGGATGCGGAAACCGCAGGCCCATCACGGTCCGCTCCAGTCCTCGCGCGTCAACTCGAAAACGACTCGCCAACCAAGGACCTAACCAGGGCGTGTGCAGCGCGGTGCACAAGCAACCCATCGCACGGTAGTGCGTCCATTCGGCGGGCAGGCGGAACAGCAGCGGTCGGAACAGCGGCCAGAGCATTTCATCCCGCCCCGTGTCGCGTTACCAATGCAAACCGACCGAGTCGCCTCCGGAGCTGCGGTCGCGGCCCCCCTTGAGCGGCGCGCCGCTCCGTTTGACGGCTAAGTGGCGGGGGGGCTCGTCTGGAGTCTCCGCTTCCGATGCCGCCGCCTTGGGTTCCGGCCGGGCTTGCGTCGCCTTCAACGATAGCGACATCTTCTGAGCCGGGCGATCGATCGCCAAAATCTTGACCTCGACGTCCGCCCCCTCCTGAACAACGTTGCGGACCGCGAAGACGCGATGGTGCGCCAATTCGGAAATGTGCACCAAACCCTCCACGCCTGGCTCTAACTTAACAAACGCGCCGAATTGCGCGATGCGGGAGACCGTACCCCGGACCACCGAGTTGACCGGGTACTTCTGCTCGATGTTCTCCCACGGATCTTGCAGAGTATCTCGGTACGACAACGAGATCTTCCCCGACGCAGGGTCGACTTTCTCCACTTTGACTTTGATCTTCTCACCGACCTGCAACACCTCGCCGGGATGCGTCACCCGGTCCCAGCTCAGCTTGCTGATGTGAACCAATCCCTCCAGTCCACCGACGTCGACAAACGCGCCGAAATCCATCAGTTTGGTGACGACGCCGTCGCGGAGGTCGCCGATCGCCAGCGATCCCAGCAACTCCTGCCGTTTCGCCTCCTTTTCCCGTTCCAGCACCGCCCGCCGGCTCAACACGAGTTTCTGCCGCCCCTCGTTCGCCTCCGTCACCACGCATTGCAGACGCTGGTTGAGGTAATCCCCCATCTGCTCGACGCGATAGAGATCGATCTGGCTGGCAGGAATAAAACCGCGGATCGAGTTGACTTGCACCTCCAGCCCGCCGGTATTCGAGCCGGTGACTCGAGCTTCCACGATCGAACCGGGGGTCAGGTCGGCCCAATCAGCGACGTTGACTGAGGCCCCGGGGACCACCACTTCGTACAGTCCATCGTTGCCGTTGAATCGTTTGATCACAACATCCAACACGGCGCCTGGTTGTGGAGGCGTTTTGAACTGTCGCAGCGAAGTCAATCCTTCGTAACTTCCCTGGAGCGATACAAAAACGTTGTCGCCGTGGATCATGCGCACGGTCGCCTTGACACGCGAGTCCAGTTCCAACTCGGCCGTCAACGAGGCGGTTGCACTGTCGCCAGCCAAAATCTGCTCCAACGACAATCCGCCCAACGCGGCTTCGATCTCGTCGTCCAAGCTCATTTCAGGTTCGATCGGCGGATCGCCGCCAGAAGTTGTCCCCGCCGCCGCTTCGCCTGGCGTCATCGCGCGGGACGGCGCAGGCATCGGAGCCATCGGTGCGCCCACCTCGTCGCTAGGGTTGGGCGACGACTCCCTCGCCGTGTCCGCCCCGATCAGCTCGTCCGAGGCCTCGAATTGCATAGTGGGCGGCGCCGCAGCGACCGCAGATTCCGCGGCCTTGTCGGCGGCGCCCTCCGGACCGGCGTCGTCCGAAATCATCGCATCCGC
>JBGSLW010000034.1:0-7006 GCA_041740495.1 Pirellulaceae bacterium
ACCCATCATGCCGCCGCCGCCCAACGGACCCGCCGCCAAGACGCCCGGGCCAGGACCACCCACGCCGGGGCCTGGCTCCATCAACATGTTTGCCGGCGGCAAGTTATGACTCACTGGGATACCAGCACCATGTTGGTGTCCCGGTACCTTGCAGCCGACGGCCATCGTTGCTGCGACCAGCAACATGACTCCCCGAGTAATCCGTACGTACATGGTTCCCCCCTAACGCAGACAAAAGGTCCCCTGGTGGGGACACACAACCAATGTGTTTGAAAATGCGGAAATAAACCTGATTCGAGCTCCAGCCGTCCGGCGTTTTTGCGGTGGACCGCCTGGTGGCGGAGGACTACAATCCGCGGCCCGGGTTGATTCGATGCCCTCGCCGCACCTCCCGCGCGAGGCGCGTCCTTCGTGACGGAATCGATGCGCAGGCTGCACGGCGAATAACTGGTTGTTTCTATGTTCGGCGCAGCACAATGAGTTTCTTTCGCAAAATCCGCACAACCGCAACATGAATCCAAAATTACCACTCTTGCTCTGCTTGCTAGCGGCGGCGGTGTATTTTTGGACCACCAATCAGAGTTCATTGCGATCAGCCGCCGAAGCGCTTCCGCCGCTGGGAGATCGCTTCGAGGAGATGCAGGTCACCGAGGTCGCGCCGTTGGATGGAGCGGCGCCCACCGGCGATCAACTCGTCGCCCAAGCGGCCCACCAACTGTTGACGGGGCCGCGCGTGCACGCCGCCGCTCGATTCCAAGTCGACTTGTTGGGGCAACGAATCGCCGCGCCCGGACACTATTGGCAAGAAGGAGGGGGCGGCGGGCGATCGCGCTTGGAGTTCAGCCACGTCTCCGAAGCCTCCCGATTGAATGTACTGCAAGTCTCCGATGGTCGATATTTCTATTGGTACCGCAAACTGAATTCGGATTCCCGCCTGGAATACGTCGATTTGCGGCAGGTCCAAAAACTGGGAACCGCGCCGGGAGAATTCCTGGCCGGGGCCAAAGCCTGGGATATCGTCGGCGGTTTGCCGAGCATGCTGGAGCATCTCTCCCGGGCGTTCACCTTCGATCCGCCGCATTCCGCCAACCTCGATGGAATCCCGGTGATCCTGATCCGCGGTCGCTGGAAGCAAAAGGCCTTGGTTCGCTTGCTGGAAGGGCAGGTCGATCCCCAACAACTCTCCGGCGCCGATTGGTGGCGGCATCTGCCGGCGCACATCCCCCATACGGTCGAGCTCACCCTGGGCGCCGACGAGCAATTCCCGCTCTTCCCCTACCGCGTGGTGTTTTCCCAGTTCCGTGACCAGCGAGGACAGGTCCACGCAGCGCACGCGGTGGTGCTGGAGCTGTTCGAAGTGGAACAGCTTGCCGACATCCCCGAGCAAATTTTCCAAGTCGCCGCGGTCAGTTGCGAGCCGGTGGATATCACCGCCTTCTACGTCGACCGAGTCGAACAGTTCACTCGGCGTTAGCGCACAACCGCGCCGCAGTGAGGGTGGCCGCCACCATGCTCTCACCGCTGGCCAGGCCTCGCCAAGCAATATCGAAGGCGGTGCCGTGCGCCACACTGGTGCGGACGATCGGCAAGCCGAGCGTGACATTGACCGCGCGCTCAAAGCCGATCAGTTTCAGAGCGATATGTCCTTGGTCGTGGTACATCGCGACCACCGCATCGAACTCGCCTTGCACGGCGCGAACCATCAAGGTATCGGTCGGATGCGGACCGCTCAATTCCCAACCGCGAGCGCGCCCCGCGGCGACGGCGGGGGCGATGATCCGCTGCTCTTCGTCGCCAAACAGACCGTGCTCACCGGCGTGGGGGTTGAGCGCCGCAACCGCAACCTGTTCCGATCGTGCCAACCCGGATGCGGCGAGCATCGCACGGACGAATTGCACCGCCAATCCACACTTCTCCAGGACGGCATCGACCGTCAAAGCGGCAAAGATATCGCGAAGTCGCAGATGGAGCGTCGTGTGCACCACGCCCAAGCCGACCGGACCGGCGGGGTAGGTGGCTTTCCCCCCAAGCCCGGATGGGGAGTCGCCGGGCTTCGCTCCGCTCGGACTCGCGTCGCTCCAAGTCGAATGGGGAGGCAGGTACAACATCATCGCGTGCTGCGTTGCGCCGGTCCAAGCGGCCAACATTTCCGTATGACCCGGGAAAGAATGCCCGGCCTTCTGCAGCGCCTCTTTGTGGAGCGGCGGCGTGACGATCCCCGCCGCCTCTCCCCCCAACGCCAAATCGGTCGCGCGGCGCAACGCCTGGTAGGCCGCCTCGCCGCATTCCGCGCGCACCTGTCCGTCGGTCGATCTCCAGAATTCGCCAGGCCAGGGAAGCTCCAGCGGCAGCACGCCGATCGCATCGTGGGCCGCGTAGGCTTCCTCTGCTGTGTGCAAACAACGCACCTGCAACGGCAATCGGCACAGCCGAATCGCCCGTTCGATGACGTCCGGAACCCCAATCACCACCCGCCGCGTGGTGGTCTGCAACGAGGGATGCAACCAACTGCGGACGATCACCTCCGGACCGATCCCGGCTGGATCTCCCATCGTGATCGCCAATGGAGCCGAGGGTTTCAGCATGCGCAAAAGTAATCCGGCGGGAAGCGGTTGGGGTGCATTCGAAGGAAATAGCCGTTAGACTCTCCCTGCCAATTCTAGACTCCAGCGGCAAACACATCAAAATCCCAGCCGATGAAACTATGCGAGCGGTGATTCAGCGCGTCCGTTCCGCCTCGGTCACCGTCGCCGACAGCGTCGTCGGCGAAATCGGTCGCGGCTTGCTGGTCTTCTTGGGTGTGGGGGAAGGGGACGACCGCGCAGCCGCCGAATATATGGCTGAGAAGACGTTGGGACTCCGAGTCTTTCCGGACAGCGCGGGCAAGATGAACCTAAGCGTACTCGACGTCCACGGTGCGATCCTGGTGGTCAGTCAGTTCACGCTCTTAGGAGATTGTCGCAAGGGGCGACGGCCCAGCTTCACTGCCGCCGCGCCGCCGGAGTTGGCCAACGCGCTGTACCTGGCCTACGTGGAATGTCTCCAAGGCAGCGTCCCCGTCGCACGAGGACGGTTTCAGGCCGACATGCAAGTTGCGTTGGTCAACGATGGACCGGTCACGCTCATGTTGGATAGTCACAAGCTGTTCTGAAACAACTCGAGCGCCAGGTAAAATTTCAGAACGAGCCGCACAGCGCTCGCCGCAGTTACAGACGCGTGATGAAACCGAGGCTAGCGCCTATCGGCTAAATTCCTGCAGACGTTTTGTGATCTGATCGACACTACCTAACGCACCAGAATTTTCGGAACGAGATCCTGCTGAAGCTGCTGCAATTCGCGGGCAATCGCGGGTTGCCGCAGGCCTTGCCCCTCCAGCCAGGCTTGCACCGTGGGATCGAGCCACACCAAGACGCACAACATAGTTAGCATGGCGTAGGTCGAGACATTTCCCCAAGTCTTATCTCCCCATACCTTGAGCGCCGTCCCGGATGATTTTTTCAGCCGCAGGCGGACCCCCGCCAGGTCGACCGAATACAGTTCGTCCAGGATCAGGTGGGTGAGGTAGCCGATCACCACCGCCCACGCCTTGAACAGGCGGATCTGAACGTCGTTGGAACCGGTCACAAGAAACACCAACATCCCCGCGATCACCGCAGCCGGGATGCTGTGCCACATCCCACGGTGCACGGTATAACGGCGGAAGATCCCGCCCAACCCGCTGCGCGTTACCAGATAGGCCGTCGCACCCAACAAGACCATCTGTTCATGGCTGAGCCGCCAGTCCGCCAATCGCTGCAACAGCAAAAGCGGGACCGTCGCCGCCACGAAATTCAGCGTCTCGCGCACCGGAACTCCGCTGTCGCTGTCCAAGTCCGGCAGCATGCCGGCAATGCTGCACAGGCCTGCAGCGATCGCGCAAGATTCCCACGGCAACTGGAAGTAGTATCCTCCCACCGCGCCGTAGCCAACGCCGACGACTGTGCTGGTCGTGATATGGGTGCGAAATCCTGCCACAACGGTCACTGGGGTTTGGTGGGGGAAGCGTAGTCGCATCGCCAGGCGGGAGCAATCCAAATCGGGCGATTGCTAGCACCCGATTCGGCGCGACGCACATCCAGCAAAGCCGCAAGGGACACCGCGTTCGGAACGGCGCCGCGATCGGACTGTGCGCTCCCCGGTTCACACGCTATATACGCTGCGGAGGATGAAATGAGTTCGCTGCAAACTTACGATTGGATCATGCTGGGGGTGATCGCCGTGGAGGTGTTGTTCGGCGCCTGGAAAGGGCTGGCTTGGCAAGTCGCGTCGATCGCCGCTATTTTCGTCAGTTATCTGGTCGCGCTGCGGCTCCATGCCCCCGTCGCCGCCTGGATTCGAGTGGATCCTCCCTGGAACAGCTTTTTGGCCATGTTCCTGATCTACGCGGGTTGCTCCCTGGTGATTTGGATCGCCTTTGGATTTGTCCGGACGTTCATCGACCGGTTTCACCTCAAGAGTTTCGATCGCCAGGTCGGGGCGCTCATAGGGGGGGTCAAAGGAGGGGCTTTGTGCATCGTGATCACCCTGTTTGCGGTGACGCTGCTGGGACCAACCAAGCGGCAGGAGATTTGCCAATCGCGCTCCGGTCAACTGATTGCCCGGACGATCAACCGACTTCGCGGTTTGGTCCCGGAGGAGGTGCACGAGGTGTTAGCGCCGTACCTCAAGAAATTTGACGACGCTATGGCTCGTACCGGGACTGCGGGCTCGCCGGGGACAGGCGAAAACCTCGGCGGAATCTGGAGCGGCCAACCGGCTCCCGCCGCCGCTGGCGATGCCTTTGCCGGGAACCTGGCAGAACAATTCCGTTCGGCCGCGCAACACTATTTTGGCGCGGTCAGTCCGACGGCGGGTGAGACCGCCGGAACCGAACTCGAGGGGGTGATTCGGCAGTAGTATTTGCGGGATTATCTGGGTACCTAACCGAACATAAGAAACATTATCGGACGTTGGAATCAAAGGGCATTTCAGGCGGATCGGAGTTTGACCGCCGCGGTCGAGCGACCGCAGCTACGACGAGGGGCTGCCCGCGGATTCGGCGGGAGGCTGTTCAAGAAACACGCCCATCCGCCGGAACTTGGCGTAGCGCTTATCCAACAAGACGTCCAGCGGATCGCCTCGCAACTCGCGCAGGGCTTTTTGCAAATAGAGTTTGAGTCGAGCCGCCGTGGCGTGGTGATCGCGATGGGCGCCGCCTAGCGGCTCTTCGATCACGTCGTCGACAACGCCCAATTGCTTCAAGTGTTGGGAGGTAAAGCGGAGCGCCGAAGCGGCCCGTTCCGCGTACTCCGAGCTCTTCCAGAGGATCCCGGCACATCCTTCGGGGCTGATCACCGAATAGTACGCGTATTGGAGCATCGCCACGCGGTCGCCGACGCCGATGCCCAAAGCCCCGCCGCTGCCGCCTTCGCCGATCACGACGCAAATGATCGGTGTGCGAAGACGGGACATTTCGAACATGTTCTCGGCGATCACCTGGGCCTGGCCGCGTTCCTCCGCGCCGATCCCCGGATAGGCGCCGGGCGTATCGATCAGGCAGAGAATCGGCAAGCGGTATTTGGCGGCCATCCGCATTTTGAGCAGCGCTTTGCGGTAGCCTTCGGGATGGGCGCAACCAAAAAAGTTCTCGGTGCGTTCCTTGAAATTGCGCCCTTTCTGATGGCCGACCAGGAGGACCTTGTCGTCGCCGAGCTTGGCAAAGCCGGTGCGGATCGCCCGGTCGTCGCCGAAATGTTTGTCCCCGTGGAGTTCGACGAACTCGTCGAAAATCAGCGCGGTGTAATCGACGGTATGCGGACGGTCCTTGTGCCGGGCCACTTGCACGACCTGCCACGGCGTCAGGCTTTGATAAATCTCACGCGTGAGTCTGGCCAGCTTGCGCCGCAACTCGCGAATCACTTCAGCCGACTGAGCGGTCGGTTCTCCGCCCTGTTCCAGCTGCTTGATTTCTGTTTCCAGATCGGCGATCGGCTGTTCGAATGCTAAATAGTCCATGGAGGCATCGCAAATCGGTGCGGGCTCAAGTCAACTTCGGCCGCATCCCCGGCCGGAAGACTTGGATCTTCTGATACGTGTCTAAAAAATCTTTCATTGTCTGGGGGCGATCCGACGGCTTCTTGGAAAGGCATTGCCCGATCAAGCCAACGAACTCGTTGGTGACTCGGTTATTGAAGGCCTGCAACGAGGGAACCGAGGCTTGGAGATGTTTCGTCAGAACCTCGTCGGGGTTGACGCCGGTGAAAGGAGGCCGGCCGCACAAAAGTTCAAAACAGACGCAACCGAAGCTGTAAATATCCGAGCGTTGGTCGACGTGGCGACCTCGGATTTGTTCGGGGGACATGTAGCTGCGCGTGCCTTGGATCGCCTTTGATTTGGAAAACCGCCCCAGCAGACCTACGCGTTTCTTCAGCTGTCGAGCGATCGAGAAGTCGATCAACTTGACGTTGGCGTTTTCGTCGACCAGGAAGTTGTCGGGCTTCACGTCGCAATGCACCCACCCCTTTTCGTGCAAGTGCAGCAAGCCTTCGCCGCATCGCAGGATAATTTCCCGGACGTTGTAGAGCACAAAGCTCTTCTGCTCCCGCAGCGCTTGCTTCAAGTTGCGGGCGTTGAACAGTTGCATCACGATGAACGGCACGGTGTATTGCTCGACAAAATCGAAGATCCGAATCACCGACGGGTGGTCCAGGGTCTTGCCGACCATCGCTTCGTGTTTGAGATGGGCGATCTCCCGCCGATCCTGCTGCCGCCGCTTGAGCAGCGCTTTGATCGCGACCCGCTCGCTCTCCTGCGGCAGTTTGGCCTCCCAAACGACGCAGGTCTGCCCCGAGCGAATCATTCTCAGCAGCTGGTACGGCCCAAGAAAATCTTGACCTAAGCTCACGCGTTGGCTTCTCGTTCCTGATGGATGCAACGAAGTCGAAGCGGTTCAGTCTAGTCCAATCTCCTCCCCAATTGAAGGACGTCG
>JBGSLW010000035.1:0-9640 GCA_041740495.1 Pirellulaceae bacterium
CCCCGGCGCAGAGGCCCCCCGGCGCAGCGGACTGCACTTGCATCCGACCCGCCATCCGGGTTATGAATCTCCCACAGTCTCCAGGAATAGGCCATGGATCAAACGCTGACGCACTCGCACAAACACAACGGCAAAAGCGAGGAACGATTTCTGGAGGGTCCGCAGTCGCGGATCACCGAGTTCTTTCGGGCGCTGCGGATCTTCGGCGAGTTGATCGAAGGCTTCCGCAAATTGCACTTTGTCGGCCCCTGTGTCACCGTGTTCGGGTCGGCGCGTTTCGACCAGACGCATGCCTACTACGAAATGGGGCGCGAGATCGGCGCCGAGTTGGCTCGGGCTGGCTTTTCCGTGATGACCGGGGGCGGGCCAGGGATCATGGAAGCAGCCAATCGGGGGGCCAAAGATGCGGGCGGCAAAAGCATCGGTTGCAATATTCTGTTGCCACACGAGCAAGAACCGAATCCCTATCTGGATACTTTCGTTGAGTTCCGCTATTTCTTCGTGCGCAAGTTGATGCTGGCCAAATACTCGTACGCTTTCGTGGCGCTTCCCGGCGGGTTCGGCACCATGGACGAATTGTTCGAGATCGCGACCCTGGTACAAACCGGCAAGGTCAAACAGTTCCCCATCGTCCTGGCTGGCCAGGCCTATTGGGCTCCGCTGGTCGATTTTCTCCGTGAGACGATGGTCCGCCAAGGAACCATCGATGCCAATGACGCCGATCGCTTGATCGTCAGCGATTCACCCCAGGACATCGCACACTGCATCAGCGATGTCGCGCTGCGGCATTTCGGATTGCGACGCGGGATTCCCAAGCCCCGCTGGTGGCTGGGTGAACGAAAATAGGTTTCGTCGTAGACATCAGCCGCCAGGCGCTAGCCTGCGGTTTCCTGTTCTTGGACATCAGCCGCCTGGCGCTAGCCTGCGGTTTCCTGTCTCGTAGGCATGAAGAAACCGCAGGCTAGCGCATGGCGGCTGATTTCAATTGCACGCGAAATCGCGGACTAGGCTAAGGCCTAACGCTCAATCGCAATACGACAGCGCCAGCAATGCATACGCCGTCACCAGACTGGCATCCCCTTCGTACCACCGGTCGGCAGCATTGACCCATGAACCGTCCGATTTCTGCCGTTGCGCCAACGCTTGGACCAAATCGCTGCGCCAATCGTGGGCGACCCCATCGTCATCGGTCAACGTTTCCGACTTCAATGCCGCCAGCGACTTGCCAAAGACGTGGTAGTAATAGTAAAGCCCCTGCTGGTCGACGCCCGGATTCTCCGCCAACGTGTAGTGTTCGGCGATCCACTGCTTGGCCGCACGAACACGAGGGTCGTCTTCCTTCAAGCCGGCATACAAGAGACTCTTGAAGCCAACATACGTCATCGAACCGTAGCTGCGCAGCCCGCCGTTCTCCGTTTGCCCTGCCTTGCTGTCCCCGTCGCCTGCCGGAGAATAATAGAACCCGCCGTCGTTGATCAGCGGAGCAAACTTGGTGCTGTTGTACGGCGTATTCAGGTTCTGCGAATTGGATATGAACTTAAGCGCTTCCTTCAAAGCTGGATCGTCATCGTCGGTTCCCAATTCTTCGAGCGCATCGATGAACATTCCCGTGTTCGACATGTCCGGCCGTTTGCCGCTGCCGTAGCCTTGCCCCCCGCGACGAGGATCATCCTCTGCAATCTGTTCATCGGCATCCCATTGGATCTGGCGCTCGAACGTCAAGGCCTTCTCCAACAATTCACGGTACTTTCCGTCGGCGTTCGCTGCGTGGAAGCACATGATGGCGATACTGGTTTCGTAGTTCTGATGGCTGGTCCCGCCGTATATTCCACCATCGTCATGGACGAACTTCTCCAGATTCGCCAGCCCATGGACCACCGCGGGGTCGCTCGGCGAGACTCCGCTGCGAATCAGCGCATACGTCACGAGCCCTGTAACGCCTGGGCCCAATTGAGGACTGAACGCACCGTCCGCGGCTTGATTGGCCTTCAAGAATGTGATCGCACGCTCTCGCATCCGTGCAATTTCGGCGCGGCGTTGCACGGCCGTTAAGGGCTGATCGGCGGTCGGCTTCTGTTCCTGCGCCTCGGCGCCGGATCCGACCAAGGCCCACGCCAAACCGCAGGCCGTCCAAAAAATCCAGTTGCTCCGACCGACCTTTGTTGGCTGTTTCACGAGTTCATCTCCCATTGCTCCGGGTATCCTGTTTGTCGCAGCGCACAAATTCGACACGGGTGGCGAATTTTTCGACACCGCAGAACGGCGACTCGGACTTCAACGACATTGTTGCCGCCGAGCCCGATAGTCTCCAGATGACGGAGCAAATTCCGCACCAATTCGGCAGGATGCCAAGGAATCGGCGGGATGAGAGGTTGGATGATCCCAGGTTCGATGAGGGTTTATTGTGTCCCGTGTGATTTTGCTTTCATCACCACGGCGCCCAATACAACCCGTTTCCACGGAAGCCAATGTCCCCCGACGGGACCCCCAAGTTGGAGAAATGGCTCGAGTGAAACCCGCCGTAGAATTTTGGATAGGTCGGTTCCGCCGGGAAGTACGAGGGATCGCGCCGCCAGTCCGGGTTATATCGCCAGTCCGCGGGACGTTCGATCCCGGCGTGTGGCGACGCCGGAGCTGTCGACTTGTTCGCCCGCGAGCCCAACGGCTCGACGACGCGTCCAGACAAACGCCTGCCAAAGACCCCGCGTTGTCTCTGCGCCTGGCATTCTGTTGCCAAACACATCACGGACGATAACACCGTGAGCGCGAAGAGGAACTTGTACTTCAGTATTCCACGGGCAAGGCGGTTCGGCATATTGGCATTTCGCAAGGTTCTGGTTCTTTCATTCGTAGGTGATTTGTTTTCCAACCTAATCCACCCTCCCTGAGTCTTGCTTCGACCATTCGCCTGGCAACTATTGATTGCCAATCGGCGGCCCGCCGCAGCTCACATGTTCCGTGCGATTGGGGAAATCGGTCCGACTGGCTTGGGAACGCATGGACGGACAAACTCCCACAACCCGCCTTGACGTTAACTTGAGCACGCAACGAACTCGCAAACGACTCCAGGCTTACCGGTTGGGCGTCCGCCGAGTCGAAGATTCGTCCCAGCCGGCAGATCATCACAGAAAAACGCAATCCGATTCGGATCGCCGATGTGGAACCGTCAGCCGAAAGCGCGCGCAATTTCGCCGATCACCGCGACCGCGGTTTGGACGTCGGCTTGGGTCGTCTCAAATTGCCCCGCCACAAACCGAATCACGAATTGGCCGCCATGCCGCGTGTGCGTCAAGTAGATCCGCCCGTCGGCGTTGATCGTTTCCAACAGCGTCCGCGTGCTCTCATCGGGTTCGCGATCGGGCGGCGCCCAACGAAACGTGAATAACGACAGACTTGGGGCTGTCACAATTTCAAAGTAAGGCAATTCCGCAATCGCCTCCGCCGCTTGCCGGGCCCACTCCACATGGTTGCGAATCCGTATCTGCAAACCCTGGATCCCGTAGGCTCGGAATAAGAACCAGAGTTTCAACGCCCGAAATCTCCGCCCCAACGGAATGGTCCACTCGGAGTAATTCGTGATCTCCTGCTGCTCCAACGTCTGCAAGTACGTCGGCTGAATGCTGACGGTCTTGATCTGTTCGCCGGGCCTGCGCAGGAATTGCACGGAGCAGTCGAAATTGGCCCCGAGCCATTTGTGCGGATTGATCACCAGACTATCGGCAAGTTCGATGCCATCCGCCAGCTCGCGATATTCCGGACAAATCAGGGCGGAACCGGCCCAAGCCGCGTCGACGTGCGAATACAAATTCTCTTCCTGCGCGATCGCCAAGATCTCTCGCAGAGCGTCGCACGCTCCGATCGACGTGCCGCCGAAGCAACCCACGACTCCCGCGGGTTGATAGCCGGCGGCGCGGTCGGCTCGAATCGCTTGCACTAACTGGTTGGAACACATCCCCCATCGGGCATCGGTCGCGATTTTGACCAGATTCTGCTGCCCCAAACCCGCCAAGCGGACCGCCTTGTCGATCGACGAGTGATTTTGCTCGGAGCCATAAATTCGCAACGGCCGCTCTCCCCATAACCCTTGGACGTTGCCGCGCCAGTTCAGCGCCTTTTCGCGCATGGTCAGGACAGCGCAGAGCGTGGCGGTCGTGGCGGTGTCCTGAATCACTCCGCGAAAATCGTCCGGCAATCCGAATGCCTGCCGCAGCCAGTCGACCATGACGGTCTCGAGCTCGGTTGCGGCCGGCGACGTTTGCCACAGCATGCACTGGGCGGAAAACAGGTTGGCCAATTGTTCCGCAAGAATCGAAGCGGGGGACGCATTCGACGGAAAGTAGGCGAAAAACCGCGGATGCTGCCAGTGAGTCATCCCCTCCGGAATGAGCTGCTGAAAGTCATCGAAAATGGCCTCCATCGGCTCGGGCTGTTCCGGAGGAGACGCTGGAATTTGTCGAGCAATCTCGCCCGGGGCTATTCGAGCCCGCACGGGGCGGTCCCGTATCGTTCGATGATAGTCCGCGCCCCATTCCGCCACCTTCGCCGACCATTCTGGTAACTCTTCGTATCGCATGGCGCCGCCATCATCCTCAGTTCAAACTCACGAATTCTTGCATTTCCGCAGGTTGTCCGCAACGCGCTGGATACGTTTGGAACGACCAGTGTAAGTCGTACCGGTCGACGGGTCCGAAAATCCATTGAGCCGATCCCATGACCCTCTCCACGGCAGAGGGGGAGAGGGCAGGGCGAGGGGGTCGGCGGGTTTTGGGATAGGCTCTTGACCAGCACGCTGCTACATCCGGCCTGGCCAAGCACGGTCGAATCACTCTGGAGTAAGATAATGGTGCTGCCGGTTCACCCCTCAGCAGTCGTTACGTCCTAGGCTTTGTCCCAAAACATCGGCCGCCTGGCGTAGCCTACGGTTTCTCCGCGCATCCAACAACGGAATGATTTCGAGTCGTGGTGGAACAAGATTCTTGGCAGCGTGTCGCCCGCCGGGTCTGGTCATCGCCCGTTTTTCGGGTGATCCTGACGATAGGAGTTTTCGCTGCTGGGTTTTGCGTACTGCAGCGGCTGACCTTTTTGCTTCGTTTTCCGCCGATTCAGCGGACGACGATCTGGACGCCGGGCGCTCTCCTTCTTTCCGCCTTGCTCCTGGTGCCATCCCGTCAGTGGTGGATCTATTTCATCGCGCTCTTCATCGGGGCGTTTGCGGCCTACTTCGGAGACAGTGTGATTCCCATAGTTGCCGCCTTGCTCGCCGCACAAACTCATTTCGCGGCGGTTGCGTTGAGTGCGTGGGGGATTCGACGGTTCAGCAATAATACACTGTTTGGCGGAATTCGCTCACTCTTGGTGTTCGTAGTTTTCGCGACGCTAGTGATTCCAGTGATTACCACGGCGCCTATTGAGTTGGCCCGCTGGTATTCAGGGGCCAACGATGTCCTGCCAATCGCCGTTCGGTCAGTGCTCTGCGTCGCGTTGGGGATGTTGGTCGCCACCCCGGCCCTCACGCTTACCTGGGAAAACGGCGGCACCTGGTTCCGGACGGGGTCCATGCAGCGCCTCGCCGAGATTGCGGGACTGGGCCTTGGCTTGGTCGTCGTCGGGCATTTCGCTTTTGGCAGCGGCTCAGGAAGTGAGTGGCAGCCGGCGTTGCTCTACGCCCCAATGCCAATGCTGTTGTGGGCGGCTGTGCGTTTCGAGTTGGCTGGAGTGTCCTGGGCACTTCTCGTAGTGGCGGTCCAATCCACTTGGAACGCCGTACATGGCCGCGGTCCCTTCGTGAGCGAGTCCCCCGCCGATAATGTTCTGCAGATCCAGCTATTATTGCTGGCGACCTCGGTGCCGCTCATGTTCCTGGCCGTGGTAATCCAAGAACGGCGTCATGCCTATTCGGCGCTTTTCGAAACTCAAAGGGGACTGGAACACGTCTCGCGGCTGGCGATCGTCGGTGAACTCACCGCATCCATTGCCCACGAGATCAGCCAACCTTTGGGTGCGATCCTGAGCAATACCGACGCCGCGGAGATGTTGTTGGACTCGGCCCCCGACTCGCTCACCGAAGTGCGCCAGATTCTCGGCGACATTCGCCAGGACGATTTGAGAGCCAATGAAATTATCAGACGTCTGCGAGGCTTGCTGCGAAAGCGTGAGATCGAGATGCTGCCGGTCCAACTCGGCGACATCACCTCCGAAGTACTCGCGCTGATTCGTGCAGACGCAAAGCGCCGGGGCGTTGCGGTCGAAGTTGAGCTCGCGGTCGACCTTCCGCTGGTGCTCGGGGACAGGATCCATTTGCAACAAGTGCTGCTCAACTTGTTCCTCAATGGCTTGGAGTCGATGGCTGAAAACCAAGGCGCCGGGCGACTCCACGTGAGAACGCAATTGAATCTACAGGGCCTCGTGGAGACGACCGTGAGCGACACGGGACCCGGACTGCTCCCGGATCAGCTTAAGCGATTATTTGAACCGTTTTATTCCACAAAAAAGGAAGGGTTGGGGTTAGGATTATCGATCGTCCGATCCTTGGTCGAAGCGCACGGAGGGCGAATTTGGGCGGAAAACAACCCCGATCGTGGCGCGACATTTCGATTTGTGTTGCCCGTCGTACGTCCCCAATCTCCGCAGGACTCGCCCCCGTGAGCAGCCCGTTGAAGAATTCGCCGCTTGGCGCTAGCCGGCGGTTTTCGACTACGCAGAACATCAAGAAACGGCAGGCGAGCGCCATGCGGCTGATAGGTACAACGCACTATCGTAGATTTTCAACAGACTGTTAGCTCCAGTCGCACAAGCATCGCTGGTATAACGGAATCGCTGGTATGACGGAATCGCTGTGATGACCCTCCCTACACCTATCGTGCATGTCATCGACGATGACGATTCGTTTCGGCGAGCCGTGATGCGTCTGTTGACCGCGGCCGGAAACGAGGTTCGGGGCTACGCCTCGGTGGGCGAATTTTTGCTTCGCCAGCCGAAAGGGACGCCAGGTTGCCTTGTTCTCGACGTACAAATGCCTGGTCCCAGCGGGCTGGACTTGCAAACGGCGTTGCTCGAACAGCAGGACTCTTGGCCGGTAATTTTCCTCACAGGTCATGGCGACATTCCGATGACGGCGCGTGCCTTCAAGGCAGGCGCTGTGGATTTCTTGACGAAACCAGTGCAGCGTGATGCGTTGTTGACTGCGGTTCAACGCGCACTTGACCAGGATGCGGAAAGCCGGGCCGCCCGAGAACGTGCCGCCGAGTTGCAAACTCTGTTGGACGGCTTGTCGCCGCGTGAGCGTGAGGTCTTCGCCTTTGTGGTCGCTGGTCGACTCAACAAGGAAATCGCCGCGGATCTCGACCTTTCGGAGCGCACGGTCAAGGCCCACCGAGCCCGCGTGATGGAGAAGTTGCACGTCACCTCGGTGGTCGAATTGGTGCGTGTGGCCGACGAACTTCGCGCCAGCACAGAGTCGCGCGATGCGCCGCGTCGCGACCTCCGGTAGTTGCATTCTCGATTCACGCCGCCCGAATCAAGCCGCGGACCGTCGTGCCACATTTTTTGCTCGACGATGGGGCCGTCGTCCATCGGCGCCAGGGTCTTCGCGCCAAAGGGCAGTTCACTTTTCCCCAAAGTACAGTATTGCCGCGACGAGATTGCCCGCAAAAATGACGGAGTTCTTACGCACCGTATGCGAGCCTTTTGTCGAGTGTTGCGATGTTAGGAGTGAATTCATTTGCCATCCGTGTCGCGAAGAATCGTCGTCGTTGAGGACGACCTCAGCATGCGTCAGGCCATCGAGCGTATTCTCCGCGTCGGAAACTACGCAACCCGAATGTTTGAATCCGCGGAGGCCGCTTTGGAGGCGGATGTGACCATGACGGCCGACTGTCTGGTCTTGGATATCATGCTGCCCGGGATGTCGGGCTTGGAGCTTTACCAGCGGCTGACTTCAACGGGCGCCTGTTTTCCGACGATTTTTGTCTCCGCCCGCGACGAACCCTCGGTTCGGGAAGCGGCAAGGCGAATTGGGCCGCGAAGTCAATTCGTGCCCAAGCCGTTCGCCGGTCGAACGCTGCTGGCGGCTGTCCTGCGAGCTCTCGAAGGACACTCTGACTAGGCCGCCTATTGAAAACAGAGTGGCGCGACGCTCCGCATCACGCGGCCCTGCGAACGGCCTGCATCTTCCTTGCGTTAAACGCAGAAAGACGCGACACGGAGCGTCGTGCCACCATGTTCAGATGGCGGACGACGCCGCGGGAACGCTCACGGATTGCACCTAAGGGCAATGGAATTGCCCAAGCGAACGATATCACTGCGGCCGCGCATCTGGATAATTGTCGTCCATTCGCTGGCGAGAGACTCCCGCCATGGCCCTGCGGTCCGGCGATGAACTCGATAGGGCGTGCGAAAAGCAGGGTACCGTCGAAATGCCAACAAAGAAGTCGATCACGATAGGGAAGACCAAAATGACACCGATGAACCATGGACAAGCGTTGCGATCCGCTGTTCGAGTTTTCACGAAGGGGACCAAGATGCGTGGTATGAAATTGTTGGTGAGCGCCCTGGTTTGTTGTTCGGTCTTGTGTGGGAGTTGCGCCACGCTCGCCACGGCCCAGGACGATCCATTGGTCGGAGAAATCGCCGCAGTGTCCACGAAACTCGCAGAAGCGTTCAACGGGGGCAACGCGGACGGCGTCGTCGCCATGTTCGTCGAAAACGGCGAATTGATTTCCGAGGACGGCGTGGTGTATGAAGGTCGCGAGGGGATCAAATCGCTGCTCTCGGCATTCTTTGAATCCTATCCTGGAGTGCAGGTCGGGGAAGAGGTCGAGTCCATTCGGCAGATCGGACCAGTCGTTGTCAAGGAAGGTGTGCGGATCATGGCGACCAAAGATGGCGCCAACCTCTCGCGGATGCGATTCATCACCACCTACGTCAAGGGTGAATCGGGCTGGCAAATCGCTTCGATCCGCGATTTTGGCGACGAAGTCCCGCTCACGCCGCACGAGCTGCTGGGGCCTCTGGATTGGTTGATCGGCGACTGGGTCAATGAAGGCGCCGACGCACGCGTCAAGATCTCCTATCGCTGGTCGGACGACAAGAATTTTATTCTCGGTGATTACCTCGTGAAAAGTAACGACGGCACCGAAACGCACAGCACCCAACGCATCGGTTGGGATCCGTTGATCGGGAAGCCCCGCTCTTGGTTGTTCGACGCCGACGGTGGATTTGCCGAGGCGACTTGGACCGCATTGGAGGATGGTTGGCTCGTCAATTCATCGGCGGTGATTCCAGATGGAATGACGGGTTCCGCAGTATTGAAGCTAACGCCTCGCGAAAACGGTCGCTACGTAATCTCCGGAACGAACCGCGTCGTCGGTGATCAACTGGAAGACGATTACGAGATCACCGTGGTGAAGCAACCACAGACTTCGAGTGGCAAATGAGCCTCCGGCCGATCGTCGAATCACTGTCGAAACCAAACAGGAGCCCATTGATGAGGCCAACCCGAATTTCCCGAAAAATGGCCGGATTCGCGGCTTTTCTTGCGATTAGTTTGTTTTTGTCTTCCGAGGTCCTGGCGCAACGGGGAGGCGGCGGTCGCGGAGGAGGTGGTGGCGGCCGCGGCGGCGCCAAGCCCTCGATGGGTCGC
>JBGSLW010000036.1:0-4226 GCA_041740495.1 Pirellulaceae bacterium
GGCATCGAAAGAGGCGGGGAGGGTCTTGGTTCTTTTTTGTGAATCTTGTGCCTTTTGTGGCCGACTCGATCCATGTTCTGGCCATCCTTGGAAAAGGGGCGCGGGGTTGGTGGGGGGCGTGAAGAGGGTTGGCCACAAAAAGCACAGAAGTCACAAAAGAGGATGGAGAGGGTTGGCCACAAAAAGCATAGAAGTCACAAAAGGGGACGAAGAGGGTTCGAAAGAGGCGGGGAGGGTCTTGGTTCTTTTTTGTGAATCTTGTGCCTTTTGTGGCTGAATCGATCCATGTTCTGGCCATCCTTGGAAAAGGGGCGCGGGGTTCGTGGGGAGCCGTGAAGAGGGTTGGCCACAGAAAGCATAGAAGTCACAAAAGGGGATGAAGAGGCATCGAAAGAGGCGGGGAGGGTCTTGGTTCTTTTTTGTGAATCTTGTGCCTTTTGTGGCTGAATCGCTCTTGGATTCCTCGAAATGGAGTTTGGAAAACCCACCGAATCGCTCTATACTACGTGGGAACGCGTTCTCGTGGGGAGGTTGTTATGCGAGCTTACCTGATTGTCGCATGGTTGTTCATTGGTTTGGCCGGGGTGATCTATCACCTGGGTCCAGGACGCGAGCATGCAGATCTGGATGGCCTCGACCAAACTCTGCGCGAGGCCCGCTACAGCGTGGCCCAAAACGATTGGCCCACGGCCATCGAGCAGTTCGACGAAGCGATGGCCCAAGTGCCCCCCGACCTGACGAACGAGAGTCGCCGCATCGTCTTGGAGAAAGCCAAAGCCCAGATGCTGGCGAAGGAACTCCCCGCCGCGCGCGAGACGTTGGGGCAGCTCTTCCGCGAGTTACTGACCGAAGAGGATACGGATCCGCAATTCCTTGCGGAAGTCGAAGCGGCGTTGGCCAGCTCGCAGTATTACATGACCTGGCTGATGCGACTGGAGGGATTGCCGAAGGAGGAATGGCTCCCGGAAATCGAGGCCTCTCGCCAGCACTATTGGCAACTCGCCGAACGGGCTCGACAAAGCGGCGACGACGGAGCGATGACGCAAAGTCGAGAAGATCTAGAAGCTGCCGTTCGCTTGGCTCGGATGGATTTGAACGAGCTGCAAAGTTTGCCGCTCCCCAGCCAGTGACAGGGCTGCGGAAGCGGCAAAAGCCGTAGCCGCGGTCGCGGCAAACCAAAACAACAACCGGGTGGTGGCGCTGGATTGGAAGAGATCCCCGAAGGATCCGGATCGTAACGCGTTCGGAGAGCAATTGAGGACAATTGCTCTACATTGGTTGCTCTACACACTTTGTAGAAAAGTTGTCGTCAACTGTTCTTCTTCCTGCGGCGCGGAGCGATTGGGGCCAATCGCTCTACATTGGTTGCTCTGCCTTGGCAGATTCCGCTAGCGGATCTCTCCTCCGCATCTGAATTGACACGGATCCTCGAGTTCCTGTACAAGCCCTCTTCGGCGTGTCGAGGACCTGATCGTGGCTGGCCGACAGAGGAGAACGAACCGTGAATGCCGCCCAATCCCAACCCCACCCGATCCTCTGTATCCAAGAAATCGTGCGGCAAGTTGCGCAGGACTTGCAACCGGAGATCAATCGCCGACAGGTCGAAGTCGAATTGGACCTGCCGGCAGTCCCACTCCATGACGGCCATCGCGTCGACTCGATTCGTCAGGCGATCAGTTTGCTGTTGGCCGACACGGTGTTGCGTGCCGAAACCGGCGAGTCGTTGCTCATCACCTTGGTGGGGGACTCGCAACACTGGGAGCTGGAAATCGCCGACGCCCATCAAGCGGATGAGGACGAGTTGCCGCGGATGGAGTGGATGACGCATTGGCCTCCTTTGCAACGTGCGATTCGCGAATTCAGCGGGCAGATCGACGTGCGGCGATGCCCGCAAGGAGGCTGGGCGGTGACTCTGCGCGGCGCCGTAGTGCAGGCGCACCGCGCGGCCGGTTAATTCTACCTGGCAGTGGTTGACGATCGATGTCCGAAAGAAACACGAATTCGCTGGGAGAGCACTGGAACCGCATGACGCCGGCAAATCGGCGGTTCGTGGTCTGGTGCGGTGTGGTGCTGGCGGCGATCGCCGGGACCGCCGGTTGGTATCGCTGGGGGCGAGTGACCCGCGTTCCTCTGCTGCCGCATGCCCGCCTGGTCGATGACGATCTGGCTCGGATGCAACTCGCGTTTGGCAAGGCGGGATTGAGCGATTTCCAGATTCGCGGTCGGCAGGTCTACGTCGACCAGACGAAGCAAGACTTGTACCTCAAAGCCCTGGCGGAACAGGACGCCCTTCCCGACATCAGCCATAGTTTGTACGAGCCGGAGTCGAGCGCGGACTTCTGGTCGAACCGGCAGCAGCAGCATGAAAAATCGCTGGTGCGGAAAAAAAAGATGATCCGGCAGATGATCATGCAACTCGAGTTCGTCGCCGATGCGCACGTCGACCTGGACGAACTGACCGAGCCCGGCTTTCCTCCGAAAACGTCGCGGAAGTTGGCGGTGGTCGTGCGGCCGCGCGCCGAACGGATTCTAGAGCGCCACCAGGTTCGGGCGATTCGCGACACCGTTTTGGGACAAGTCGCCGGGTTGGAGCGGCGGGATGTGGTGATCACGGACATCGCGGCCGGGCACGCCTATAACGCGGAAACACTGGACGACGGTGCACTCCCCGCCGGCGACAGCCTGGTCTGGCTGGAACAAGCTCGTTTGACGCAACGACTCACCGATTGGTTGGCGCGCTACAGTCCGACCGCCGATATCAACGTTCGCCTGGTGGAAGTCGAGTCGCAGGCTGCGTCACCGTCGCCGGCACCCATCGCCGCGGTGGCGGGTGATTCCGCCGTTGCGGTCGCCACGATTGAGCCGCCGCCGACCGTATTGGTGAATCAGCCCGTATCGATTGCAGAAGAGCAGGTAGCCGATCCCGCCGCATCGAATCCCCCGACCAGCGCGCATCCCGCGCCGCTCGGCCGCCATTTCATCATCCAGGCGCGCGTGCACATCCCTTGCGATTGTCAGACAACGCTGGCGGACGCAACCCGGCCGCTGGCCGAATCGCAGCGCCGCCAGCTGGAATCGTCGATCGCTGCGGAATTGCGGCCGCTGTTAGCTTGCGAATCGCTGCCATGTCAGGTGGGGACCGTCGAGGTGACGATCGAGCCCCAGCCGATCTCAACGGCACCCGCCGCGGCGCAACCCTGGGGAACGGCGCTCGGGTGGACTCGGCAGAATTCCTTGTGGGCCTTGCTAGTGGCTGGCGCGGCCTTGCTGGGGGCTGTGGCTTGGCTGCTGCGTCCGCGGAGCGAACCGCAAAGCGAACCGACGCCGGCGCCGCAATACTCAGCACGAGTCTGGGAGGCGCGGGAACGAGCCGCACATATTCCGCTCAACGACGAGACGCGGCAGCGTCTGCGGAAGGTCGTCAGCGACGATCCCGACCGCGCCGCCGAGATCATCAAGAATTGGATTCGCGATGCCGCCTGAGTTGTCCAAGGAGTTGAAAATGAACCGACCTATTCCAGGCAGATGGGTTCGCCGACTGCGATGGAGCTTGGCCGCAGCGAGCTTGGTGTGCGGCGCGGCCATGGCCTCCGCCTGGAGCCAAGAATCGCTCGATCCATGGGAGTCGGCGGTTGCTGCGCCGGCCAGTGACCTCCATTTCGACGTTAACGATGCAGAATCGGATTGTGCAGGACCGGAAGGCACGGAACTGTCGTGCCCCGGAGGCGTCTGTTCGCTCCCCACGACAGGAGGGACGGAACTGCCCAGCGGGTGCCCCGAGAACCAGGACTCCGCATTCGCCGATTCCACACCGGTCGCCGACCCGCTTTGCCAGGCACTGGCCCCACCCGCCGCGGCCGCGGTCCGGACGGGGAGCTGGAATTGGAAACAGTGGACTCGCGATCCGGCGACGACCGCAATCTTCAGCGTGGCACTGGTCGTGGCAGGATACTTCGCGTTGCGGTTCCTGCTGGGAGCACGTGGGGGAAGCGCGAGAGCTCGAACCGCTGGCCAGATGATCGAAATTATCGCGCAAGTCCCGTTGGGACCGCGACATCATTTGCAATTGGTCCGCCTGGCGACCCGGCTCGTATTGATCTCGGTCAATCCCCAAGGCGCCGAAACGTTGGCAGAGATCACCGATCCGCTGGAAGTCGAACAGATCATGGAAGCCTGCCAAACCGGCGGCCCGACACTGGCGGGAGCGCTCGATCGACTCAGCCGCC
>JBGSLW010000037.1:0-16376 GCA_041740495.1 Pirellulaceae bacterium
CCGCGGGTCGTCGGTCTTCCAGACGGCCTGCCCAACGAACAGCTGTTGGAGCGGCACGGCGGTCCGATGAAAACGAAGTTCGACCACGCCGGATTCAATCTCCTCCGGGCAATCTCTCCCGGCCTGATAGACTTGATAAACTCGCCCGCCGATCTCGTTTCCGCTCGAGCGATCTCCGGCAAAAACGACTCCATCGCCCCGAGCGATCGGGGCCTGCAATTCCAGTTCGATCCCCGACCGCGTCAGCCGTCGGATTTCTCCCAGCAGGACTCCCCGTTTGGCCGAGCTCAGCGCGGGGACCAACCGTTTATGCTCGCAACCCTCCAGCCAACCCGGTGAGAACCCTCGCGAGAACGACATTTCCATTTCGTACACATCGCGCGATGGCCAGTCCACCGGTTGGCCAGCCAACGCGGCGTCAATCGCCTGCCGGTAATGGCGGACGATGTTCGCCACGTACTCCGGAGTCTTGAGTCGCCCTTCGATCTTCAAAGAGCGCACGCCGGCCGCCAGCAATTCCGGAACCAGTGGATAGGCCGCCAGGTCCTGAGGGCTCAACAAGTACCGGCGCGCCTGCAGGTCCATTTCGCGGCCGTCGCAGATCAGGTCGTAGGGCAAGCGGCATGCCTGAGCACACTGTCCGCGATTGGCGCTGCGCCCCCCGAACGACTCGCTGGTCAGGCACTGCCCCGAGTAAGCGACGCAGAGCGCTCCGTGGACGAAGACTTCCACAGGAAGCGACGTGGCCGCCGTGATCTGCCGAATCTCGTCCAGCGACAACTCCCGCGGCAGGACGACTCGCGCCAGCCCCAACGCTTCGACCGCCGCGATGCACTCGGAGCTAGTCAAAGTCATCTGGGTCGAGGCGTGGATCGGCAAGCCTGGCGCCGTGCGGCGGATCAGACGAGCGAGCCCCAGGTCTTGCACCAGGACCGCATCCAACCCGGCGGCGGCGATCGCGCGCACGACGGTTTCCACCTCCGGCAATTCTCGAGAAAAAATCAGCGTGTTCAACGTCACATAGCCGCGCACGCCGCGCCGATGCAGCTCGTCCGCTATCCGCGGCAAATCGGACAACGGAAAATTGGTCGCTCGAGCCCGCGCATTGAACCCGCAGTCGCAGCCAAAATAGACCGCATCCGCCCCGTTTTCCCAAGCAGCGCGCAGGCAGTCCCAATCCCCCGCCGGGGCCAACAATTCAATCGATGCTTGGGTGCTGGGTTTGGATTCCATCCAAGGGGCGCCGGGAAAGCAATGCGTCGCGCCCCCTCCTTTCGATTACAATCAAGCCAAACGCAGCGGTTCATTCTCAAACCGGCACGCGGCTTTGTCAATTCAAACAGGAGCTTGACAATGTACTCGAGAAACATCTGGATTCTGTGGGGAGTCGCCACGATCGCATGGTTGGCCGCGCCAACCGGACACGCGCAAGTTGTCATTCAGGCCGGGTTGATGCCGACCGCGGAGGCAGCTGCTCTGCCGCACAGCGGCATTTTGCCGTTCGCTGAATTCGACCAGCGGTCGGCCCAAGTCCTCGAGCGCCTGGACGACGTGATCGACACTTGGGATTTCGAAGACGAACCGTTTTCCGCGGTGCGCGAAAAGATTTTCGATACGACGGGATTGCAGCTGGTCCTCGATCATAATGCCGACCTGACTTGGGACACGCCGGTGACCTGCCGATTGGAAAACGTATCTCTGCGCACCGCACTCGAGTTGGTGTTGTCGCCCCACGATACTAGTTTTGTCGTGCGGGACGGATTGCTGATTCTGGGCAGAACCGAGCACACCGTAGAGACTCGCGTATTCGCGATCTCGGACGACTTGGCGAATGCGACATCGGCAGAAGAATTGGTCGAACTGCTCAAGAAATCGACCGGCGAACACCGGTGGGGGAACCTCACCGCGTTGCACATCGTCGGCGGCGCCTTGATCGCTCGCAACGGCGAACCAGTCCTCTTCGAGCTCCAACACCTGCTCGCTGCACTCGACGCCCCGCGCTAAAACTCGTTTAACGCCAAGCCGCAGGCGCCGGCTTTACCCTCCTCGCTGCACTCGACGTCTCCTACCCAACAACTCGTTTAACGCCAAGCCGCAGGCGCCGGCTTCACCTTCCTTGCTGCACTCAATGTCCCCTACCCAAAAACTCGTTTAACGCCAAGCCGCAGGCGCCGGCTTTACCCTGGCCATAAACTTCGCACACTGCGTCCCCTGTTACCGGTTGCCGGCACCGCGACGACTTGCTCCAGCCTACCGCCTACCGCCTCCAGCCTCTACTTCCGGCAGCTGGGGCACCAGACTTTGCCGGAGCCGTTGCAGGATTCGCAGATCGGCGGTCGAGTCGACGCGTTCGATCGGTTCCCCCAGGCGGGAGTCAGCGTCAGCACCATGCGTTCTCCCTTCCCCCCGCACATCAGGCACGGGAGGCGCTCGCTGCCGGCGCAGACGATACAGGTCTGCGTAGCCGGTGCGCGCTGCAGTTCGTTGACGATCCGCTGTTGGTAGAATCGCGGAAGCAGGTACATCAATCCGCCGGCAACCGAGATCGCCAGCATCTGCGCCAAGAGCTTCAAGTGATCGCCGAGCATTGGACGTATCTTCCCCAAGAAATTGTTGCGGTACCGCCACGTGAACGGCTCTTACCGGCTCAAGCATGCGTTCTGGTTGACATCGTGGCCGAAATCGAGGCTGGCAGGCCAGCTTACCGCCGGCAGTCGACGACGACTAAAATGATTGGAGCGGTTATTCAGCCCAATCGAGACGCAGGCAACCAAGAGGAGCGGGGCGATGCAAAGCAAAGCCAAGTCGGTCGATCAGTATTTAAACGAACTGCCGGCCGATCGCCGGGAGGCGATCCTGGCGGTGCGGGACGTCATTCGAGCCAACCTCGATCGGGATTTCGAAGAGGGGATGCAATATGGGATGATCGGGTACTATGTCCCGCACCGAGTCTTCCCGGCCGGCTATCACTGCGATCCGAAGCAGCCGCTCCCTTATGTCTGTCTGGCTTCGCAAAAGAACCACCTCTCGTTGTATTTGTTTTGCGAGTACATGGACCAGGGAGAGAACTGGTTCCGCAGCGAGTGGGCCAAGACCGGCAAGAAATTGGACATGGGCAAGTCGTGCGTGCGATTCAAGAAGGCCGAGGACTTGGCGCTCAACGTGATCGGCGAGCTCATTCGCCGAACCCCGGTCCCCGTGTTTATCCGGCGGTATCAGGCGGCGATGGCGATGAACGCTCAACGCCAGCCGGGGAAACCCATCGCCAAAAAACCAGCTGCCAAAAAACCAGCTGCCAAAAAAACGGTGGCCACCAAAGCCGCGACGAAGAAAAAAGCGGTGACCAAGACAACCCAACCAGCAAAACCCCCAACCAAAAAACCGACCAAGAAAAAAACACCGCGCGCTCGGCGATAGTCCAGCGTAGAACAATTGTCACAATTGTTTCTCGTTTACGCATCACGAAGCGCAACGATCCCCACGTCAAGCGTGAGGCATTGCAATTCCAAACCACCATCGGCCTGGCATGAAATCTTCAAATCCCGCAGGCTTGTCCTGCGGATCGTTAGGTTTCGAGCTACAACATTGCCGCCTCCATGAAGAAAACAGTTGGGGACAACTGTTCTACAATTCTGAAAACAGTTGGGGACGACTGTTCTACAATTCTGAAAACAGTTGAGGACAACTGTTCTACAATTTCGGAATCTGTTGGGGACAACGGTTCGACAATGTATGACTAAGATCACGCGACGAACGGCGATACAGCAAGGCTCGGTCGGTGCACTGGCTGCCATGGCGTTGCCCGCACTCGGTTGGCCGCGCCAGCCCGCGGGCGTTTCCCCGGCCATGGATTCGCTTCGCCCGCCGCCGTTGTTGCTGCAGGGGTTCCACGCGTACGCCGATGCGCCCAGTGTCGCCGCGGGGGAGACGATTCGCTTTCACGTCAGCAGCAGCATCGGCTACGAATTGTCCGTGGTTCGGTTGGGACTGGCGGTCGACGACCAGGCGAGCGACGAGATCCTGCACACCTTCACTCCCGGGACGCCGGCCCAGCAGGCGATCTACCCAGGTTCGTGCGTCGTGATCGAGCGGGGACTGCAAGCCGCGGAAGTCTCCCACTCGCTGGCGATCGAATGCTGGGTTCGTCTGTTTCGCGTCGACGGGCCGCAAGCGATCGTGACCCAGGCAGCCGGCGAGCATGGATTCGGCTTGGCATTGGCGGCCGGAGGTGAACTGCAGTTCGCGGCAGGGGCCAGCGGGACACTGGTCGGACCGCAGCTGGAACGGCTCGGCTGGCATCACCTCGTAGGACAATGGACTGGAACACAATTGGAATTGCGGTTGGACGGAAAGCGGATCGCCGAATCGGCGGCGACGGCGGCCCCGAACTTGGAGAACGCTCCGCTGATTCTGGGCGCCCGATCGATCGACCAGCAGTTGCAACACGTGCTGGACGGCGATATCGCAATGCCAATTCTCTACGGGCGCGCGTTATCGGCAGAAGAAATCGGGAGTCGGCTGGCCGATCGCGGCCTGACCGCGCCTCCCGCCGACGGGGTCCTGTCCTGCTGGCCGATGACCGAAGAGCGCGGGGACCGCTTGACCGATTTCGGACCGTCGGCAAGGCACGGTCGAATCGTCAACCACGCCACCTGGATGATCGGCGGACCGAGTTTCGACGGGAATTCCGTGCCGCGTTATGGCGGGGATTACCAGCCGGCGGAAGATCCGCGCCGCGGGCACGGGCTCCGATTCGCCTCCGATGACTTGTACGATTGCGGCTGGCAGCCGACGCACGAGTGGCCCGTTCCGGCGGGTGCCCGCAGCGGCGTTTACTGCGGACGGGCTCATTTTGAATTGGACGGCAAGCCGATGTCGTACCACATCACGTTCATCGTCCGACGCCCCGAGTCTCGACCGAAGGCTCCGCTGCTGGTGTTGGGTTCGTCCAATACGTGGTTGGCGTATAACTCGGCGCCGTTCACGGTGAATCGGCCGGTCGAAACGTATTGGAACGTCTCGACCGAAGGTGGGGCGAACAGCCATCCGCAAGCCCCCGCGTTCTCGATGTATCGCAGCCACGTCGCCGGTCAGCCCACGTATCAACTCGGGCTGCGAATGCCCTGGCCGGTGGCCGGCCCCGATGTCTGGTACAGCCCGCCCGACACGCGCTACAGCCACCTGATGCGCGGCGAACGCTTTGCCCATGTCTGGCTGGAGCAAAATGGTTACGAATACGATATGGTCACCGATTTCGATCTGCATCGGGATCCGCATCTTCTGACCGGCTACCAGGCCGTATTGATCAACGGGCACAGTGAGTATTGGTCCAGCGAAGCCTGCGAGGGGCTGGATCGGTACCTCCGCGGCGGGGGGAATGCCCTCGTCTTCTCAGGCAATACGATGTTCTGGCGGGTCAGCTTTTCAGGCGATGGCTCCGTGATGGAATGCCGGAAGTTCGACGAGCGGATCGGGGGGCGGCCGACCGCGACGATCGGCGAGCTCTACCACAGCCACGACGGTCGTCGCGGGAGCTTGCTGCGGGAATGCGGTCAGCCCGCCTGGCAGGTCGTGGGGCTGGAATGCGACGGTTGGGGCGGAAACGACAAGGAGGGAATCGGAGTGTATGTCGTCGAGACGCCCGAGCACTTTTTGTTTCATCAGCCGGAGGATGTGGGACTCGCCCAGGACGCAACGTTTGGGCACGCACCGGACGGAGGCGTGCCGAAGGCAATCGGCCACGAATGGGATGTGCGAGTCTCCCGGTTGAATGCGATCACGAAGCACGTTCCGGAGGGAGCTGCCTTGCCGGAGGAGCCTGCCGGGATCGTGACGTTGGCCCGTGGCGTGCGGAAGGAAACGAACGCGCTCGACTATTTCACACAGCCGACGACCGCACCGGACGGAACGGTCGCCGAAATGATTTACTGGGAACGGCCGCAAGGGGGTCGAGTCTTCCATGGCGGCGCGATCGCCGTCGGTTGGGCGCTCTCGGCCGATCCCAAGCTGCAGATGCTCGTGCGAAATGTCCTGCACCATTTCGGAGTCCCGCGGCGGTCGTAGACCGCGTACAATCAACCCATGTCGACACAGCCCAACCCTTCGGATCTCCCCGCCTGCCTATCGCCTGAGGCAGTTGACCGCTCTATCCGCGCCTGGCTCGATCTTGTCGATTCGACAGAACTTCTGGTGCTGGCTGGTTTCCAGCAGCGCCTGGGTCCAGAGCAAGCCCAGGCGGCCTATCGAGCATGGTGTCGGGAGCAGTCCCAACGCCATTTCGAACATCTCGTCGAACTGGCGGGCCGTCTGCAAAGTGCTGGTGCATAACTGTCTCGCCTGAGGTGTTGGGGTTTCCGGTCCAAATTCTGACGTGTGAAGATTTGATTCTGCTGAAGTTGCTGGCAGGGCGAATCATCGACCAAGCTGACGCCGCTGCACTGGTCCGCGCAAACTGGGAATCGCTGGATCGCGATTACCTTGAGAAAACTGGCGTGTCCTTGGGAATTGCATCCGCGGTCGACCGATGTCTGGCAAATGCAACCTGATTCCGAAAGTCCTCAAATTCCGTCGCCCAATTGCGCTCGCAGCCGCCGAAGGACGCGGGAGCGCGCCTGCCGGATCGCGGCGGGGCTCAATCCCAACTCATCGGCCACGACCTGCGTCGGCACCCCGTCGACGGCGGTCCGCCAGAAGGCTTGCCAGGTGCTCCGCTCGAATTGGCTCTCGACCTGGCTCAAAGCTCGACGAGTGAGCGCGTTCAACTCGCCCGCCGCCGTCGGTTCGTCATCGCTATCTTGTTCGCCCGCCACCGTGTGCAAGCGTCGAACTGCCGAACTGCCTCCTTCCGCTCGATCGATTTTTTTGGCTCGCGCCCAATCTCGGATCTTGTTGCGAGTGATCACCCATAGCCAGCTGCGAAATTGACCGCTTTGCGTACCGTGCGGCACGAACGAAGCGACGCCGCGGGAGACTGCCCAAAAAACCTCTTGGACCACGTCGGCGGTATCCTCCAAAGAGAGGCCACGCTGCCGGCACCACGCGGCAACCAACGGCGCATAGAGCTCCACAAACTGCGACCAGGCAGCCGGATCGCGCTGGCGAATTCTGGCCAGAATGCTAGGAGAGGTTCGATCGAACGAACTGGTGGACGGCATCGGTCGGGTGGCCTCGGTTTTCGACACTGTCACGCGCGATTCGTTTAGGATAAGCGAGGAGGACAAGCAATGCACTCTCCCTCATCGTTTAACAAACGATTCTCGGCAGATTTTTTTCACTCTCCCCCGTCCTCGGGGGAGAGTCGCCCGCAGGACGCGGGCGGAGAGGGGGGATTGTCAACTCAATGAACAAAACTAACGATCCCCGCCGCTTGTCCTCCACCGCACAACTAACACGCGCTTCAGCTAACGAGTGGATCGGATGACCCCGCCAAACACTTGCTATTCTCGTCAACAACTCTCCACCTATTTGCAAGGCTGGGGGAGCGATCAAGACGCAACGGAAATGGAGGTTCACCTGCAACGCTGCGCGGCCTGCGAGCAGACAATCTGCGAGTTAGAATCCGAGACCGATTTCCTGGCAAAAGGGGCTGGCTCCGATCGACTTCCGGCGGGAGATGGGTCCTACACAACAGACGGTGAGCGCGCCAGTTCTGAAACGGATCCGGTATCTCCGGCGGCGGCAAAACTAGGCGAACTCATCGAATCGATCAAGTCCTGGCAGGCGGACGATCCTGCATCTGCGGTCAGGTGGAACGTGGACTTCCTCCCGCCCGGAACGACGCTTGGCAGCTACCAATTGCTGGAGCGGATCGGCCAAGGTGGAATGGCCGAAGTATATCGGGCGCGGCATCAAAAGTTAGGAAAACTAGTCGCAATCAAACTCCTGCGAATCTTCCGCGGGCCGATGAGCGAGTCCTTTCGGCGGATGGAGCGCGAGATTGCCGCCCTAGGGCGTTTATCGCATCCCGCGATCGTCGCCGCGATCGATGCGGGCGAACAAGACGGGATTCAATTCTTGGTGACGGAGCTCGTCGATGGACTCGACCTGGGGCGAATCGCGAAAGGGCTCGGTCGGTTGCCGGTCGCCGAGGCGTGCGAGGCGATTCGCGTGGCGGCAATCGGGTTGGACGCCGCCCACGCCCAAGGCGTAGTTCACCGCGACTTGAAGCCGTCCAATCTCATGTTGGATCGCGGCGGACAGGTCAAGATTCTGGATTTCGGACTGGTACAACTGGAGGGTTGGCAAGGGGCCTCGGTCGAACTGACGACCGTCGGGCAACTGCTGGGGACGCTGGACTACATGGCGCCCGAACAAGCGGAACGAGCCGAGGCGGTCGATCATCGCAGCGATGTGTACGCGCTCGGCGCGACGCTGTTTCGGCTGTTGTGCGGACGAGCACCGTTCGCTGCCAGCTCCAACCAGTCTCCGTTGGAAAAACTGCGGCTCTTGGCCAATTCGCGACCGCCCCTGGCGAGTACTTTGCGGCCCGAACTCCCCGGGGGGCTGGTCGAATTGATCGAGGCGACGTTGGACCGCGATCCAGCCCGGCGTCCTCCCAGTGCAGCGCACCTGGCCGAAGCCTTAGCGCCTTTTTGCGATTCGGCCGATCTGGTCGAGTTACTCGAACGCGTTCAACAGCAATTGAAATCTGGTGATGATGCGGCATCGGGAAATTCGATCGCTATCGCCGAAATTGCTCCAGTTCCCATGCGAATCCCGGACCATCGCGGCGGTCGACGGTGGGTAGGGCGGCTACTAACGCTGGCGCTTGCCGCAGCGGCGTTGGTGTCGGGAGTTGTGATCGTCCTGGATACCCAAAAGGGACAATTGGTGATCGAATCCGACTCGGCCAACATCCGCGTCCGCGTCCTTCGCGATGGTCGGCAGTACGATGAACTTCAAGTGAAACCCGGCGCCACCAGCACCCGCTTGTTCGCCGGCCAGTACGAGATCGAAATCGAAGGGGCCGCGGATAATTACACCTTGGACAAAAACCAGGTCACGTTGGAGCGCGGCGGCGTCGTCCTGGCCCGCATTACGCAGCGGGCGCTCGATGTCTCGAAGCCGGAGCAATTGCAAATCGCAGCCGCCGATCCTCGCAGTGACGGACCTCTATACGACGGACGCCCGCTCTCTAGTTGGTTGGAGGCGCTTCAACGAGAACAAAACCCCAAGCAATGGGCCGAGATTCTTCAGGCGGTCGCCGCGCTCAATTCGGCGGACACAGCGGACCAGATCCGGGAAACGCTGGTTGCAGTTCTGACCATGCATTCGGGTCAATGGTGGGATGAGACGCCTCGCCTCGGCAACCTGTTGGCGTCGCTGGCCCTGAGCGACAGCGACTGGCAGAAGATATTGGCCACGGCAAAGGCCGAACAAGCCAGCGGAAAATTGGCCTATCTGGGTTTATTTTGGAGCATTCGTGCAGTCGATCCGACTCGGACAGAAAGCGACTATTCGTTTTGGCACCGAGGGTTTGACGTCGCGATCGACTTGCTTTCCGATCCCAAATGCGATCCAGGAGATTTCACAACGCGTAAGATAGAACAGTTTCTATCGTTTCGACGGCTATTCGTCGAAAAGCGCGAATCCGAGTTAGAGAAGCGTGTTGCATCCGAAATTGACGAGTTCCTTTCTAACCCCGAGTATTTCGGGACCGCACATTGGTTGTCGGTCGCGTCGTTGCAACAAAGCTCGAATTGGAATCCGATCGAGCTGCGGTATATCGCCAAGAGTGCGATCGATCGGTTGGGCAATCAAGCGACGAATCCAAGCGATGCGATCGTTGCAGCCGCGTTATTGTGCGGCTTGGCTTCATCGCTCAATCAGGATGAACTCGGCGGCTTGCAATCCATCGTGGACCAGCGGTTGGCCCAATTGGCTAGCCATGCAATGCAATCCGAATTCATGGCCGTTCCCGATGTCGATTATCTCCGCGTGCAAGATATGCCTCCCGAGTCATTTGTCAGGAGTGCGGTCCACCCTACATTTGGCGAAGAAATCTATTTCATGGTTTCCGGGAGCCGACGTTGGACCTGCGAATTGCTCGAACTCGTTCGCCTCGCCGCGGTCACAGCGACGACAAACCGATCCAACTCGCCTCGCGCCGGTTTGGATGCCGTTCAAAAGGCGATTGAAGAGCCAACCGCTTTGTTCTGGCAAGCACTCCCGTCGATCGAGGACAAAAATGCAACGCGTTGGATTGGAGTTCAATTTGGGCAACCGTTGATTAAGTCGACGCCAGAGATGGGCGTCTCCATCGCACGATCCTGGAAACGCGATCAAGATGGCAAGGATCACCGTTTGCCCAAATTGGAAATTGGTGAAAACTCGATCTTCGCGGCGGTTGTTTCGGCGATGGTGAATGATGCGTTAAAGCGGCTCGATTCCACAAGAGCCACGGAACAATAACGTGGGGAGCGGTGCACTTCCCCTCCCCGGCCGCGTCGTGCGGCCGACCCTCCCGCGGGGGCATGAGACTACTATACTTTCCGCGGGAGGGTGAATTCGAGAGATCACAAATGAGGGGTCGGAGGGCCCGCCAAGTTCTTACAACTCTTTGAAATACAACACCGTATCATGCCAACCCTGACCGTCCGGATCGAGGGCAAAGCTGGGGATGATACCGGCTTGGGTCCAGCCGAGCTTTTGATAAACGCGCTCGGCAGTCGCGCCACGTTTCGCGTCGAGCGTCAGCAGACGAAAGCCGGCCTCGCGGGCCAAGGACTCGATCGACTGCATCAATCGCGTGCCCAGCCCTTGTCCCCGCGCGCGGCGATGGACCAGGAGCTTAACGATTTCGCCGCGGTGCGGCTGATTCGGCGCCCAGGCTGGCTGCAGTTGCACGCTGCCGACGACTTGGTTTTCGCAGCGGGCGACCAGGAAGATCGCTCGCGGCGCGGAATCCTCCAGCGTCTTGCGCCACCAGGCTTCGGCCTCAGGCAGTGCCAGCGGCGCAAGAAAGCTCACCGCCGCACCGGAATCGACGGCATCGATCAGCAACTTGGCAAGACCTTGCAGGTCCGCCAGTGCGGCGGGCCGACTCAATGATTCGACAGCGATGTTGGACGTCGCAGAGCAGTCGTTTGTCATGTCGGTCCTACACCCGCTCGAGGTCGAAAGGTTGTACGGCGCCAAATTTCTCTCTTTTCGTTCAACGCCAAGTTTCCCATATTTCGTTTAACGCCAAGTTTCTCACATTTCGTTTAACGCCAAGCCGGAGGCGCCGGCTACGAATAACCCGCTGAGCCGATTGTGCCGGCGCCTCCGGGCCAATAGTAGCCGGCGCCTCCGGGCCAATAGTAGCCGGCGCCTCCGGCTTGGCGTTAAACGAGGAAGGTGCAATGTGCATGGAAACAAGACTGCGCGACCTCCGCGGGAAAAGGGAGATGAAACTGGAGCAGCTTTTAACGCCGTGATTCGAGGAATGCGATTAGATCCGCGAGTTGTTGCGGCGTCAGTTGCTCGGCCATGCCGGAGGGCATCACGGAGACTTCGCTCGGGAGCCGTTCGTCGATTTCGTCGATCGCCAGTCGCACGCGCTGATCGGGGCCGGTGACTAGATCCAGCGACCCGGAGTCCTCGCGTTCGATCAGCCCGTTGTACGTTTTGCCGTCCGCCGTGATCAGCTTGACGCTGCGGTAGCTCTGTTCCAGCCGCAGATTCGGATAGGCGATGGCTTCCAGCAATTCTCGGCCCGTCCGCGTCGCACCGATTCGACTGAGATCGGGGCCCGTAGTGCCGCCGACGTACGCCACCTGATGGCAGACGCTGCAGTTCCCCGGGGCGGTACGGAAGACCTGCATTCCGCGGAGCGGATCGCCCTCTGGAAGCCGCTGAGTCAGTTCTTCTAGTGCTTCGCCGATTTCCACGGGCGGTTTGGCAATGAAGGCTGCGATTTGTCGGGCGTATTCCAGTAGCTCCGGATTTCGATGCCGATAGAGTTCCAGCAGAACGTCCTGCGGTATTGACCGTCCCAAATAGATGCCTTGAAGTCGGCACAACATCGATTCGTCCAACGAGTCGTCGCCGATGCGCGCGATCGCCGTGACCAATGCCGTCGCGTCGGAAGCATTCGTGACAGGCCATTCCTCCATCAGCTCGCGACCTTGCTCGGCCGACAGCGACAACTGTGGAAGAAGCTGAATGACGGAAGATCGAACTGGATCCGCCTTCGACTTCGTGGCTACTTTCAGCAGGCTCTCGATTGTTTTCTTCGAGAGCGGCGCTTGGTCCGGTAAGGCTCGAACATACGCGATCAATTGGCTTGGATCCTCCGAATGCGATTCCGCTTGCGCCAGGAGGGATTCGATCAGCTCGCGATCGGCCGCGGGATCGAGCCGGATTGGATCGAGCCAGCGGAGGATTTGGGCGCGGATCGACGCGGGTGTCGAAGCGTCAGTCAGCCATGCAGCTAGCAGGGGCGACCATTCGTGCGGCAACTCGGTCGCCCGCCCCGCCTCCAGCGCATCGGCGACCAAGGCCTGCACGGACCACGGCGCTGCGACTACCCCTTGGAGTTTCTCAGTCAACTGCTGGCGCATCTCCGGCTGGCCGAACCAGGCGCCCAGCACTGCCAACAACGCGGCTCGATCCGAGTCGCTCGAGGGAGCAGTCTTCCATAATGGCTCCAGCTCAGGGGACAATTCGGCCGACCATTGAGGCCGCGCCTGGAGGATGCTCACCGCCAAGTCGCGCATTCCGCGATCGGGATCCCTGAGGGCGGATAACACGGCGGCTGGCCGGAGAAGCTCCGAGTCCAATTCGGAAAGCACGCGGAGCGCTGTCCGTCGGCGTCTCAAATCAGGACTTTCCAAATCACGGGCCAACGAAGTGGGCTCTCCGATTTCCATCAACGCGAATAAGATCGAATGCTCCAACACGCGGTCCGCGTCCAGCTGGGGATTGGCCGCTGCCTCCAGCAGTGATTCGACAGCCGCCGGGTCCCGAAGCCGCCCCAATGCCTCCGCGGCCGCGCGGCGCACCGCCGGATCCGAGTCGGATTGCAACAATCGAACCAATGGCTCGGTCGCAGGCCAACGATGCAGAGCAATCGCCAACGCCGCCGCCTGCCGCACATCTGGACTTGGGTCTCCGAGCGCTCCCGCCATCGCAGCTTGTGCGGCGGGGGTCCCCAAACGACACAGCAGCCACAACGCCTTCAATCGTAAAGCTGGCGACTGGTTCTGGCTCGACAACAGTCCCACCAATGCCGGCTCGGCCTCCATCGCGTGGCGTTCCAACCACCGCTCGGCCAACCGCACGATCCACCAGGAAGGATTCGACAATCGCTCGACTGCGTCGGCTGCCGTAATCCCTTCCCAATCCAATGCCGAGCCCCGCGGATCGGTCCGCTGCTTTAACTCTGGCGCGCTGACCCGGTAGATCCCCCCCGTCGCCACGGTCTGGTCCAAGGCCGAACTAGGGCAGCACAAGTCATACCAGCCGCCGGTATCGAACACCAACAAGCTGCCGTCGGCGTCCTCCAGAACGTCGGTCGGATGGAACTCGACGCGGTCCGCGACCAAGAGATCGCGATCCTCCGTGCGGTAGGTCGCTCCTTCCGGGATCAGACGATGCGAGGAGACCTTCTGCAAGTTGAATTGGGTGGCGACCAAAAAATCGCCAATAGTGTACACGTGTTCACTATCCGCGAGCTTTGCCGCCTGGAGTAGGCTCAGGTCTTCCGGGACGATCAAACCGCTGGGAGCGGCCGGTCCCAGGTGGGTCATGATCGGCATCAGCGGCCCGGTCCGCAAATGCCCGTCCAGCGGAGCGTGTGGTTTCCCGTACACGCCTCCGTAGATGGCGTGCACAATCCCGTCGCGCCGTCCGCCGCCAGGGTGCTGCACAAAGGTGCTGGTGAAAAAACGCTCCCCCCGAGGGGTAAACGCGAGCTCGACTGGGTTGTCCATGCCGCCGGTCATCACTGCCTCGATCGGGCCCCCGTCGAACCGCCGGCGCAAGATGTGTGCGGCGGTACTGGTGACCGGTTGGCCGTTGAACTCGGCGTGCGACTGTTCGGCGAACGCCCCCTTACACCAATAGATCCAACCGTCGCGGCCCAAGTACGGTCCGTGCAAGTCGTTGCGACAATGGGTAATCGTCCCGGGATCGAACCAGACTTCGCGTCGTTCGCAGACGCCATCGCCGTCTTCGTCGATCAAGTTCCAGATTTCTGGGGGGGAGGAAACGAGCGTATTTTCGCCAAGGCTCAAGACTCCGACAGGGAATCGCAATTCTTCCGCCGCGACGATTCGCTGGTCGAATATCCCATCCCCATTATGGTCGACCAGGCGAACCATGCGATGCGGGCGGCTGCCGTTATCCTCGGCTTCGGGATCGATCGGCCCCGCGGCCTCTAGCACCACCAACCGTCCCGCATTGTCCCAAGTCGCCACGATCGGTCGTTCGACCAACGGACTCCCGGCGACTCGCTCGACTGTCAACCCCGGCGGAGTCCGGAATTCGATGTCGCCGATTCGATGGCGCTCTATTTCGACCAGTTCTTGGGCGGAGGAGGCCTTCGCTGCAAGCATCAGGATGACAGCCGCGGCCAACCAGGCGAACGGAACCGGTCGCGTGCGAGCAAATACGTATTTCTCCATTTCGGTACTCCTGATTTGGCAGTGTATCAAGAAGGCGACTTACCTGCAGGACGGAGAAAAGAAAGTCTCCCGCAGAGTCGCAGAGTCGCAGAGAGGAGGAAGACGTGAGGAAGGAGGGAATGCAGAGGTCGGATTCGGGTACGGGCGCCAGCGCCAATGCTGGTCCGAGTGCCGGTGCGAGTACGAGATAGGAGTAGGGGCAGGGGAACGAAGGGCTCGGAATCCAAGACGCCAACGTTCAATTCTAAAGGCGGCCACATCTTATTCTTAAGTCTGCCACATCTTCCTTGTGACTTCTGTGCTTTTTGTGGCTATCTCTCCCCACACTTCCCATTCATTCCCATGACTGCACCGACCACAACGGGCAACTCCCAAAAATCTCAACCGTCTTAAAAAAAAGGCTGCAATCTTCGCCGCCGAGTTTCGTTTCTACCGTAGTGCCCGTTGTTGGCTCGCGTTCCGCAAATCACATCCCGCGATATCCCTGGAGATTACGATGCGCCTCTGGATCAGCCTTGCGATACTGTTGCTGGTAAGCCACGTCCAAGCTCAGGAGACCCAGCGGAAGATCGAGCCTTCCGGGGTGGCGAAGTCGGAATCTCGGCAATTAGCGGACTTCACCCAAGTCGAACTGGAAGCGATCGGCCAAGTCGAAATCAAGCTCGGCGACTCCTTCGACGTGCAGATTACGGCTGACGATAACGTGCTGCCCGAGGTCACGACGGAAGTCGTCGACGGCCGGCTGAAGCTGAGCATGCGGGACGGAATCTCACTCCAAGGCAAAGTCGACATTCGCTTCGCGATTCAGCTCCCGAAACTGGAACGGGCGATCGTCTCCGGAGCGGGTGGGATCCACGTCACCGGGGACTTGGGTGACTCCGTCGTCCTGGAATTGAGCGGAGCAGGCTCGATTCGCGCCGAAGGCGAAGTCGATCGGTTGGAAGGCGAGCTCTCCGGTGCCGGGAATCTCGAGCTATCCAAGCTCAACGCGACCAGCGCCGCGATCCGGATTTCGGGGACCGGCAATGCCCAAGTCTACGCGGCCGAGACTCTGGACGCCGAAGTCAGTGGCGTCGGCAACGTCCGATACCAAGGCACCCCCAAAGTCCACGGAAAAGTCAGCGGCATCGGCCACGTCAGTAAGGCCGCGGATGGGGAAACGGAGGGCGACTCGGTTCAATAGCTGACCGTCAGTTTTTCAAGAAATGTGGACAATCATTGCCCAATCTTAAGCAAGCGGGCTTTGGCTTCACTCCAAGGCGATGCGGAAGCTTGTCCGGATTGCAGACGCCGAGTTCGTTCTTCCAGGACACCGCGGTGCCACTCCGGTGATTGAACGTCACCCGAAACGCGACACAAGTTATCCCAAATCGCCTCGAGCAACTGAATTTTCTCGGCGACCGTCATCGAGTTCAAAGGTAAATCCACGGGCATTCGTTACTCCAATTAGCGTCTAACTGGAATTATATCACTGCGACACCATGAAACGGCAAGCCGTGTGCGGTTCGCGTGTTTCCCCGGCTCCGACGCTGGCAGCGTCAACCTCGGGACAGCGTCAGCCACGGGACTGCCTGCTAGGACAAGCGTTACGACGTTCGCCCTGGGCTTTGTCCCAAAACACAGTTCCGCGTTCCATTGAGATCAGCCGCCTGGCGCTAGCCTGCGGTTTCCGGGCGCCGGGTTCCAAAAAACCGCAGGCTAGCGCCAGGCGGCTGATGTTTTGGGACAAAGCCTAGGTTAACCGCGTTAGTTGTTTTCGGCTGCCGAACC
>JBGSLW010000038.1:0-3165 GCA_041740495.1 Pirellulaceae bacterium
CTACCCTGACCACGGCAGCGACCTTTGGTGAGCGGGGACGGTCGGACCGACTGCCCGACTCGCCGGATGCCCTACGAGGGGTCCCGACGCCGCCGGTTCGTTCCAGCGGTCCTCCCGCCGAGGATCGGCTGGCTCGGCTGAAACGACGCCTTGCTGCTCAAGTCGCGCCGCCGACGGCCGCGACTGGTTCGCCCCCTTCCCACAAGCTGGCACCTGGACTCGAGAAGCATCGCTGATGAAACCACTGGACTTCGATCATTCCGAACGATTCTGCGTCTTCCAATGCGGCGAGCATTGGTTCGCGCTCCCCTCGTTGGCGATCCGCAGCGTTGTCCCGGAAAAGACGATCACTCCGATTCCCCATAGCGACCCGGTGCTTTGTGGAATCGGCTATTCCCAGAACGAGTTCATTCCGATTGTCAGTCTGCGGTCGCTGATGCAAGCGCAGTACGAAGCCGCTGAGGTTGCGGGTCGTCAGGTGATGATCTTGTTGGGCGCCCACGGTCCTTGGGGGCTCCGCATCGATCGCGCGTTGGCGTTGGTCTCGCTCGAGATCTCGTACTCCAGCTACTCGAGCCGCGATGACAATTGGTCGCGGGTCGTGGTGGGTTCCGCCACCTATTTGAAGCACATCGTACAAGTTCTCGATCCAATCGCCATCTGCCAGTACGCATCGCGTCTCCTGGAGATGTACTGGCAAGATCACGGGCGCGGCGAGCTCACGTCCAACTCTCCTGTTCTGGAAACGATCCATGCGAACTAAACAACTTATCCTTCTGACCGCCGTCGCGAGTTTAGGCGCCGGAGCCTTCCTGGCGTTGGGACTGCAGCAGAAGGCGACGTGGGCGGTGGGGACGCTTTGCGGCCTGGCCGCCGGGTTGTGGCTGCTTCCCACCGGTTGGGCGCTCTGGCGGATGCATCGCGCGCTCCAAGTGCTCCAGCGTCCGACCGGCGGAAATTCCCGCGAGCCGTTGAAGACCGGCTTGCGGGACTTGGATCAGCTGGCCGCCCTGTGCACACAACTCCGCAACGAATCGGTGGTTGCTACGCAGGGTGACGCCCGCGTCAAGTTGGAATTGGAAGAGCTTCGTTCGTTTCTGAACCAGGTCGATCGTCGACGCACCGCGCGGGGCCCGGATGGACAGCCGATCCCTATCGCGACGCAGTTTCGCGGGATCCTGGCCGGCTACGGTCGCGACTTGCAAACCAACGTGGCGCAGGTCATCGCTTGCGGGCGCGAGATCGGCCGCGGCGCCGAGTTGATTGTGGGGGGGGCCGACGAACAGACCGACGCCGTCAACCGGACCACAGGGCATATCGAATCGCTCTCCAATCAGATCCTGACGATCGGTGACAACGCGGAAACGACGGTCGCGTCGTCGGCGTCGGCTCGCCAGCTGGCCGCCAACGGCTTGAGCGAATTCCAGGAATTGGTCGACGAAATGAAGCGGATCCGCGACCATGTCGGCGCCCGCGAGCGGAAACTGCAGGCTTTGGGCCAACATTCCAAAGAGATCGGCTCGATCGTGCAGTCGATCGGGACGCTTTCGTCGCGCACCGACCTGCTGGCGCTCAACGCATCGATCGAGTCGGTGCGGGCGGGGGAGCACGGCCGCGGATTCGCCATCGTTGCCGAAGAGGTCCGGGCGCTCGCCGAGCAATCGGCCCAAGCCGTACTCGATATCACATCGCGAATCGAGTTGATCCAACTGGAAACCCAAGAATCGATCGCAGTGACCTCGGGTGAACACGAACAAATCCAACAAGTGATCCTGCGCGTCAGCAGCGCCTTGGAGAAATTGAAAAAGATCGACGAAGCGACGCGCGACTGCACCGCCAGTGTGGAGGAGATCTCCTCCGCGACCAAGCAGCAGCTGCGGTTGATGCAGGACATCGTGGCGACGCTGGAAAACACCGCCGAAGTCTCCAAGACGAACCGAGTCCAGGCCGAAGGCGTGCATTGGACCGCCAAATCCCTGGAACAAGTCGCTCAGCGGCTGGAAGCGGCGCTGGAGCTATTTCGCGCCGCGGGGACGTTAACGCCGCAAACGGCGACGGCCCCCGCCGCACCGCTGCCGGCTGTGGCCATGCTATCCGGCCTCCCGGCTGGCGAAGCGGTCCTGGCTTGATACCACTGCCTCCCCCCCGTCCCCTGAGTTCTCACCCCACCCCCCGGTAGGTTCCCCACGTGTCTGCAGCAAAGTCAACCAACCCCTCCGCCGACGAACGCTGGACCATCGTCCAGCGAGCGCTCGCCAAGAAAACGGTGGGCCAAAGCGACCTGGAGGACGCAGTCCGCGAACTAACGGCGTTTGCCCAAGCGGCTCGGGACGCCGCCCAAGTCGAACTTTGGCAAGGCGCCCAGGTCCTGATCCAATTGCTGGAACTGGCGTTGGTCTGGCGCCATCAGTTCGAGGGAGAGAGTCATCCAGGCGGTGAAATCGTCGCGTTCGTTCGCGAGAGTTGTGCGGCCTTGGCCAGGGCCGCCCGAAGCGACGAACCGTCTCCCGGCGAGATCGATCAGTACATGGCGACCGCCCAGCAAAAGTGGAGCGACTATCTCGAGTGCTTCGGCGTCGCCGGGGAAAACGGCGTCCCGGCCGGCGAGTCGTGGGATTCGCTGCTGGACCGCCTGACAGGGGACGCCAGCCAAGTCGCGGAATCCACTGCGGACTCCGAATCCGAGCTCGCTGCCGGGTCCACCGGCGCCCAGATCGACCTTCTGCTTTCGGTACTGCAGTCGGGCGCCGCGGATGCAGCGGACGAACCTTCGGACGCCGAGACTACGCCCGATGAATTTCGAACGGATCCCCAGTCCACGTTCCCCGGCAATCCGGCCGCTGACGCGCCCGATGAGCTGATCCTGGACGAAGTGATCCGGGAAGCGTATCTGGACGACGCGGTGCGCTGCCTGGCGTCTATGGAACAATCGACGTTGGCCGTCGAAGCCAATCCCGAAGATCGCGAGGCGTTGCAGCAGTTCTGTCGCGAGCTGCACACCTTGAAGGGGGCCTCCGGAACGGTGGGGCTCGGCAATCTGGCGTCGTACCTCCACCAGTTGGAAAGTTCGCTGGCGGCCGCGGCCAGTCTCGGTTCGATCCAAACGGCGGTCGAGTCGATGTTGGCTGCGGTGGATCGCGTGCGAGAGGAAGTCGATCGACTCCG
>JBGSLW010000039.1:0-16972 GCA_041740495.1 Pirellulaceae bacterium
GGGCCGCTGGATCCACGGAAAGGAGGCTGACAGATTGGCCGTCGTCCCGCGGGATTCGATCGAGGTAGTGGCGCAACAATCGGCCGGTGCGGGCGAGTGTGCTGCGGTTGTAGCCAAAGGTGTAAGCCGCCGCACCCTCGCGGCCATTGGCCACCAATCGGTTCGGCGCACGGACTTCCGGACAAAACACGAAATGCACTTCGAATCCGGCGGCTGTGAACAGGTTGACTTCCTTGGGAGGCGTGCGAATGGCGGAAACCCAGATCAAAATCTTCGGACTGCCTGCCGAATCCGATTTTTCGCGGGACGCCGCGGCGCCCCCCTTCTCGGATCGATCGGATGCCGGCGGCAGCAGGGTGACTTCCAAGTCCGCGGTATCCCAACCGTCGCCGAAGGTACCAGCGTCCATTCGAATGGCATTGGTGTTTGGGTCGTTTTGGGAAAACCTCAACTTGGGGGGAGCGTCGCCGGCAGGCGACGCTATGTCGACAAGCAATGATCGAGCGGCTTGTTTCAACTGCCCGTCGTTTTGCCGGCGCAACTCTTCGATTTGCCGCTGCTGCTCGGCAGCCCAAAACCGAGTGATCTGGGACTCGATCGCCGGATTCTGCGGCGGGGCCGGATGCTGCGAATCCCAGACCGTCAATTGATCGCGCGAGAGAAACTTGATTGGCGATTCACGATACGGCGATCCTTCTTCCAAATCCCCGGCCAAGACCTCCTCCAGCGATTCGGTTTGCGGCGCCGGCAATTGCAGATGTCGGGCAAACCACGCATACATCACGCGCCGCGCGACCTGGTTGTAGCTGTGCGGAAAATTCGGGGAGGGTGCCAGGAACACATTCGCAGGGCGCCCCAACCGTTCGTAGAGCGCTTGCAATTCCGGATATCCATCCTGGGGCATCGCCTTGGTCCAATCGTCGGCACTCGACAATCCTTGGGGCTTGGGGGCAAACAGCGCCGCGAGTTCCACATTGCCGGTGGCGACGCGCAAATTGCTGCAGTTCTCGCACGTGCATCCCCCCTGCATGCCCGTGGAGACCATCACGGCAGGGAACACCACGGCCGGCCGAGGATCGATGGCGGCGAGCATAAACGTCTGCGTCCCCCCTCCACTGGAACCGGTCACCGCCAGTCGATTCGGGTCGACATCGGGCAATGATTCCAGGAAGTCCAGTGCGCGGATCGAGTTCCATGTTTGGAGCCCCATGATCGACTGCAAGTACATTTCAGCGCGGGGGCTGAAGAAGCCCCAGCCATCCGCAGCATTCTGTCCTTCGCGGGGATGGGCGAACCCGTGCGCGATCTCGTGCGTGATCTGCTGGCTGTCGGCATACCCGACCATATCGTAGTGGAACACGACGCAGCCCAGCCGGGCCAGGTGGGCACAGCGGGTTTGCAGAGGGGACCGAGCGTTCTCGGCCAATGATTCTTCGCCGCGGGCGAGCATCTGGTCGATCGCCTCCGGGGCGAATTCCGTGAACCGTCCGTTCGCGTAATGCCCGTGTGGACAAAGCACCCCGGGTCGGCGGCGGTCCGATTTCCCCTGGGGCCGATAGAGGCTCCCGGTCACGTAAAAACCGGGGAAGCTTTGAAAATAAACTTTCTCGACCGTGTAGTCTCCTTGGTCGATGGCCCCGTGGACCACCGCCTGCAGCGGAGTTCGCGCGGGGAGGGGCCACAGCCCCAAGCTGACTTGGGCGTGGAATTTCAACTGAGCAGCCCGCGCCTGCCAGGTTTCGCTGTCGGAGTACAACGACCCAAGAAACGGAAAATGAGAATCCAACGTCCGTACCGGCCGGCTCTCCGACGGGGGCTGTTGCCCTACCAGTGGCAGGATCCACACCAGAATCCAGAAGAGTCCCCACCCGCACTTGCTCACCGGCGAGCCCATTTGATTGCTCCGGAAAATCGGAATGCATGCTGGAAGCGGGCATTGTAGATCGCCCGCCCGCGAATTGCTACGGACGCGATCGGATGCAGGCCGATTCAGAGAATCACCGAATCGGAGACGCGTTCCATGATCCAGCGATGGACATCGGGAAGAATGACAGGCCAAGCCGGTTCGGACTCGGGATACTGTCGCAGCGTCAAGTCGAACCCTGCGGTGTAGAGCAACTTCAGTTGTTCCGCCAAGACTCCGTCGCTGAACGAGTGGTGTCCCGCGTTTTGGGTCCAGAGGATTGGCACTTGTCGGCAGGCTTTCAACCGCGCCAACGGCGCCAAGCCGTCGGGGAGAGGCCCGTTCAACGAAATGACCGCCGCAAACAACTCGGGGTGCCGAAACGCCAGGCGGAAGGCCATGCTTCCCCCCTGCCCTGCCCCGGCGATGAATACGCGTTGCCGATGCACGTTCAGTTGGACGCAGGCGCCATCGATCGCCGCGAAGACCGCGTGCTCGGTGGCGGCGATCGCCGCCGTCGATTGGATCCAAGCGTAACCGCCCGCCACGCACGGCTCCGTTCCGCGCGGCGCGACGGCGATATAGTTCCTGAGACTCAGGCGCGAAACCACCTCCACGCCGTCTGTTTCATTCAAGCCGTTGTCGTGCAGCCAAACGATCAGCGGATAGCCGTAGCCCCGCTCATAGTGCAACGGCACGTAGAGCGAGTACTCCGGCGCGCCCGCCAACCCGACCGCCGGTTCCAAGTCGCCCGGTCGCCGGCGGCCTCCCGCGGATTGCTCGGCGCCGAAATTCGGGGCTGCCGGCTTTCGCGGCGGTGGTGCAGGGAACGTGCCGACTTCCTCCGACGTCAGTTCAATCCGATGCATCGCGACGGTCCTCCCAACTAATGATTGGCCGCCGCGACCCTGTCTGGATGCGGCGCGGCGGTGCGGCGACGTACCGCCCGATTACTTGCGCTGCATTTCTTCCCGCTGCGCGGTGATCGTGTCGTCACCCATGGGTTTCACCTCTTCCCGCGTCCATCCCAGCGGTACGCTCGGTTTGACAAAGATCCCCAGGAAGTCCTTGAGTTTGTCCAAACTCGAATTGATCCGGCGATTTTCGAAAAGGTACGCTTCGCTCGCCGGCCGCTGCAATGCATCGTAGTCGACAGGGAACACGATGATCGACTTGGGTAAAAAGTCCTGGCGGGCGATGATCACGTGCACGCGGCTGTAGTTGCGAGCATCCTCCAGCCGTTTCGGCACCGCTTCCAGCCAGTACTCGTCGGTGGCGCTGGCCGGCGTAATCACATGGATCCAATACCGATTGAGCATCGTTTGCCGATCGGCCCCGAACAAGAACGGCAGGGGGCTGTTGATCAACCCTTCTCCTTGATATTCCGCCGGAATCGCCAGGTCGCGGAGGACCTTTTTGGCAAAGTCGTACTCGTAGATGTACCGCCCGTCACACAACCACTTGAGCTTGAGCTCTTCATTTTCGGTCTTCGCCAAATCCGGCTGTTGCGATTCGTTGAGCTTAAACTGCCAGGCCTCGGTCGTCTCGAAGAAAGCCTTGTCCGGCGAGGCGTACTTGATCTGACCTCGCCATACGGCGTAGGCCGCCAATTCGTTGGTCTGCGGATTGCGATAATTGCAGAACGCGGGGTCGTAACTCCATTTGGTGAAGTCGCAGGTGCATTGCCGAATCTGTTGACTGCTGGACTGCCAATACTCCAAGAGTTGTGAAACGTATTGCTGCTCCTCGGGCGTCATCTTGGCGAACCAGTCAGGCGCCAACGGCGCCGCCGACTCCTGCGGAACAATCCCTGTTGCGGGCGACCCACCGGTACCGGGCGCGGCAGAACTGGCGGTTGGAGCGACGTTGTTCTCATGGGCAGGCTGAATCTGTTGAGCCGCCAGCGGCGCGACGCCCAGCAGCAGCACGCCCAACAGCGGCCATCGTCGATAGCGAGAGGCGCCAAACATACGCGTTTCTTCCTTGAAATGCGAGGATTCAGATGTTGCGAACGCGAGCAGTTTACCGGAGGCCCGCCGAATTCAGCTAGACCGATTTTGTCGCCGTGGATTCAAATCGGCCGAACCGCTAGCTACAATGAGTTGAAACGTTCGGCACACGTCGCCGCGAGTGGCCGGGCGGCCTTGGGCAATTCGTCCTCTTTTTGGTATGTAAGCAAGCCAGTACTACTCCCCCAACCTCGACCGGCGAAGCCCACAGCCATGCGGATCTTCTTATTCATCGTCGTTTCCCTGATCGCCCTGGCCATCCTGGTGGTCACCGTCGTTGTTCTGCGATTGCTCGCCCGACGGACCCAAGTCGTCAAACGCTTCGGCACGATCGACGTGCAACTCAAGCGGCGTCATCAGCTGGTGGATGAACTCTCCGAGTTGAGCAAGTCGAAGGCGGTCCGCTTCGACGAACCTTGGGAGAACGTGCTGTTTCTCAACGGCCAAGCCCGGAGCGTTCGTTCGCCGACCGAGCGCGAACACTTCGAAAACGCTCTGAGCGAGTCGTTGGGGACGTTTCTGGCGGCGGCCAAGTGCACCGACGAGTACACCGCTTGCCCGCACTACTGCGAATTGGTGACGCAGTTGCGCCAAGTCGAAAACGATTTGCGACGGTCGATGAACTTCTACAACGAGGTTGCCGACAAATTCAACGCGGCGGTCGAAGGCCCGGCAGCGCGGATCATCGCGCCGATGTTTGCGATCGCACCCCAACCACTCATGCGGTTCGACTTCGCCCAGATTCAGACGGAGTTCAACAAGCCGCATGTCGGAATGGGTTCGGCAAACCAACGCCCCGCGGTTCGACCGCCCGCATAGCGTGAGCTATTCGCCAGTGATCCTCCACCCGAGAGAATCAGCGAACCGGATGCGATCTTTGTCGCGCCTGAGAAGGTATTGGGTCCGTCATGGGGTCAGGCCTTGTTTTTGTCATGGGGTCAGGCCTTGTTTTTTGTTTTCTGAGCCAGTTCAAACTCAAGTCGGGTAAGGTCGCGTTTTAGCTTGGGGTCGCGCGACAGCAGCCGTTCCATGCGACGAGTGAGATTACTCACGCTCTCCGGGCGGGTCAGGACCAGCGGAACCGAGAGTTCTCGTAACGTGGCCGTCGTGACGCGCCGACTGAGCCAGGCAGTCGCAGCCCGAGGGGAATCCGAGAAGGGTTTCCGGATTTTTCGGGGCTCTATCAGGAATATCCGCCGTGGGGCCCGTTCTTCCTGGCGTTTCGTCTCGTTCGGATTTTCTGGGGCGCCCCCCAATGCCGCTCGCTTGCCGAGCGGATCGTTGCGTTTCCTGCTACCCAGCCGCGACTCGTACCATGATTCCCCTCTCCTCCAAGTCCATGTACCTCAAGGTCAGGCTTCTGAACACCTTTCCTTGGCGACTTGGGGGAGAGGGACAGGGTGAGGGGGCTCGTTGGCTGCTGGTTGTCCAACCCATCGCACACTCTAAATTAGCGTTGATGAGCGCTGATGAGTGTTCTGTTCTTTTCCTGCCGCAGCGGCTCAGGTGGGCCTGGGGCAGCGCCTCTCCCTCCCCGGCCGCATCGTGCGTCCGACCCTCCCCGCGGGTTCATAGAATCCTTTGCATGCCGCGGGGAGGGTGAATGAAGAATGGAAGGCGTCTCTTTTTTAGCTGGAACCGTAACGATCCGCTCGGCATGCGAGCGGCATTTTCTCGGTCCGGCGAGGATGCACCAGCGAACCCAAATGCCTCGGGGTCCGCCGAAGATGCACCGGCAACCGCAGATGCCTCGGGGTTGATCCCCGAGGAGGGCTCACGTTCAGCCTACGAACGCTGCCCTACCCAGATCCCACCCGTCCATGGTGATGCCTCGGGGTTGATCCCCGAGGAGAGTTCACGTTCAGCCTACTGACGCTGCCACCCTACACTCTTTTTCGGCCGAGCCAGCGACGCTCCACTTGAGGGCGGCATCCCGAGGCCGAAACGAGTGGTGCGTCGGTGCAGCAACGCGTCCGCTCGACCGGCAGCCGAACTGGACCAACCGCAGATCGCCCAGATTCGCGCAGATTACTCAAGACACGACACATAGTATACATGCGTACACTATCATTCCGTCGAGAGAGAGTGGGGGCCACAGATCATCTTCGGACTTCCCTACTTTCTCTGTTCCCTCCGTTGGCTCCTGTTCCAATCTTCCATTCTTGAACAGGAGGCAGCGGGGAAAACGGAGGAAGAACGGCATGCCTTCATGGAACTCTTTGACTTTTTCAAGATTGGAATATCGTCCCCAGAACTCGCGGAATCGGGAGAATTGGCGCTGATTCCAGAGTTGCCATTCGCAGGCCAGTTTTCGTCGGTCGCTTGCCCGGGCATTGCCGTCTCCCGTCAACCCCAGGACGAGGGTTCGATCCCCGCCGCCTCCACTAACCCCTCACCCGCAACCTGGCCTCCACCCATCGTCGCTCGCCGGGTCCCTCCGGCGAGTCTTCGCCATTTCCACGCGGCAAACGCCGTTTATTTTGCGTCTGGCGATAACCGGCGGGACCAAATCCGCAGGACGAGGTCTCCGCGATTTTGACCCCCAAAAGGCTCAAACCGTCCGAAAGGCTCAAATCCGTGGGACGAGCCTCTACCTCGTCCTGTGGACGTAAGTGCTTGGCAGACAAAGACTTATGGAAAATCGCAAAAAATGAAGTTTTACGCTTCTTGGCCTACTGGCAGTGAGACAAAAACCCTCGTCCTGCGGAGGGGGAAAGTTGCCTAGATTGCCTATTTAACGGGCCTTGCGCGTGGATTTAGCTACCGAACGCCTTCTTTGGTGCACGCAACGAAACTGTCACAGTTCACCCCATGAGACTCCCAATAAACACCGCAAGTGCAAAACCAAGGATCAGAAGCAGAGCAAACCAAAGCCATACTGATGACAAGCTGCCGAAGAAAACACGTGACAGCAAGCCAACCTTTGCACCAGACCGAATTCGACTGCGAACGCCGTCTACCGTTGCCAGAAGGCAGCCGGCCAGCAAGAAGAATGCCGGTAACATGCTCAACACAGCAATCGTTTCGGCGCGGCGAAGCTTCGCGCCCTCTTGCAAAACAATAGCGCCGGCAATGGCCAGACCGCAGGCGCCCGCCGCTAGTGCTCTGCGTAGCCACCGCGAATCGGTTTCAAAGATTCGGACAAAATGGCCAAAAATGGATCGCACTTCAATTCTCGACGCAATCGGGCTAAAGAACCCATGTAAGTCCGCGGTTTGGCGTGTCCCTCCATTCTCCCCCTCGCCCCGTCCAAATTCAACAGCCGCCATCGTCACATGGGTGTGGATATCGGTGGTGTGGGGGGCCGGTCGGAGAGGGCTGGGGTAGCCGATTATCCCCCATGCGGTTCAATGTCAGTTTGGAACGCGGAAAGGTCTGATTCCAGATTTACATTGCCGGATTCGATCAGTCTACGCAATTTCGGAGTTGACCGACAACGCGAAGGGTGGAACCCAATCCAATTTGGAACAAGTGTTTTGGCTGTCAACCAATAGTCCGCCCATTCAGAATCCGCTGATTCCATAATCAGCACCGACCTGTGATAGAACAACGGGCGAATTGCATCGAGTAAAGATCCCGATGTGCGAGTTTCGTCAGTCCAAACAACGCCACCGGACATGTAGTCAAACCACGGCCTAGCAAACCATCCCCGACGCGACATCGAATTGATCGCGGCGGAATGCGTCCGCAAGAGAACCAACAATTCGTCGTGGATGGTTAGCATCCAAATCAAAGAGGCGGATAAAGGATCCGGTTTGGTCCGCGGTGGAGTCATTTGCCCAACTCACCCACCGTCCTCTCCATTCTCCCCCTCGCCCCGTCCAAATTCAACCGCCGCCATCGTCACACGGGTGTGGAAATCGGTGGTGTGGAGGGCGGGCAGAGAGCGCCAGCCTCAACCCGATTTCGTCGGCGTCTTGGCGTACCGGACGATTCGGACCTCACCATCGTATTGGCAGTTGGCCAGTTCTTCTTCGATGATCGATTGTACTTTCGCTGGTTTACCGCCACCAGATCCGGCACCAATCAGAGGCATGGCCACCGATTTGTAGCCTCGGTCATAGGCAATCGAAATTGCGTTTCGCACTGAGTCGCGAATCGAGCGATCCGATGACCGCCAAAGCACATTGATGCCAGCAACGTGGATGATCGATTTGAATGGCAGCGATCCTGCCGATGTTTCTACGGCGTGACCAAGGGGAATGGCTCCCATTCGTCCGAGTTCCCGAAACGGTTGAAGACCGCCGCGTTTTTTGATCGCGCCAGACACGCCTCTCGGGATGAGCATCCACCACGGAATAATGTTTCGATTCCACGCGTTGATGATCACTTCGACATCTTGGTCGAGCAGGTCTCCATCAACGACGGTCACATTCATGCCGCGTGATTCCATTTGGCGTTGAGAAGCCTAGAACGACTTAGCTGACGAACGATTAGCGTAACCGGGTGGCGACGGTTGGCGTTGATTTCAGGTTCGGCGTGAATCGCCATTCCGTTCCACGCTCTTGTGAGCCAACTACTCCAAGTCATCGGCTATTTCTTCGATGACGGATGACAAGCCAAGTTCCTTCAGCAGCCGTATTAATCTGTCCCCGACGTCACGAGGACGTTCCCAATGGCGTGACTGCCAGATTCGCAACTGCGCAGTGTTTGCTACCGCCATCTTGTTCGAACGCAGAAACTCTGCAATCCGCACTTGTGTATTGGGTCCCCAATTATCTGCCGGGACGTTGTAGGCCGCGAATGCGACATCTACAAGGTTTGGACAGCATTCGAACTTGCTGGGGTAGATCTGTTGGCAAAGGACGCAAACCTGTGTGCCTTTGGGGTGAAGTTTTAGGTGGAAGACGCCGAATCCGCCACCGGGTACTTCGGGATCAATCTCGTTCAGGTCATGACCAGTGGGATCAGAGTTTGCGACCAGCAGACAGTTCCCACATTGGTCGCATCGCACGTCGGACCCAGATTCATAAGCGATGAGTGCATGGCAGATTGGGCATGGCTCGCGGAACATCAGAGAACACCTGCTTTGCTGGCTAACGACCAAGTTCAGCGAACGCCGTGCCATGAACGGGGCACGCAGTAAAAATGTGCAAGCGGCTCATCATCGTCAAACGCAGAATTTGTGGGCGGTTGGCTGCAGCGCTCTGGTTGGGCCATGCTGTCATTTATTCAAAAAGAGCTCAAAGCCATGACACTCTGGAATACGATTGCCTGCAACGACCAACTTGAGCGAATCAATCTCTGTGCCGGAGAACCAACGCTTCGTCGTTTCGGTGACCAGCGAAAGGCTTTCGCCATCGAATTCAAGGAGGCCGCTCTCGACCACCGCAAAACCCTGTCCTTCGCGACGCAGGACTACTACGGTCCGTCCATCAATGAGAACTGGTGGAAACATGTCGCGTGAAGCGGCCTAAAGAAACCATAGAAGTCCGTGGTTAATCATTGAGTCATAAGCTGACTCACCTGCCCGACTCCATTCTCCGTTTCGATGCGGCAAAGTTCAATGTCGGCCATGGGTCACGCGTGTGGGCAGATTCCATGACATCTGCCGTTTGAGCGGAGTCGGTTTCAATGATTAACCAAACTCACCCCCTCCATTCTCCCCCTCGCCCCGTCCAAATTCAACAGCCGCCATCGTCACACGCGTGTGGAAATCGGTGGTGTGGGGGCGTGGGCAGGAATGGACTCGCCTACCCGATTATTTGGCGGTTGTCATGATGTGTTGCGAATGTCGCGAGCCAAGACAAGCGGTGTCAATATACCACAGATTCGTCTCAATGGAGCCTGTCTTGCGAGCGCGTCTGCATGGACTTGAGATTCTGTGCGCGTGTCACCGATTCCCAACGTTCGACGGTAGAAATCAGAGTTTGCGAATTCGTGCAGTTCTGTTTTGAGCGCAGGTGTGACGGCATCGGGGATCTCGGGAAAGGCGTTTTCGATTTCGTGCGGCGATGTTTCGGCCGTTACGAACAGATCGAATAGTTGTTGTACGAATTCGTGCGGCGTCAGAATTCCCCGATCGTAGAGCGATGCGTACCGGCGAATCGAGGATGCGAGTTGATTCGGCATTGCGAGCGGGTCTGGGGATTCGTGAGCCAAATAACGGGAAGGAAAACCGGGTGCGAACGAACGACGTGCAATTCGAATTAACCGCCGCTGAGCACTTCCATTCCGCCGATGGTTATGCATCCGGCGCTGGCAAGCCGCGTTCCATCAGCATCAGCATGATCTCGTTGGTGGAATCGCGGACGCCTGGCAATACGTCATATGCAGTATGGCCAATGTATGTAGTGTAGACGGGGTTGGCACCAGCATCGAGTAGCGCACGAACCACGCGGGCGTCACCAACAGCAATCGCGCAATGTAGCGGATTATCAAACGTTTCGGAGTTCGAGTTTGGATTCGCGCCAAGTTCAATCAAGGCGAGTGCGGCATCAGTCGCGTTCGAACGAATTGCGTCATGCAGCGGAGTTGCCCCCAAATCGTCGGTTTCATCGATGGGCCAGCCGCGAGTCACCAGGAAACGCACCCCAGCCGGAAAATTTTCGATCGCCAAGAATCGAAGGATCGAATCGCCGGTCCATCGAGCCGATTTCAAAGCGGGATGTTGACGAAGCAAGTCGTCGGCCAGCCGATGATTGTCTACGGCTGCATCAACGAACTGGCCAACGATGTCATGCGGCACGGTCATCAGGATTTTGCTGCATAAAGAATCCATGTAAGTCCGGGGTTTGGGGTGGAGTCAATTGCCCAACGCACCCCCACCTATTCTCCCCCTCGACTCGTCCAATTTCAACAGCCGCCCTCGTCACAAGGGTGTGGAAATCGGTGGTGTGGGGACGAAAGGGGCGGGGCTACGCGATTTTGACGCTGGATTCGCCATCGAGCCCATAGCTTTTAAGAGTGGCGATGCGATCGTGGATTTCGCTAAGCCGATCGGTCGGATCATATCGTCTAAGTACGTTGCTCCAGGTGGTCGGTGGATCAGGGTCTGTGTACTTCATGAATAGTTGCGCGGCGTCATTCAGCAACGTAGCGAGCGCTGGCGTGTGTTTCCGCATCGCTTCCACTGTGGCAAAAATCTCGTCGAGATCGGGCAGTCGGTTGTAGAAGTACCCCGAAAGGCCGTTCATCTCGTATTCGATGATGAAGCCTTGGATGCGGAACAACTCGCGGTCTGCAGGGCTAAGCGTCTCAACGCCGTCGGCCAGCCCCCGATTGAACACGTCACCGAATTGGTCATCCATCGCCACCGGGTTTACCTTTCGCGGAACATTTGAGATCAGGCCGCGGCCCGTCTGAGCCGTCGCGATTGCAGCGAATTGTTAGAGTCCATACCCACTACATTCCCTCCAGAGGCTCTGCATGCGCTTGTTACCTGCGATAACGGGTCTCTTACCATTTGTGAGCATGATGGAGAGTAACGGACGCTTTACACCGATTTCGTACCTACCACGCTGAAACGGGAACTCCTCAACCACCCAACTAAACCCGGACCGTATACACAGGATTTCGCCGAAGTAGAACCCGATGGCGTGCGGGATGGAGTACCCCCTGCCGCCTGCTTCAGGACTACCAGACTCCAAGAACCATTTCTCAAGCCGCTTGAGGCTCTCTACCGAAAAGTCCAGGTTTAGTGGACCGCCATGTTCACGCAGGAGCGCACTCAACGTTCCGCTCTTTGCGGACATCAAATGCTCACGAGCAGCTTCCAGGCTCTCAAAGGCCGGAAGTTCTTCGGCATACTGCTTCGCTGCAATCATTCCTTGGCGAGACATTTCCTATGCACTCTAACGTCAGCAATCACCCAGCCGCCGGAGTGATCGGGCCATTCGATCCGCGACGCTCGACGGCTTGGGTGCATCGGGTGGTGTACGCCCGTCATGGGCGTGATTTTATGGGGTGCAAGTCCCTTGTACGAGACTGGAAGTCTCACGCCCTCCATTCTCCTCCTCGCCCCGTCCAAATTCAACAGCCGCCATCGTCACACGAGTGTGGAAATCGGTGGTGTGGGGGGCGCGGTCAGGAATGGACGGGGCTAGCCGATTTATCCGCCGTTTTGATTGGCCAATTCCGCAGGATCAACGTCTGTGCAGATTCCAGTCTCGCATTTCTCGCATCGTACTTCAATGTCGGAGTATCTGTGGGAGAAGAACAAGTGCCCACAATCAGAACATCGAACGGGACTGAATGAAGTGCCGTCGTACAGTCCAGCGATCTGGCGGCACGCGGGACATCTTGTGCGTTGATTTGTGGTTCGATCGGTAATCATGACGTCCGAACAGTTGGGACACCGCAATTCATTGATGTCAATGGCAACACGGCGGTAGTGGTGTTCACACGCAACGAGTGAATCAATTGTTGAGATGATCGTGGCTATTTCTGGATGCTGTTCGAGGAATGTGTTGTTGTTAATTTTCCATTTCGACCAAAGCCGAGGTTCCAGTGCGGAGGAAATGTCTAGCGCGGTCAAACAGGTAAGGCAGTCAAATCGCCGCTTTCCCCAACCCATGGGTCCGACGGCGATGTGCTTCCACGCAAGGGACCATGTGTGCTGGCACGCTTCGCAGATGTAGCAAAGTTCAGTCGTCACATGCAGGTGTTCGATCAGGCCGGATAAAGAATCCATGTAAGTCCGCGGTTTGGGGTGGAGTCACTTACCCAACTCCACCCCCCCATTCTCCCTTTCGATGTGGCAAAGTTCAACATTGGCCATGGGTCACCGAGCGTGGGCGGTCCGTGATGACTTGGACGGGCGGAGAGGGCCGGGGCTAGCTGATTTCTGCTGCCGATTCACGAATCACCATGTTCGATCGCGCCACCCGACACGACCAAATGTGATTCGTCTGCATTCGGACGAAAAAATTTCCAATCTTCGCCGGTAGGTCTAGATGGGAATACCACAAGCCGGTACCCACCGTTGAAGGCAATCGTGAACGAGCAGTTGGCTTGAATCGTGATGGCTTCGACCAAAAACGTGTCGCCGGTTGACATGACTCGGTCAATCAGCAGATCTTGAACGTTTCCGTCACGTTCGAAATCCCAGTCGTCATACGAAAATCCCTCAGGACGATTGAGCGGTGTCTCCAACGATGAGTGCATTACATTTATTGCAGTATACCTGCCAGGGCTCGGTGTCAGAAATGCGAATGCCTGATCGGGTTTTCAGGTCGATAAATTGTCCACATGTTTGGCACTCAAACGTTTGGTCGCCTTGTAGCTTGCCGAGTTGTTCACGTCCGATCCAACCCGGCGCTCCTACCAACGCTCCTGCGCCCGAGCGATTGAACCGGAACCAGGCGAGCCCGCAATCTGAACAGCCAATAATGAACAAACCTGAAGCAGATTTGGTGGGAACGACACCGTTCTTTGTCCGGACGTACGCGAGTGCAGGGGCGGTCGTGGCGAATGTAGCGTTGCCGCCGCATCGCGAACATGCTTCATTAAGCAAGTCCTCAAGTGCCTTTGGATCAAATCCCGTGCAAGCCGTGCAGCAGCGACGGAAGATGTCCCAATGGAATATGGATACCGACTTGGTGCACGTAGGACAAACTGGCACGGCTTGTGTTACTCTTGCGTGATTCGCGTTGAAGTTTTCGGCATAAGGGCACGGCTAAACTGCCGGGGCCGCCTGCAAGGACGTTGGAGCTCGAAAAACCAGGATGGCGGCCCAGGTCAGCTTCAGCCGTTGGGGTACGCCTGTCATGGGCGTGAATTTGTGGGGTGGAAGTCCCCTGTCCGAGACTGGGAGTCTCGGGGGAACTCAGTATACCAAATGACATCTCCGATCGACAAAGTACGAGGCGAAGGCGAGGATGTGGGGGAGCGGTTTCTGCGGCCCCTCGTTCGGTCAAATAGGTCATTGCGCGTCGTCGGCGACGCCGAGTACGGGCACCCCAAAAGGAAACTCGGCGCCAGGATACCAGTGCTCGACGACCATCCTTTTACCGATCGGGGTCCAGCGTTCGACTCGGTCATCCTGGTAGACGATGACGACCGACCCGTCTTGAATGTCCACTTTGCCGCTGGAGGTTCTCAGCGGCTCCTCGACAGAAGCGGTCCGGTCGCTGCGGATCTGTGCCACCTCCTTGACCCCATTGGTGAACTCGACGTTCCACTTGCCTTTGAACGTGGCGAGTTCGCGCTGGATCGCGGCGTCAGTGATGACATGAATGATGCGTTCGGCCCGCCAACGGATTTCGACGTCGTCCCTGACGGTGGCGGCTATCCGAAGGGCGGCGAGTGCCTGCTCGCCGATGTCCTCCAACTCCTTACTCGCCGCCTCTCGTTGGGTAAAGCTGTTGGCGCCTAGCTGCTGGATGAGGGCGGCGAGCCGATCGGTTTCGGCGGCCGTGCCAGAGTTCCCGCGTGGACTCGCAACCCCAGCAGCAAGGGCCCAAGCCACCACCGCACACACAAATGTGCCTGCTCGCATTATTCTCTCCGTGAGGGATCCTCGCGTGACATTTTGTTTCTCCAGCCGTTAACTTGCTCGTCACGCGAATCAGAGAGCCAGAAATTTCACGGCCAAGTCTTGCCGAACCTGTTGTATCTATGTCCGTTTCGACCCTCGTCGCCCCACGTTGGCAGACGTCGCGTTTTCTCGCGCACTCCAACTGGCCAACTCCTCCATATCCGCCAACCGTGGCGAAATCTCGCGCGAGTCGGGACGTTGTCGCCAACTCTGGGACGCGACCTTGGGTCGCCGGCGGAAAATCAGCAGAATGACCGCACCGCCCAGAACCAGACCGCCGCCGGGCTCGGGAATCGGTGCGAAGTAATTGAGCAGTAAATTGTTCCCCGCAACGCTGACGGAAAACGTTTCGGTTGTCGAGTTGGCGAATTGGGAGGTATCGACAATAAACGCCGAACTGGAGAATCCGCGAATCGGAAGTGACCTTCGTCGCTCCGGAATAGGTATTGGCACCGCCCAGCGTCAGCTTGCCGGCGCCTTGTTTGAGCAATCCGCCGTTGCCGGAAATCGCACCGGCGATCGCCGTGTTTCCTCCACCCGACACGCTCAAAGTATTACGAGGCTTCCGGCGGCGTTTCTCCCGCGCCCACCGCCACTGGGGTGGGCGATTCGGGAGAACCGACCGTCCCCTCGAATTGGAGGTGCTTCATCTTCCCGTCGGCGTCGCGAACGACGTCGATTCGAATCCGGTTCTTGCCGATGAAATTGCCCTGCAGCAGTTCCTCGGAGAGCGGATCCTCGACGAAATTCTCCAAGGCGCGGCGGAGCGGCCGAGCGCCGAAATCGATATTGGTTCCCTTTTTGATCAGGAATTCCTTGGCGTCGTTGGTCAAGTCGATTTCGAAACCGCGCTCGCGGAGTCGTGCTCGAATCTTGCTTAATTCCAGGTCGATCACATCCTTGAGATCTTTCTTTTCCAGGTGGCGGAAGATGATCGCCTCTTCCGACAAGCGGTTGAGGAACTCCGGCCGGAACGCCCGGTTGATCTCATCGTAGACGCGATTCTTCATCGATTCGAACGATGCGTCTTCGCCTTTGCCGGGAAGCCCCAGCGCCGCCTCGTTCTTGATCGCGTGGGCGCCCACGTTGGTGGTCATGATCAGGATCACGTTGCGGAAATCGACGTGCCGGCCGAAGCTATCGGTGAGCCGCCCTTCCTCCATCACTTGCAACAACATGTTGTAGATGTCGGGGTGCGCTTTTTCGATTTCGTCCAGCAGCACGACCGCGTAGGGACGCCGGCGGATCTTTTCGGTCAGCTGGCCTCCCTCTTCGTAGCCCACGTAGCCCGGCGGAGCGCCGATCAAGCGGCTGACGTTGTGCTTCTCCATATACTCCGACATGTCGATCGTGATCAGCGCGTCTTCGTCCCCGAACATGAATTCGGCCAAGGCCTTGGCGAGCAGCGTTTTGCCGACGCCGGTTGGACCGGCGAACATGAAGGAGCCGATCGGTCGCTTGGGGTCCTTGAGACCCGCGCGGCTGCGGCGAACCGCTTTGGAAATCGCCTTGATCGCTACGTCTTGGCTGATCACCTTCTTGTGCAGCTCATCCTCCATCTTGGTCAACCGCTTGCTGTCCTCGGTGGAGAGCCGTGTCAGCGGGATCCCGGTCATCTTGGAGATGACCTCGGCGATCACCTCTTCATCGACGATCCCTTCGTTCTCCTCGGACCGCTGCTGCCATTCGCGCTTGATCTGTTCCTTTTTCTTGCGAAGCTTATCGGCATGGTCGCGGAGCGAAGCCGCCTTTTCGAAATCCTGATTGGCGACGGCGTCCTCTTTCTCCTTGTTCAGACGCTCGATGTCCTCGTCGATCTCCTTCAGATCGGGGGGCTTGCTCATGGTCCGCAGGCGGACGCGTGCCCCGGCCTCGTCGATCACATCGATCGCCTTGTCGGGCAAGCAGCGTCCGGTGACGTACCGCGAGGAGAGATCGACCGCGGCGGTGATCGCGTCGTCGGTGATCTGCACGCGGTGATGTTTTTCGTACCGGTCGCGCAACCCTTTGAGGATGGAGATCGTTTCGGTGGCGCCGGTCGGCTCGACCAGGATCTCCTGGAAGCGGCGAGCCAACGCGCTGTCCTTTTCGATGTACTTGCGATACTCGTCCAGGGTCGTGGCGCCGATGCATTGGATTTCGCCGCGGGCCAACGCCGGCTTCAGCACGTTGGCGGCGTCGATCGCCCCCTCCGCCCCTCCGGCGCCGACCAGCGTGTGCAACTCGTCGATGAACAAAATCGTATTTCGAGCCCGGCGGACTTCGTTCATCACCGCCTTGATCCGCTCCTCAAACTGTCCCCGGTATTTGGTCCCGGCGACCATCATCGCCAAGTCCAATACCACGATTCGCTTGTCCGCCAGGATCTCGGGGACTTCGCCGGACACGACCAGTTGGGCAAACCCTTCCACGATCGCGGTCTTGCCCACCCCGGCTTCACCCAACAGGACCGGGTTGTTCTTGTTGCGGCGGCAGAGGACTTGGATCGCCCGTTCAATCTCGTTTTGCCGACCGATCACCGGATCCAACTTGCCTTGCCGAGCCAGTTCGGTCAGGTCGCGGCCAAAACTGTCGAGGGCCGGA
>JBGSLW010000040.1:0-8795 GCA_041740495.1 Pirellulaceae bacterium
CGATGGGACCTCGACGGTGGCCTAGTCGTTGTGGCGCCAGATGGAAAAGACCGCCGGAGGCGCTGGGCCCGTGCAGGTCGTCGCACCGGAGCCGCACGCGCCTGCCGGCCACGACGAACGGGTGGACGAGGTTGCCACCACCCAGGTCCCGTCCGCGGCGGCCTCGGCGGGATCCTCCAGTTGGAGCCGGGTCGGCCGGGCGAACGACAGCTATTACCATCGCGTGGCACACGTCGGGGCCCAAGTTGCCGATGCGTTGGAGTACGCTCATTCACGCAACGTTCTCCATCGCGATATCAAGCCAGCGAATCTGCTGCTGGATTCCAAGGGCGTCGTCTGGCTGACCGATTTTGGGTTGGCCGATGACGGCACCGATACCCTCACGCAGGTCGGCGATATCGTGGGGACGTTGCGGTATTTGGCGCCGGAACGGTTGGAGGGCGCGGCCGACGCGCGAAGCGATATCTACAGTCTGGGATTGACGTTGTACGAATTGAGCACATTGCAATCGCCGTATGCGCAGATTGAACCGGCGCGACTGATGCAGCAAATTGGCACCCGGTCGCCTCCGTCGCCTCGTTCGGTGCGGCGGGATATTCCGCGCGATCTGGAAACGATCATCGTCAAGGCGATCGCCCGCGATCCGCGGACGCGGTACGGTACGGCTCACGAGCTGGCCGGGGACTTGCGGCGGTTTCTCAGCGACCGTCCGGTGCGGGCACGGCGCGTGACGATTTCTGAGCAAGCGTATCGTTGGGCCCGCCGGCATCCCGCCCGCGCCGCGCTGGTCGGCAGCTTGATCCTGTTGGCGTGTCTGGTGACCGGCGGGGCGCTGGGTTGGGCTCGGATGAGGGAGAATTACGCGGTGGCCCTGGAGGGGGAAAACGTGCGGGTGATCGCGGAGAAGATCAAGGCAGATCACGCGCTGGAACAAGCACGTCTTGCGCAGCTGATGTCGAATCGCCGCTTGTTTCAAACGTACGCCGGGGAAGCTCAGGCTCGAACCGCCAGCCGCGGCTTGGGGCAACGCGTCAACGCGTTGCGATCGATTCAGTTGGCCAACGAATTGACGCCGGAATTGGAATTCGAGCCCCACGAACTGGCGGCGCACCGAGCTTGGCTGCGCGAGGACGCCATCGCCGCGATGGTTCGCTGGGATCTGGAATTCACTGAATCGTGGTTGGTTGCGGATGGCTGGACATCGCGCGTGGCCATCGATTTTGAGAATCGCCGTTACGCGCAAGCGGACCAGCAAGGAACGATCGCGATTCGACCGTACGAGGCGCAGGCGCCGCTCGTGACGCTTCCCACGCCAGGCGAAGCCGCTTGGCTGCCCATGTTCAGCCCCGACGGAAAGTACCTCGCGGTACATTACCATCACCCCGTCACGGGGGCCAATCCGGCGGTCATCGTTTGGCAAGTCGATGCCTGTCGCGAGTTGTTTCGATTTGAGCAGCCAACCTGGCAGACGCGATTTTGTTTTTCGTCCGACAGTCAACATTTCGCCCTGTGGCGAGACGATCGTCGGGTCGAGGTCTGGAACTTGCCGTCGGCGGAACGCGTCGCCGAGTTCCCGATGGACGAATGTCCGCCGCACATGATTTTCGCCCACGACGATCAAGAATTGATTGTGCCGGACAATGGGCGGAACGAGATCGGGTTCTGGCGATGGCACGACCAACCCGAATGCTTGACGATCGTGCCGCTGAACGGTCCGGTCACGGCGCTCGCCTGGAACGAACAACGCGAACAATTGGCCGCCGGCGTGGAAAACGAGATTTTGGTCTGGCCCGCGCGCCGATGTATGGCCACACCTCGGGCGTTGGGAAAACACCAGGCGAAGATTGTGCGGTTGCATTTGCATCCAGAGGGGCGCGCCTTATTGAGCGGGTCGTGGGACGGCACGACGCGCGTCTTTGATCTGACGACCCAGGAACAAATGCTCAGCGTGGAGGGCTGGGACTTGACGATGTCTGGATTCGATCGGACCGGCCGACTGATTGCCTTTGCGGGGCACGACGATGGATTCGGGATTTGGCAATTACACGAGGATGGGCCGTTGTCGCGCGTCACCACGTTGACCGCGGCGTCTTCCCGCCACAAACCGCAGTTTTACCCGGGAAACTCGCAAGTAATCGCCTATCCGACCGATGAGGGCGTCGAGGTTTGGGATCACACGACACGCCGATGTCTGGGGTCGATTCCCAGCGGACCGACCGAAGCGGTTTGGTGGCATCCGGAGCGCAACGAGTTACTCACGAGCGGCCGAGAAGGGCTATGCCGCTGGCGACTCGAATTTGCGAAGGAGTCTCCGCTCCGCGAGTTTTCCTTGCAGGTCCACGACAAACAACAACTCGCGGCGGGGCCTTTGGGGCGATTGTCGGTCGACGCCAAGTCGCAAGTGGCAGTTGCCGTGGGACGCCCCGACTACCTGACCGTGGTCGACTTGCAGACGGGTGAGACCAAAGAAATCGGACCCCACAAGCAGGTATCCCACGCCGTCCTGACGGGGGATGGGCGGCATTTGATCTCCGCGACGTGGCAAGGGCTTGGGATCAAGGTCTGGGATTTGCAGACCCAACGATGTGAGCGCGACCTGGCTCCGACCCTTTCGACCGCCGCGGTCAATGTCGATCCGGCGGATTCCACAGGCTGGATCGTGTCGCCGGATACGGTCGAGGTTTGGTCGACTGCCAACTGGTCGACTGACGACTGGTCGATGCGCCGCCGAAGCAAACGTTTGGTGCGCGACGGATGGGCGGGCGATGTCGCCATTTCGCCGACCGGCAATCTGGCGGCCTTGCCGTACTCCCGATATGTACCACAATTGGTCGACCCGCAGACCGGCGCCTTGATTACAAAACTGAGCGCCGATCCGAAATGCGCGGTCGGAGGCTTGTGTTGGAGCCCGGATGGTAGGTACTTGGCGGTGGCTGAAGAAGAAACGATCCTGGTATGGGACTTGAGCGACATGCAACGCCGCCTGGAAGCGATTGGATTGGCATGGATATCCCGTTAAATGTTTAAGTTCCTGCACGCGGCGGACTTGCATCTCGACAGCCCTCTGCGGGGTTTGGAACAGTACGAGGGTGCGCCCGTGGAGGAACTGCGCACCGCGCCGCGGCGGGCTTTGGCCAATCTGGTCGACACCGCCCTGGCGGAGTCCGTGGCGTTCGTCTTGATCGCCGGCGATTTGTACGACGGCGATTGGCCTGATTACAACACCGGTCTTTATTTTGTGCAGCAGATGGCCCGTCTGCGGGAAGCCGCCATTCCGGTGTATCTGATCGCGGGGAACCACGACGCTGCAAACCGCATGACGCGGTCGCTGCGAATGCCCGACCACGTGCATCTGTTTTCCGCCGACGCGCCCGAAACCAAACTCGTCGACGGGTTGCCCGTGGCGGTCCACGGACAGAGCTATGCCACGGCGGCGGTCTTCGCGGACATGTCGATCGACTATCCGCGGGCTCGACCCGATTGCTGGAACGTGGGTTTGTTACATACCTCCGCGACCGGTCGCCAGGGACATGAGCGCTATGCCCCGTGCACGGTCGACGGGCTGAAGCGGAAGGGATACGACTATTGGGCGCTGGGGCATGTCCATCAGCGCGAGACGCTATCGCTCGACCCGTTTATCGGTTTTCCCGGCAACATCCAAGGCCGGCACGCGCGCGAGGTGGGCGCCAAGGGGTGTCTGATGGTCTCGGTCGCGGACGATCGCCGCGTGGACGTGACATTTCGGCCGCTGGACGTTGTGCGTTGGGAGGCGGCGACGATCGACGTGGCAGCCGCCGGCGACTCCGACGAGGTGCTGGATGCGGTCGCCGCCGAGATCGCACGACTTCAAACACAGGCGGCTGGCCGGACGTTGGCTCTACGGATCGAGTTGATCGGATCGACGCCGGCGCATCGAGCATTGCACTCCGATCTGGTTCGGTTGACCAACGAGATTCGCGCGACGTCCCTGCATGTCGCCCAAGGCGCGGTGTGGATTGAGAAGGTCAAGCTCAGGACGACGGATGCCAGTCATCGTTCGGCGACGCGCCCCATGCCCGACGGGGCACTCAGCGAGTTGGAGTCGCTCTTTGCGAACGTGCTCACGGCGCCCGAGGGGCTTGCGGGTTGCGGCGTCGACTTCAGCGATGTCATCCGGAAGCTTCCCCCCGAGCTCAAAGAACTGGTCCCCGGCGACGATCCGCAATGGAGGGGAGAGGTCGTCCGACGTGCCGAATCCCTGCTGATGAGTCGGCTGTTGCCCGGGGAGGGGAGCGAGTGAGATTTCTGCGGCTGAATCTGGCGGCCTACGGACCGTTCCGTCAGGCGGCACTCGATTTGTCCGGGGGAGAGTCCGGACTGCATGTGATTTACGGTCCGAACGAGGCCGGGAAAAGCTCGGCCTTGCGGGGAGTCACCGACTTCTTGTTCGGGATTCCGGTCCAGACCCCCGACGCCTATTTGCATTCCTACAAACAATTGAGGATCGCAGCCGACTTGCGGTTCCAGGATGGCCGCGAGGTCTCCCTGGTTCGACGGAAAGCCAATCTGAACTCCCTGCGGTTGGGCGACGATCTCACACCGTTCGATGAACGCGACTGGCAGAGTTTCTGGGGAGTGGTCGACCGCGACTTGTTTCAGACGATGTTTGGGCTCAACCACGACCGGTTGCGGCGGGGGGGCAAGGACATTGCTCAAGGTGAGGGGCGGTTGGGTGAAGCGCTGTTTGCAGGGGGAGCCGGGATCGCGAACTTGCAGAAAGTGCAGGCCGACTTGCGAATCGAGTCCGATCAACTTTGGAAATCGACCGGCCGGAGCGGGGCCATCTATCACGAGCTGAACGGATACTTGGAAAACCAGCGCCGAGTCAAAGAGGCGATGGCCTCGGCCGAAACGTGGCGGCGGCTCGAAGCGGCTGGGCAGGCGTCGCGCGCTCGGCAGTCCGAATTGGAAGTGTTGCTGGGAGAGGAGCATCGGCGGCTCAATCGTTTGCGGCGAATTGCCGCCGCCCTTCCGCTGGTTACCCGCTGGCATACGGCACAACGCGCGTGGGCCGCTGTCCGGGACGCACCGCTTTTGCCCCAAGGATTTGCCGAATCGAGTCTGGAGTGCATGCTCGAACTGAAAAGAGTCGAGCTCCAGGCGAACGATGCGAATCACGAACTCGCTCAACTCGATGCAGAGGCGTCGACGATACAGGGCGGCGATGAATGGCTGGTCGAATCGGAGGCTGTCGATTCGCTGCGCACAGCGTTGGGAGGATATCTCAAGGCAATGCGGGATCGTCCGGGTTTGGTCACGGCGCGGCAATTGTGCGAAAACGAAGTCCGAGATCTGTTGGGGAAGCTGGGACGACCTGCCGACCTGAATTTGCTGGAACAACTCCGAGTCCCGACCGACCGAATGGTTCGGATTCAAGATCTCGGGAACCAACTGGATGGCTTGGAGGCGCGGGGCCAGGCCGCCCGACGCGACTGCGAGCGTGCGGCGCGGAAAATCGCTACGGCCCAAGAAAAGCTGGCGAGTTTGCCCCCTCCAGCGCCAACCACGGAGTTGCGGGCGATCGTGCAGGAACTGCAACAGGCCGGAGACTTGGAAGCCGCACAACGGTCGCTCGCGGAAGAACTCGCCGACGCCGAGCGCGACGTCGCGTTGCGGCTCGGGCGACTCCCCCTCTGGTCCGGGGACTTGGCTCGCCTGGAGCAGACCCCTGTTCCCTCATTGCAGTCGATCGATCGGTTCGCGGACGAGACACTGTCAGCCCAGCGCCAGCGGGACCAACTGGAAGAGCGATTGCGGGACGAGACGGCCAAGCTGGCCGAATGTACCGAGGAACTCGAACAATTGGAGCGAAGCCAGAAGGTCCCGACGATCGACGAGCTGTCGGCGGCGCGCGGCTGGCGAGACCGCGGATGGCAGTTGGTCTGGCGCGCTTGGCAACGTCGCGAGGAATCCTCCCCAGAGTTGGCGGAGTTTCTCGAGAAATTCTCGCCCGCCAATACGCTGGCCGATGCGTATCGCCGCAGTGTGGAGGAAGCCGATCGCCTGGCCGACGTATTGCGCCAGGACGCGGACCTGGTCGCCGTGAAAACTCGTCTAGCCGCCGACCGACAGTCCAGCCAACTGCGGCTCGAAGCGCTGGTCGCTGAAGTCGAACAGGCACGAAATGCTATCCAGCACGTCGAACAGCGATGGCGTGCAGTGTGGCAGTCGAGCGAAATCACGCCGCTTTCGCCCAGTGAAATGCGGGAGTGGCTGCGGCAACTGGAGGAATTGAGGCAGCAGGCCGCCGCGCTCCACAAACTGCGCGGCAAGCTGGAGCAACAGACGACACGGATCGAAAAGTTGCACACAAAATTGGCGGCGACGCTCCGTTCCGTCGATTCAACCCTTCCCAGCGATCGGCTGGGACTCCGCGGCTTATGGCAGGTCGCCCAGGAAGTTTGCGAACGAGCCCAAGAAGCCGGACGTACGTATCAGCAGTCCGCAGAACTTCTCGAATTGAATCGGAATGAACGAGTGGAAGCGGAGGCTCGGGCGACCGAGTGCACGAACGCTTTGGCGGAATGGCGGCGTGCCTGGGCTGTGGAAATGGCGACTCTCGGCTTGGGTGCGAATGCCACGCCATCGCAAGCCAATCGCTGGTTGGCGGATTTGCAGGACTTGTTCGCCAAGTACCAGGAATTCCGACAATACAGCACGCGGTTGGAAGGGATTGATCGCGACGCGCGCGAATTTGTGGTGAGCGTCCAGGAGCACGTGGAGCGGTTGGCGCCGGACTTGCGCGATTCGCCCGTCGAACAGGTAGTTTCCGAACTGGCTAAACGCTGCCAGGACGCGCGTTCTGCCGCTGAAAGCCACAGGAATTTGCAGCGACGGCGGGCCGATTTGCGGGAGAAGTTGCGGAGGGCGCAAAGTCGCTTGGCAGAACTTCAGGCCGCACTCGGGGAGATGTGCCGGCAAGCAGGCTGCCACCAACCGGATCAGTTGGGCGAGGCCGCGGGGCGCTCGCAGCAACGCCAACAGCTGGAGTCAACGATTCGAGAGTACACAGAACAAATCGCCGAGCATCGCGGAGGCCAGGAGTTCGAGGACTTCGTCCGCGAAGTCGAGAGCGAGATGTCCCAAATCGATTCCTTGCAACCTCGTATCGAGCAACTCCAACAGGCGATCGCCAAATTGGAGGAGGATCGCGACGAGTCGATACGGCAGGTCGAGCGTGACGACGCTCTGCTCAAACAAATCGACGGCGGTTCCACGGCCGCGGAATGCCAGGCCCAGTGTGAAAGCATCGCCGCTCGACTGGCGGTGCAACTGGAACAGTTGGCCGTGTTACGCGTCGCCCAAGGGGTATTGCAGGCCGGGATCGACCAATATCGCGAGCGTCATCAGGGCCCGCTCCTGGGCAGAGCTAGCCAGCTGTTTCAGGAATTGACGTTGGGCCGGTTTACCCGTCTGCAGGCCGATATCAACCAGCAAGGCCAACCCATCTTGACTGGGATCCGCAGTCAAACCGGCGAGTCCCTGGGTTTGGCCGGAATGAGCGACGGCACGTGCGATCAAGTGTACCTGGCGATCCGCCTGGCGAGTCTCGAAGATTGGCTGCAACACCACGAGTCGGTCCCCTTCATCGCAGACGATATCTTGCTGAATTTTGACGATGCCCGCGCGGTTGCCGGGCTCCGCATTCTGAGTCAGCTGGCGCGGCGGACCCAAGTGATCTTTTTCACCCACCATCAGCATCTGGTCGAATTGGCGCAGCAGCATTTGCCCCAAGGCGAGTTGTTTGTGACCCGATTGCCATGAAAAAAAGGGCGCCCAGCAGATGCCAGGCGCCCTTCTCAAAGGCTATCCGAAAATCGCAGCCCGCGAGCTGCTTAACGGCAACGACGGAAGCAGCCCCCGCCACAGCGACGAGCGCGGCAACCATGTCCGCAACCGCATCCGCCCGAGCCGCAGTCACCGCAACCGCCGCAGTCACCACAACCGGCGCCGCCGCAGTTACCACAACCGCCGCCGCAGTCACCGCAACCGGTGTCGCAGCTTCCGCAGCCATAGTTCGTCGGGCACGCAACCGGAACTTGGATCGTCCGAGCCACGCGATGGCAAACCGTCACGGGAACTTCTTCCGTGTAGGTCTCCGGAACTTGAACCGTGAAGCTCCGAGTTTGCACTTGGGGCTCGCTACGGTACGTGGTCACCGTGAAGGATTGCTCTTGCTGCTGGGGCACCATCACCGTGAACGCGACTTCTCGCGTGCGCTCTTCCTGACGCGTGCGTTGGACGCAGACGGTACGGGTCCGGTTCTCCGTTTGGTAGGTGGTCACCGGAACGGTGCAGGTCCGAGTTTCCTGACGGCAACGGGTTACGTTGACGGTTCGCTCGCGAGTTTCCATCCGAGTCCGGGTGACCGGGACCTGGCAGGTGCGAGTTTCTTGACGGCAGCGGGCCACGCACACCGTTCGAGTCCGCGTTTCGGGGCGGCAGCGTTGAACCGCAACCGTCCGCGTACGGGTCTCTTGACGGCAGCGTTGCACGCAAACTTGGCGCGTCCGAGTTTCGTTTTGATAACGAGTGACGTTCACCGTTTGGTTGCGTTGCTCAGGTTGCATCACCGTGCAAGTGTAGGTGTATTCCTGAGGAACTTGGCGGTAGCGGGTCACGGTGTAAGGGACTTGCTCTTGCACCATATTCGGGACCCACACGCGACGCTCCACCGTTTGGTAGGTCGGGCCGCAACCGCAAGCATCGCCGGCAGCTGCAACGCCGCATCCGCAGTCGCCGCCGCCGCCGTTGCC
>JBGSLW010000041.1:0-16140 GCA_041740495.1 Pirellulaceae bacterium
CGGCAGGCGCCGGCGACTGGGCGCAGGAGCGAGCCGGCGCCTGCGGCTGGGCGTTAAACAAGTGGGTGGAGAGGTTGAATGTGCGCTTTTAGGTCGATTTGGCCAGCGCGGGGTCGCAGGCTTCCAGGCCGAGTCGCTTCATTTTTTTATAGAGCGTCGTGCGATTGATTCCCAGTTGATCGGCGGTGGCGTTCCGGTTCCAGTCGTTGCTCTGAAGCACTTGCAGGATGATATGGCGTTCGGGCCCGGCGAGCGCTTCTTTGAGGGTTTGTTGCCCTTGGTAGAAGGTGTGGGAGATCGGGTCCTGGTGGGCAAACGACGGGGGGAGGTCGGCCAGCGAGATCCGAGTCCCTTTTCCCAGCAAGACGGCGCGTTCGATCACATTCTGCAGTTCGCGGACGTTGCCCGGCCAGGCGTGGTGCTGGAGGGCTTCCAGGGCGGAGCTTTCGAATCCGTCGATCCGCCTGCCGGTATCGCGCGTCACGTTGCGGAGGAACCGTTCGGCCAAGGCGGGGACGTCCCCGGGGCGGTGGCGAAGCGGCGGGATTTCCAGACTGATCACGTTGATGCGGTAGAACAGGTCTTGGCGGAATCGTCCGGCGGCCACGCAGACGGCCAGGTCTTCGTTGGTCGCCAGGATCACGCGGGTATCGACGGAGATGGTTTTGTTGCCGCCGACCGGTTCGAATTGAAGTTCTTGCAGGACGCGGAGCAGTTTGACTTGGAGGGCCGGCGTGGCGGTGGCGATTTCGTCCAGGAAGATCGTGCCGCCGTCGGCGACCTTGAATTTTCCGTCCTTGGCGGAGGTGGCCCCGGTGAACGATCCGGCGACGTGCCCGAACAGTTCGCTTTCCAGAAGATTTTCGGGGAGTGCGCCGCAGGCGATTTCGACGAACGGCTGGTTGTTGCGATTCGAGCGTTTATGGATGGCGCGAGCGATCAGCGACTTGCCGGTGCCGCTTTCGCCGGTGATCAGGATCGTGGCTCGGGTTTCCGCGACGCTGTCGACGATCTCGAAGATCCGTTTCATCTGCGGGCAGTCGCCCACGATGTGATCGAGCCCGAAGCGGCGATCGAGTTCTTCCTTCAGCTGTTTGTTCTCCCGCACGACTTCGCGTTGCGAGATCGCGCGGCGGAGCGCCAGCAGCAGCTCTTCATCGATAATCGGCTTGGTCAGCAAGTCGAACGCGCCGGTGCGAAGTGCCTCGATGCTCATTTCGACCGTGGCGTATCCGGTCATCAGAAGGGGGGTGGTGGCGGGGTAGTTCGCGACGCACTTCCGCAACAGTTCGAAGCCATCTCCGTCGGTCAGGCGGACGTCGATCAGCGCCAATTCGAACGGTTGTTGGCTGAGCCGTGCGAGTGCCTCTTGGGTTCCGGACGCCGTGGTGACGTGGAACCCTTGCGTTCCCAGCCATTGCCCCATCGACTCGACCAGGTGGCGGTCGTCGTCGACGAGCAGCAGTTTGGGAACGATTGCGCGGTTCTTCATGGAAGTGGTGGGTTGTGGCCGCGGATTGCGCGTCGGCAAGTCAGCCGTTTCTAGTGGATTTTCGGGCTTTGGTCGGGCGCCCAGGCCCGAGTCTCGCGCTGTGGTCCGCAGTGCCAAGGATGCAAAAAATAAACGTGGCTCTAGTAACTATGTAGGTTACAGGTTGCACTTGGTCAAAAAACCGGCTCCAATCAGAGGGCGCGCCATAATCGCGCGGGCCGATACGATCGCTGCAAACGACCGGAGACAGGGCGAGATCCGGTCGCTGAGAACGACATGTCCATCAAGGTCTTGATTGTCGATGACCGGCCGGTCGTCCAAGAGGGCTTGCGGAGCTTTTTCGCCGACACGGCTGTCGCCGAGTGTTTCACCGCCAGCAACCGCTCGACCGCCGAACAAGAATTCCGCCGCCGCCGACCCGACCTCGTCTTGCTGGAACCGAAATTGCAAGGCGACGATGGTTTTCTGCTGCTGGAAGCGTTGCTGAAATTAGAACCCCGGCTGCCGGTGATCATCTTCAGCGAGTTCGACGATCTGCTGCAAATCGCGCGGGCGGCGGCGCTGGGTGCGAAGGAGTATCTCCACAAGTCGTCCACCCCCGAAACGATTCTCCGCACGATCCAGCTAGTCGCCGGCGGCCAACCGCTTCCGGAGGATAGCCTCCTGCAGGAAGTCCGCCGCAATCTCCGCCGCCGCAAGCCCGAACTGGTGGAGAATACACCGCTCACCAACCGGGAACTACAAGTCCTCCGGCATGTGGCGATGGGCTTGAGCAACCGGGAGATCGCTCGGTCCCTGGAGATTAGCGTGGAGACGGTGAAAGAGCACGTGCAACACGTGTTGCGCAAACTGGATGTCAACGATCGGACACAGGCGGCGGTTTGGGCCGTTCGCCGCGATCTGGTTTAGAACGCATTCGAATTGGCCCACCCCCGACCAAACCCTTACCTTGCCTAATGCCTGCGATGAACCCGACCGCTCGAACGATATGCCCCGGCAAGCGAGTTCGCCCACGCTGGCGCTGTCGCGTGGGGTGCGCTCTGCTGCTGGTTGGCGGTTGGGGCGGGCCGCTGGCGAGTGGATTTTCTCCGGGGCGGGCGGTGGCCCAAGCGTCGCAAGAAACGGACTTGCGGCGGCGCGTGTTCGCCTGGGTTCAACAACTTCAGTCGGAGGACGACGCGGTTCGAGCCGAAGCAGAAAAGGCGTTGCAAGGCGCGGGACTTGAGGCCTTGCCGCTGCTGATCAACACCGACTTCGGCCAACTGAGCGACTCCGCGCGCGAGGCGCTGCAGCGCGTTCGCACCCGCTTGCTCACCGAGCGGATTCGACAAGCGCAAGAGCCGACGCGCGTCACCTTGCATGGAACGATGTCGCTGCGCGCCGCACTCGATGCATTGGGGGACCAGTCCCACCTACGCGTTGAGGGGGGGGAAGGGGGCGATGCGCCGCTGGCGTTTCAGTTGGAGCAGGTCGAATTCTGGCGGGCATTCGATACCGTGCTGGCGGCCGGCAACCTCCGGCTTGATCCGTACGGGACCGAACCGGGAGTTCTCCGCGTGGTGCCGGCCGATCATCGGCTGACCGCGGACCAGGCGCCGACCGTGGCGTATCGAGGACCGTTTCGCATCGCCGTGGAACAGTGTGTGGCGACGCGCTATCTCCAGCATCCTCCGCTGGATCAATTGGTGGTGACGTTGAGCGTGCAATGGGAACCGCGGTTGCGATTGTTGGCGCTGCGACAACCGCTGGCGCGCATCGAAGTCGAAGTGGAACAGTCGGACCGCTCCGGGATCGGCGCCGACCGCGTTCTTCCCAAACACCGTGAGCAAACAGTGGAGGCGGCTGTCAATTCGGGGCCGTTTCGCGCCGAATTGCCGTTGCTCTTGCATCTGCCGCCGCGGAGCGCGGGACGACTGAATCGATTGAGTGGCACCCTGGAGGTCTTGCTGGCGGGCCCGCCCGAGTCCTTTGAGTTTGCCAATCTCGAACTTGGCCAAAAAGATCTGCGCCGCGAACGGGGTGCCATCGCTCTGCGGCTGGTGGAGTGGCGGCAGGAGTCGCGCGGATATCTTGTCGATCTGGAGTTGCGGGTGGACAACGACGACGCGGTCGAATCGTACCGCAATTGGCCGAACGAATGCGAAGTCGATCTCGATCAGGGGATGGGAGTCCGAATCCCGCCGGCCTCCCAAGAGATCCTGCGACAGTCGGCGGGCATGGTCGCCATGCGTTGTCTGTTCACCCAAGACCCGTCGGGGGGGACCTTGCGGTTCTCCGCCCCCCTGGCGGTGACGACGATCGAGATTCCGTACGAGATCCACAATATCATCTTGCCCTGACCGGCGCCGCAAAAGTCCAGAAGGTCGAACGACCCGCAACCTCATGATCGATTCGCACAACCATTTCACTCTCGTCGATTGCCTTGTCCATTTCACTCTCCCCCGTCTTCGGGGGAGAGTAACGGTCAAAACTGCACGACGTCGTCGCACAGGAGTTGGGTTGATGTCGGTTACGGGACTGTGGATCCGCTTCGGCATCTTGCTTGCCCCGGTGATGGCTCAAGCCCAAGATCCGCCGGTGATCGCCGCGACCGTCGACAATCAGTCCATCACGTTGGCGGAAGTCGAGCGGGTGGCGGCAGAGCGAACGCGGGGTTTTAGGTTGTCGCCGGAGGCTCTCGCCGCGGCCCGCGCCGAGGCCCTGCGGCAGCTGGTGGGGCAAGTCGTCGTGCTGGCGTACTTGCAGGACAAAAATTTGGCACTGAGTGCGGACGAACTGCAGCTGGAGCAGGAGCGGTGGCAGACCAAGCTCGCGGCGGTCGGGAAAACCTGGGAGGACTACCTGGCGGAGCAACAGGTAAACGAGTCGGCCTGGCAGCGGCAGATGCAATTTCGCCGTAGCTGGGAGCGCTACTTGGCGACGATGTTGACCGACGCGAACTTACAGAAGCATTTTGAGCGGTACCAACGGGATTTGGATGGCACTCGCCTGCGCGTCCAACACTTATTGCTTCCGACGGTTGAGGCGGAGGTGGGGGAGGTTCGTGCGCGGGCTGCGGCTCTTCGCGAAGACATTATGGCGGGGACGATCGCTTGGCCGGCCGCCGTCGCGAAACATTCGCAGGCGCCCAGCGCTGGCGAGGAGGGAGAATTGGGGTGGATCGAGCGGGAGGCGCCGATGCCTGAACCGTTTTCGCGAGCCGCATTCGCCTTACAGGTGGGCGAGATCAGCCCGCCGGTGGTCAGCCTGTTCGGTGTGCATTTGATCCGATGTGTGGAAGTGGAGCCGGGCGCCAAGCGCTGGCAGGACGTGTCCGAAGAGACGCGGCGGCACGCCATGCGCTATTTATTCGATTGGATTGTCCAGCGCCAACGCGGGCAAATGCGGATCGAGTATACGGGCGCCTGCCCGCACTGGGATGAGGAGGGGATGCTGGTGGAAAAATAGTGGGGGAGAGAGGGGAGGGAGTTTGGTTGGATGCTGCGGAATTTGGTGACTCCTAGATCGAGGATTCGAAATTCAAGATTCAGGATTTTGAACCTTGTACTCAGAGATAAAGGGTTCGAATTCCCAACTACCGCAATCCAGATTCCTCATGGACCGACGTGCCAGGTCTCCGCTCACTGCTCCCTTCCCGCCGGCGTCTGATCGTCGAAGGACTCTTCCCAGATTCGCCGATACGCCGCGCGCGCGACCTCGTAGGCAGCTTGGGCGGCGGGGATCTCGTGATCGCGCATCTGCCCCACCTTTGACTGCCAACATCGTTCGACGCTTTCCAGGCACCACGTCGCGCTGCGACGGCTGGCACGGATCGGATTCCCATCCACCTCGACAAAAATCGGGTTGGTATGGCAACTGGGAAAGATCCTCACGGCGATCCAGCACGACCGTTCCGGCGTGTAATCGAACTCGAGTTCGCGGATGGTTCCGTCGGCTTCGATTTCCTGGCGGGCCACCGCTTGCCCATTCACGATCAGCTCGACGGGGACGCGGCGAGAGTCCCCCAGGCGTGCCCGCTCCAGATGCCAATACGGTTTGTGATCCAGCGGCGCCCTTCGAATCGACTCGTTCGGTTCCGGCTCCAACATCGCGGCGGTGTTGAGTGCAATGGTGAGGGGTTTCCCGGCGTCGACCGCCAGCACGCTGGCGCGTCCCTCTTTTCCCGGTGCGCCCAAGGCGAACGGTTCCGCGCCGTCTTGCGCGATGCGCAGGTCAAACAGGTGACTGAGGCCGTCCCCCACGTAGCTGCGGCCGGCCCGGATCCCCTCGACCCAGGCTTCGTAGTCCAACGGGACGCCGACCGGCAATTGGACGTAGACCCGGCCCAGGCCGACCCGGTCCCCGTAGATACACGGAAAATCGGTCTCCCCGCTGATCCGGCAAGTGTAACCGCAATTGAGCGTGTGGTACCAGATATTCAGCTCCCACACCGCGGGTGTGTCGACGCTGGAGATGAAGTCGCAGGCGTCGTGGCAGACGTCGACGATGTACTCGTTGGCGCCGATCCCATCGAAACGCGGAACCTGGTAGTTGGGGAGTTCGGCGCCGGAGACCTCGAGTCCGAAGCCGCTATGCGAGAAGCCGACCACTCCGCCTTGGCGTTTTCCCCATTGGAGGACCGGGAGATCCCAGCTGGGCCACTGTCCGATCTGTTCGGTCCGCCGGCCGCGGAACGAACCCGACTCGGGCCCATATTGATAATCGAACGCCACCTCTTCCGGGTATTCGTAGTCGTCGTCGCGCAGGTTCAGCAGGCACAAGTGTCCAGTATGCGAGGAGGGGAATCCGGAGACTTCCACGTCGTACCGCATCAGATAGGCCGGGGTTGAGAGGCGGTGCGTTTCCCCTTCAAAGAATTGTTTCTGGTGGTACCAGCAGGGCCCCCAGGCCAACACGCAGCCGACGTTCAGATCCTCCCCCACGACGTGCCGCATCATATCGGCGGGCGTGACACCTTGGGTGGGGGATTCGTAATGCGCGCAGCCCGCCGCGTGGACGTGGTGATCACCGGAGAACCAGCCGTGGTCGGCGAGCTTGATCCAGCGCCGCAATTGAAAGGCTTCGCGGTGTTCCTTTGCGGCGGGGACGGAGAGGGGGCGCGACTGCACCCGGTATTCCGGTCCGCGGGTAAAGCGGACGGTGTACTCGCCCGGCGGCAGCAGCACCGATTCCCCATCGTTGCGATAGACCTGGTCGTGGAAGAAGAAATCGGGCGCGAGTCGGCGGGAGCGCGCCGGGTAGACGTGCCCTTGTCCATCGCGGAACACGAAGCTCGCCAGCGTGGGGGAGCCGTCCTCGTCGCGAACTTCCAGCACGACAGGAACGGCCGGCGCGCAGTCAAACAGCACTGCCAATTCGTTGCGGAAGCCCAGGTCCTGCGTCCCTTGTCCAACGTCGAAGGCCAGCACGGCCTCGCGCGGACCGGCGTCACGGCTGTAGAGCTGCAGGACTCGGTATTCCACCGCCAACCCGGAGAGGTGCGGCACCAGTGGTTGGGCGTCGAAGGTCTGCACATCCAGCCAGCGGTTCTCCACGTCGCGAGGGGTGATCGCATTCGGTGGATTCGCGGCGCCGCTGGAGGTGCGGTGCAGCGGCTGAGCTTGTGGGCTGCCGACCTTGAGTGGGGCGGTGACGCCCCCTTCGTTGTGGACCTTGACCAGAAACACGCGCCAGCCTTGTTGAACGAGTGCGGGGGAAGCGTTCCCCGCCGCGACTTTCACGCGGCTTTCGGGGTTGATGTGCACATGCGCCAGGACGCGGGCGTCCAGCACCCGTTGGATCGCCTCCACGCTGGCCGCCGCGTCCTCTTGAGCAAACGCTGCCTGGAGCGCGGATTGTTCGTCGGCGCGGAAGGGGACACCGAGATATTCCAACGCTTGTCCGATCCGTTCGACTTGGGACTTGAATGCTTGTGCCGGAACGTTCGGAATCGGCTCCTGCCCGCGGACGGACGATACCATGGCCAGGGAAGCCCAGGCGAACAAGCAACCGACCCACCGCGTCGCACGTGGGCAGCGCAATCGAAGCGACTTGATCGGGTGAACTGGGGAAAGGGCATAGCAGCGCATCATGGCTCGTCTCTTCGCGAAGGATTCTTCCGCTTCCATGATCGCCGATCGCGATCGAGGGCGACAGCTGCGCGTTCGGGAAAATCTCCGGAAATCCGAGTGCTCGGGGACGGCTGGCGGCGGTCGCGAACGCGGGGCGCGGGGTTTATTCGCGATCCAGTTTGGCATACATTGGATTCCCTATGGAAATCAACGCCTACCAACCGTGCCCGTGTCACGCCGAGCGGAAAATCAAGTTCTGTTGCGGCAAACAAATTGTCGGCGATTTGAACGCGGTGATGACGCTCTCCGGCGCCGGCCAGACGGTCGCGGCGATCGACAAGTTGGATCGCTTGTTGCAGAGTTGGGGGGAGAAGGACTGCCTGCTGACGCTTCGCACCCACTTGCTGTTGGAAGTCGGCGAGATCGAGAAGGCGCGGCGTAGCAACGAGAGTTTTTTGGAGAAGAATCCAAAGCATCCGATGGGCTTGTTGCACCGGACTTTGATTTGTCTGGTGGAGCGGGACGTGGCGGGGGCGGTGCGGGCTAGCCAGGACGCGATGGATGCGATCAAGGGGACCGCGATTCCGATCGCTTTTGCAAACGCCTACCGCTTGTTGGGGATCGCCTTATTGCAACGGGGCGAGGTCTTCGCGGGCCGCGCTCATTTGAAGTTTGCCCGCACGTTGCGACCGAACGACCAATCGACGTTGATGGCGATTCGCGAGTCGTTGCGAGCCAGCCGGGGAAACACCCTGCGGAAGTACGATCCCTGGCTGCCGGCGGCGCCGCCCGAACCGCTCTGGTCGCGCACGTATCAACAGGTTGGCCGCTTGATCGATCGAGGCCAATGGCGGACGGCGCTGCAATACCTGGATCGCAAAATGTTGCCGGAGCATCCGCAGGAGCCGGTTTTGCACCGATCGATTGCAATCCTGGCCATGTGGTTGGGGGACCGCGAGCGGGCCTCCACAGCGTGGAGGGCGGTTGCCGAGTGCCCCGGAGCTTCGACTCAAGAAGCGGTCGAGGCGTTCGGTTGGGTCATGGCGCTATCGGACCGGCTCAGCACTCGCGCCGTCGAACAAAAACGACGGATCGTCGAGATTCGCGATGCGGCCGAGATCAAAGCGCGCCTGGAAGCGGATCCCCTGGTGGGTGAAATCACGGAGTTCGACGAGCCGATGGAAGAGGGGGAAACGGCGAGCCGTTGGCTCCTGTTGGATCGACCTGCTCTGACGGAAGGGAAGGGGGTCGAATTCCTGCAATTACCGCTGGTCGTGGCGGATGCCTTGCTCCGAGTGCCGCCCCACGGCCCTCCCCGCTGGGAAATGACGTGGTGGGACGTACCAGAGGCGCAGGCAGCCGCGACTGCCTGGCTGGAACGACTCGGCGAGCTGTTGGACAGTTCGACAGAATCGACAATCGTTCTGCGAACCTTGGGAGAAGACAGTGCCAGGCTGACCTGGTCTTGGCGACTGCCGGACGACGTCGCCCCAGAACTGAGCCGGAAGTGGGAATGCGCGATGGCGACGCACCTGGCATGCGAAGTGTGGCCGCAGATCCCGATGCAGCTATTGGACGGCCTGACCCCGCAGGAAGCTGTCCAGAAGCCGCAGTACCTCGCGCCACTCTTGGCGCTGATCTCCCAGTTTGAAACGAATGGTCGGCGTCATCCGTTCAACGCCGACACGGCTCGGGCGGTGCGCGAACACTTGGGATTGCCCGAACCCGAACGAATCGATCCTCGCCAACGCGATGCCAAAACGATTCCGCCCATTTGGTTGACTTGGGTCGATTGGGAGTTGGCTGGCGATACCGACCTCTTGTCGGTCGCGCATTACGCGATCAACGCGGACGATCGCAGCCTGGCTGTGCAACTTTCGGAAGAGATCGTTCGCCGCGAACATTTGCACGCCCAAGTCGACTTGGCGGGGATCTACAAGATATTGGCGGAATCGACGCTGGATGACGAGCAGGCGGTGGAATGGGTTCGACGGCTGCGCCGGCTGTTGGTCAGTCGCGGGCAATCGCCGGGCCTCGGCTTGATGTTGGAGTTGGAGTTGCGGCTTGCCCGCGGAATTGCCGAGAAGACGCAAGAGCTGTTCGGGGAAATTACGGCCCGGCATCTGGAAGAACCCGAAGTGGCCCAGCGCTTTGCCCGGCTGATGGCGCACGTGGGATTGCCGCGAGGGAATCACGACGACGAGGGTCACCTGGAAGAAGGGGACTCGGGCGACGCCGCGGTCGGCGCCCCCAGCGGGTCCAGCGCGCCGGGAACAGAGTCGGCTCAGTCGCCCGAACGCACATTGTGGTTGCCGGGAGATCCCTAACCGCCGATGGCCAAATACGTGGTGCGATTCGGGGCGATGCGTGCCTTGGGCGTGATGACGTCTCGAGCTAAAGACGAATTCGCGCGCGGCGATCAAGTGGTGATTCGCACGACACGCGGCTTGGAAATCGGCCAGGTCCTGTGCCAGGCCACCGACGATGCCCTGTCGCACTTGGACCAGGCCCCCAACGGGAACATCCTCCGCGGGGTGACTCCGCAAGACGCCAACGAGGCACGGCATCTCGAATCGACGAAAGAGGAAAAACTGCGGACCTGTCAGGCGGTGATCGATCAGTTCGGCCTGCCGATGAAGTTGATCGATATCGAACAAGTCTTCGGCGGCGAGCGAATCGTCGTCTATTTTCTCAGCGAGGATCGGATCGATTTTCGCGACCTGGTCAAAGGGTTGGCGGCCCAACTGCAGACGCGGGTCGAAATGCGTCAGGTCGGTGTGCGGGACGAAGCGAAACTGCTGGCGGACTACGGGGATTGCGGGCTCCCAATCTGCTGCGCCACCCACCTGTCCAAAATGCCTCCCGTCTCGATGAAGATGGCCAAAGTCCAGAAAGCGACGCTCGATCCAACCAAGATTTCCGGGCGATGCGGCCGACTGAAATGCTGTCTACGGTACGAGTACGACACGTATCAAGAGCTCCGGGCGGAGCTTCCCCCAATCGGCGCACAGATCGTGACCGCCAACGGGCGGGCCCGCGTCGTGGACCACGAGATCCTCAGCCAGCAGTTGCTGATCGAGACCGACGACATGCGGCGGGTGATCATCCCCGCTGGGGAAGTCCTTTCGGTGGTGAAGCGAAACTGACAAAAAAAATTTGACTTTGCCGGGGGTACCTGGCGAGAATAACTTGTCTTGGAAAACCGAGTTCCAGCAAAGGGCGAGTCCGGTTTATGACTGTTGACGAGGATCTTTCGCTTGTGCAACTTGTGCGGCGCGATCGACGATACCCCTTGGATGCGTACTTGTTTGTGCGAGATGCACTCTCCTACGCGGCGGACATCTTGGCGATGGGAAGCGAGTCCGTAACCGAATCGGGTTCGGGGAACGCGCCGCGGATCGAGCATCACTTGACGGGACAGGAGTTGTGCGAGGCCCTGCGCATTTTTGCGCTCAATCAATTTGGCTTGATGTCCCCGGTTGTCCTGAAGAATTGGGGGATTCAAGCCACCGGCGACTTCGGCGAAATCGTATACAACATGATCGAAGCCGGGCTGATGAAGAAATCGCAGGGGGATCGCCGTTGTCATTTCGACGACGTCTACGACTTCGACACGGCGTTTGATGACGATTTCAAGTATTGCCGCTTGCATTTGAAGTCTTAAGTCTCGATGATCGATCGAACGCCCGTCGCCCGTGCGGACTCGTCCCGACCGGGAGCCTCGCCGACAGCTCCCGCCGCCCCCCAACTGTCTTGGTGCTCGCGGGCCGCCTGGGTCGGCGCGCTGGTCGTCTATTTGATCTGGCTGGGCCTGCTCGGTTGGCTGGCCTGGCAAACCCGATCCTAGGAGTTTCGACCGATGCGCATCGTGGTATTGGACGGCCATACGCTCAATCCAGGGGACAATCCCTGGAGCGCGATCGAGCAACTCGGGTCGCTGACCGTCTACCCCCGCACCCCCCCACATGAGATTGTGCCGCGGGCGCGCGATGCCCAGATCGTCTTGACCAACAAGACGCCGCTGACCGCCGAAACGCTGGCGGCCCTTCCGAATCTGAAATTCATCGCGGTTCTGGCGACCGGCTACAACGTGGTCGATATTCAAGCCGCGGCGCAGCGGCAGATCCCGGTTTCAAATGTTCCGGTCTATGGGACCGACACCGTGGCCCAGCATGTTTTCGCGGCGTTGCTGTCGTTCATTCATCGACCCTTCCAGCACGACCAGGCGATTCGGGCAGGGGCGTGGCAAGCGTCGGGGGATTTCTGTTTTTGGCTCAGTCCGTTGAGCGAACTGGCGGGCAAGGCGTTGGGGATCGTCGGTTTCGGTCGAATCGGTCGGCGGACCGCCGAGGTCGGACACGCACTCGGCATGCAAATCTTGGCGCACGATGTCTACCAACAGCAGCCGCCCGCCTACGATCGGTTCACCTGGAAGTCGATCGAGGCGCTATTCGCCGAAGCCGATGTCGTATCGCTGCATTGCCCGCAGACCGCCGACAACCTGCGGTTCGTGAATCGCGCGTTGCTGGCGCGGATGAAGCCTTCGGCGATCCTGATCAACGCCGCCCGCGGGGGTTTGATCGACGAGGCGGACCTGGCGGCCGCACTCAACGCCGGCACGATCGCCGGAGCCTGTCTGGATGTTGTCTCGGTCGAGCCCATTGCCGAGGACAACCCGCTGCTGAAAGCGCGCAACTGTCTGCTGACCCCGCATATCGGCTGGGCCACCGTCGAAGCCCGCCGCCGCCTGATGCAAACCACGGCCGACAACATCGCGCGGTACTTGAGCGGCCACCCGCAGAATGTCGTCAACGGAGTCACCTCCGTGGCGCCAGTTATCTAAACGCATCACTTCGCCGCAGATTCGCTCGTGACGGCACACGCTCTCGTCTGCGGGCGTTGTGACATCGTGCGCGGAGCAAATCGCACCCCAAGTTCACTCTCGCGCAAGCCTATCGTCGCCGGATCGTTTGAGATACACTGCCTTTGGACGCGCCTTCTGAGCGCGGAGGCGCCCTTCTTTCGACTCGGTCAGCCCACCCTCCATGAGCACGATCACCGCAATTCCGTTGGCCGAACGCATCGCGCGGCTCGGTTCCGAAACCGCATTCAGCGTCTCCGCCGAAGCCAACGCGCTCGCGGCGCGCGGCCGCACGATCTACCCGTTTCATCTGGGCGATCTGAATATCATCACCCCGGCGAATATCATCGAGGCGGCGTTTCGAGCCGCCCGAGCCGGGAAGACCGGGTATTGCTCGTTCTACGGTATTCCGGAACTGCGCGAGGCGCTGGCGGCGGATGTGGCCCGCTCCCACCAGATCCCGCTGACCGCCGAAAACGTGGTGATCCAGCCGGGAGGCAAACCGTCGATCGGCAAATTCGTCCTGGCGTTGATGAACCCCGGCGACGAAGTCCTCTACCCAAATCCCGGCTACCCGATTTACGAATCGCAAATCGAGTTCCACGGCGGAAAGGCGCGGCCTTACAGCTTCCGCGAGGGAGCCCACAACTTCGAAATCGATCTCGATTCCCTGGCGCGGCAGATCAACCCCCGCACCCGCCTGCTGATCTACAACAACCTCCACAATCCGACCAGCGCCGAGTCCTCCGTGGAAGAAATGCAAGCCATCGCGGACTTGGCGCTGCAGCACGATCTGATCGTGCTCAGCGACGAAGCCTATTTCGACATGCGGTATCGAGGCGAAAGCCGGTCGATCGCCTCGCTCCCGGAGATGGCGGCGCGGACCGTGATCCTCTACACCTTCTCCAAAAAATTCGCGATGACCGGCTGGCGATTGGGGGCGACGATCGGACCCAAAGAAATCGTCGATTGCGTCGCGAAACTCAATGTCAACGACGAATCGTGCTCGAACCACTTTATCCAGTACGGCGCCCTGGAAGGCTTGACGGGGGACGACTCCGGAGTTCGCGCTATCCTGGACACCCTGCGGCCGCGTCGCGATCGGACCGTCGACTTGCTCAATCAGATCGAGGGCGTCCGCTGCTACCGGCCGGATGTCACTTTCTATGTCTTCCCGAATGTCAGCGAGTTGATGCGGCGCAAAGGATTTGCCGAATACGAGCCCTTCCGCCGCGAGGTCCTGCAGCAAACCGGCGTCTCATTCTGCACGCGGCTGCATTTTGGCCGAGCGCTCCCCGGCGAGCGAGAGAAGTACGTCCGCTTCGCCTATTCGGGAATCGAACTGGCAGCGATCGACGAGGGCTTGGGGCGATTCGCCGAGTGGGCCCGTTGATTCAAGGTAGCCGTTGATTCAAGGTAGCCGTTGAGCCGACGATTCGACGGGGGATCGATCGACCGGGTTGAGGCGGCGATCACGAAGCGAGCCCCCCCATCCCCAACCCTTCGCCCCCACAAAGCTGGGGGAGAAGGGGGACCGACTTCGATAGGAAGATACCTAGGAAGATACCCATGCCCGCAGCGAAAGGGCGGGCATCGGATGGCTTTTGCTGAGATAGGTGTCAGTTCGCTGGCTTGAATTTGTCGTGGCAGGACTTGCAGTTGGTCGCTTCCTTCAGCGCGTCGCCGGCGCCTTCGCGACCGACCGCGACTTTGGCGGCGTTGATCAAAACGTTTCCGGCCATCGCTTTCCATTCGGCGGAATCGCCTTGGGGGGGATCGTTCTCGACCAGATCGATCATCAATCCCAGAAACTGCATCTTCTCCTCGGTGGTCGCTTCCCCCGAGATGACCTTTTTGTTCAAGCCGCCTTTCATGGCGGTCTTCATGACTTCCTCGATCGAGACCTTGTCCTCGTTCTTGCCGCCTTCGTTGTTGGCGCCGCCCGAATACTTGAATCCTGCGCCGACCGCGCACATCGTCAACAGGACGAAAACACAGAGAATCCGCATGCGAAAAATCTCCCCAAATAGTCCAGGAAAACAGGTGTTGGAAAGCTTGAATATACTCGGCCGGCCGCGATTGGCAACGGTTTGCCGATTTTCCGCGGCGTTGCAGCGATCCTAACCACTACTGGTTCGCCGTCCAATTCCCCGTCCAGTTCGTAGTCCAGTTCACGATTTCCCTTCCGAGCGCGGGGCTTGGGGGTCCGCCCCCGAACGCCCTTCCCGGGAGGCCTTGCGCCGCGGTTCTCGCCCCGCCCGGACCAACGCGTCGCGCAGCAGAAACTCGATTTGACCGTTCAAGCTGCGAAATTCGTCCGCCGCCCAGATCTTCAAGGCCTGCAGGATCGCCGGATCGACCCTCAAGAGATAGGAATCGCGTTTGGTCAACGGTACGTCCTTGGTTGGAGCCTTACCCAAAAACCTGGCGGGGCCCCCCCCCGCCCCCCTCACCTTCACCCTGCCCTTTCCCCCGGAGCGGCGGAGAGGGTAAAGGGGGGAAGGGGGATGGGGGATGGGGGATGGCGGTTGGGATCTCAATACACCGATCCCGTGTTCACGACCGGCTGCGCATGCCGATCGCTGCAGAGCACCACCAGCAGGTTCGATACCATGTGGGCTCGCCGCTCGTCGTCCAATTCGACAATCTTCCCTTTCGACAGCTCGGCCAAGGCCATTTCCACCATGCCGACGGCCCCGTACACGATCTTCTGGCGGGCGGCGACGACCGCTTGGGCCTGCTGCCGTTGCAACATGGCCGCCGCGATTTCCTGGGCATAGGCCAAATGGCTGATTCGGGCTTCGATCACCTCCACGCCCGCCTTCTCCAGCCGATCCTGGATATCCCGTTTCAGTTGCTCGGAAATTTCCACGGTGTTGGCCCGCAGCGAGATCTCATGGTCCTCGCTGTCGTACGGATGGCGGGTCGCCAGGTTTCGCAACGCCGCTTCGCTTTGGACCGCCACGAAATCTTCGTAGTCGTCGACCTCGAACAACGCCTCGGCGGTATTCACCACACGCCAAACGACCACGGCGGAAATCTCCACCGGATTCCCGTCCCGGTCATTGACCTTGGACGGACGACTCGCATTCCGCGATTCCTTCTTGATCACGCGGCCGGCAGCATCCTTTTCTTCCGGCGATTTGGTCGTTCCCGTTTCGAAATTGCGGATCCGCAAAGAGATCTTTTTCTTGTTGTAGAGTGGATTCGTCCAATAGAAACCCGACTCGACCACCGACCCAATGTAGTTGCCGAACAACAGCAACACCCGAGCCTGGTTGGGCTGCACCGGCATGCAACCGAACAGTCCGAACAGCCCCAGCAATACGCACAACCCGGCACAGATTCCAAAAACGCCCTCAGGCCAGAATGCCTCTCCTCCCGATCGAACCGCCAGTGTGATGAACAGGATCGGACCGACCACCATCAAGACCAGCAGCAACAGGGTTGGCCCCCAGCCGGAGATTGGTTTGAACACATGTTCTTTCATTGGGATCCTCGTGAACGAAACGACCGCGGCAACGCTCGAACGCCCAGCGCTTCCCCGCAGGTCTGGTTGCGTCAACCCCGCCCCTCGGGCGGTCCTGACGGTGATACCGATATGATATCACTCGGATAGCATTCGACTGCGGGTGGGAGTTCTTGGCGAAAATCTTTAGTTTCCAGACCTTCCTTCCACCGAGACAGGCTCTTCGATCTCTACACAATTTGCGCGCCCCGATTCTGGCTCCCCTCTC
>JBGSLW010000042.1:0-34751 GCA_041740495.1 Pirellulaceae bacterium
GCGGTGGATTTCCCGGCGGTGGATTCGGGGGCGGTGGATTCGGGGGCGGCGGTGCATTCAACCGTGGTGGCCCCGGCGGTGAGGGTGGCTTCGGCGCCGGTGGGAGTTTTGGCGGCGGTGGGGCGCTTGGTCGCGGTGGCATGGGCCCCGGCGAGTTCGGTGGCGGCGCGGGTGGAGCTGGTTTGCGAGGGGATAACTTGGGCGGACTTGGAGGCGATCGCAACCCGATGAACGGCGACCGCAGCGGACAGGGATGGGGAGCTCGCAATCCTTTGGCCAGCGGCGGCGATGCATTTGGCCGCAATCAGTTTGGCGAACCTAACCGCAACCAACTCAACAATTTTCTGGGACTTCCGTCCGATGAAGGACTCCAACATATGAATGCGGCCCACGCCGACAACACCTTCAATTTCAACCGGAACAATGCGGTCGTCGCCAGCGGAAACCGCGAAGGCAATGTCGGCGAAGCGAACTTCAATCGAGCTCCCGGTCTGACGAATGCCGGAGAGCGTTGGAACCAGATGACGCCTTCTCAAAAGTACGCGTCGGCCAGCGCTGTGCGCAACCGCTACAACGGCTGGGGGGCCTACGGTCGCGGATGGTACACGGACCATCCCGGAGCTTGGTATGCCGCTGGATGGGCGGCCGGCTCCGCGTGGAACACCGAATCGTGGTATGGATTGGGGGATTGGCTTGGGTATTACCCGCCCCAAGCTATTCCCTACGATTATGGGTCGTCGATTACCTACGATGGGGACAACGTCCTGGTCAACGGGCAGGACCAGGGAACCAGCGCCCAATACTATCAGCAAGCACAGCAATTGGCGGGGAGCGAAAGCGGCGACGTCTCGACCGCCGGAAGCGACTGGCTCCCGTTGGGAGTTTTTGCCTTGGCCAATCTCGATGGCTCAAAAACGAACGCCACGGTGCAGCTTGCTATCAGTAAACAGTTCGAAATTCGCGGAAACTTCACAAATACTGCCAGCGGCGAGACGGAGGTGATTCACGGCTCTGCGGACAAGAAAACGCAACGAGTCGCCTTCACGGTTGGCGACGATCACAAGACTGTTTACGAGACCGGTCTGTATAATCTGACCAAAGACGAAGCCACTGCTTTGGTGCACCAAGGTGGAGACAAAACCGAACAAATGCTGCTCGTCCGGTTGAAAAAGCCGTCTGGTTCGGGCTCTCAATAGGGCGGGCCCACCGGAATCGGAAAAGCCCACCGGAGCGCTGCGCGGCGCGCTCAGAATGCCTGGCCACCGTTTGTTCGGCCCCCCTTCTTTTTGTCCGGCCCGCTTTCCAGACGCGGGGCAGGGGGTAACTGGATTGGGGGTAACCGGATTGGCCGCGCCTCCCCATTCCGTTTCCGAAGTTCAAGTTCGCCGTTAGAATGTGCCCACGATGTTCGTGGCCCGAACCGGCTGCCATCGTCGTTCCCTGCGTGCGCGCGTTGAGACCTGCAGCGCACGTTCATAAACGTACCGCCCTATGGACGGGGCGACGTTGGAAAGAAGGGGAGCGCTCTCCCAATCGTTTCCGCCTTTTTTGGAGTCGCTCATTTGTTATCGCCGCTCTTGAATCGTCTTGTGTCGTTAGGCGTTTGGACTTGGATGGCTGCTCTCAGCATGGAATTCGCCGTGGCGGGAACCCAGCAGCAGGCGTATACGGCTGGCGATCCCCGCATCCAGAAAATTCCCGTATCGCTGGAGGGGATGTGTCCACTGACCGCGGCCGAGCAAGGAAAACTCGTCCCGGGGAAGCCGGAGTTCCAGTATTTGCTCGGCTCACACCGCTACTACTTCGCTTCGAAGGAATTGCTCCTGCGGTTCCACGAATCGGCCGAGAAAAAGAGCCTGATTCCGGCCCTTTGCGGGCTCTGCCCGGTCTCGACTCGCCAGCGGAAAGAGAAAGTCCCGGGCGATCCGGCGTTCAGCGTCGAATTCGATGGGCACAAGTATTGGTGTGCCGACGCACAAGCCCGCCAGGAATTCGAAGCGCATCCTCGCAAGTATGCACCGGTGTTCGGCGGAGACTGCGCGTATTGTTACGTTCTGGAGGATGTCCGCGTGGAAGGCTCCTGGTTTTTCTCGACGTATGTCAACGATCGGTTGTACCTCTTTCCGGAACAAGCAACCCTGGACAAGTTTTTGCAAAGCCCGGATCAGGCCCGATACCTCGATATGGATCTGGTCCGCGACGATCCGGTCGAAGCCAAATCGGGCCGAACGGTCCCCGGTCGGGAAAATCTGGCAGTCACGGAGCAGGGCTTCACCTACTTTTTTGCGAACGAAGAGAACCGCGAGACATTCCGCAACCATCCGAATCTCTACCGGCGATAGTCGCGAGTGAGACTCGGCAAACCCAACATCGGAGGGCGCACGATGCGCTGGATAAACAGTAAACGTTGTCGTCCTGTCCTTGGACTGTGGGGAATGACTTTGCTGGCGATGGCGTCTCACGCGATCGCCGTTCAGGAGGCGCCCCAACGGCTGACAGCTCGAGGAACGGTTTATCACGACCGCAACGGCAATCGCCAACAGGACACGGGGGAGGAAGGCCTGGCCAAGATTGCTGTCTCCAACGGTCAGGAGATTGTCGAAACCAACGCCGACGGCCGATATGAAATCCCGGTCGACGCACAGGATGGCGTGGTCTTCCTGAGCAAACCGCGGGGTTGGCGCACACCGCTCAGCGAGGACCGACTGCCGTCGTTCTATTATTTGCATAAGCCGCAAGGGTCGCGGGCGTTGCAATTCCCCGGCGTCGCACCGACGGGGGCACTCCCGGCCGCCGTGAATTTCCCGTTGTATCCGCAAGACGAGCCAGAGCATTTTCGCATCGTCTTGTTTGGAGATACCCAAGCTCGCAACGCCACCGAAGAGCTTTACAACGCCAACACGTCGATCGCCGAATTGATCGGGACCGAAGCCGCCTTTGGCGTGACGCTGGGAGACATCGTGTTCGACGACCTTTCGGTCTTCCCGCTGCACAACCGGGCTGTCGCGCTGATTGGGATTCCCTGGTACAACGTGATCGGCAACCACGACATTAACTACGATGCGCGGACTCGGGCCGAAGCCAACGAGACGTACGAACGACACTACGGTCCGTCGTACTACTCGTTCGACTACGGGCGAGTCCATTTCGTCGTCCTGGACAACATCGATTGGTCGCCGGCGGCCGGCGAAACTCCCGGAAAGTACACGGGAGGGTTCGGGGCCCAACAGCTGGAGTTCCTCAGGAACGATCTGGCTCGAATCCCTCCCCAACAAATGGTGGTGTTGACCATGCATATTCCGCTCACATTGACGGCGGATCGGCATCAGGTCTATCGCTTGATCGAACAGCGTCCCCTCTGCCTGTCGATCTCAGGCCACACGCACACGAACGAACATCACTTCATCGACGGCAGCGACGGGTGGCAGGGCCCGGTCCCCCACCACCACATCGTGAACGTCACGGTCTGCGGCAGTTGGTGGTCGGGGCAAAAGGACGAACGCGGCTTGCCGCACGCGTTGATGGCGGACGGCGCTCCGCGAGGCTACTCGTTGCTCTCGTTTGACGGCGACCAGTACGTGCTGGACTACAAGGCGGTCGACCGCGAAGCCGACTACCAACTGGAAGTCAGTACGACAGGGGTGTTGGAGGCCGGCAAACTGGATCAGGCATTGGTTTGGGCGAACGTATTCAACGGCTCGACCCGCTCCGAAGTCTGGTTGACGATCGATGGGGACGATGCCCAACGTCTGCCGATGGAGCGGGACCCGACGGCGATCGACCCCCATTACCAGGCGGCGTTCGATCGGGAGTTGTTGATCCAGCCGCCGATCCAACCGGGCCTGGCCAAACCGAAGCCGTCCACGCACCTCTGGAAACGGGCGCTGCCGGCCGACCTGCCTCCCGGCTTACATCTTTTGAAGGTCACGACGACCGACATGTTCGGCCGCAGCTACTCGGCCCACCGCGTGATCCTGGTCCAGGAACCGGCCCGATCGGCAGCTCCGGCGGCGGGCCAACCGGCGGCGGGGGGCTGATGAAATCCGCGCAAAAAATGCGGGTGGTGGGACTTACGGACCTCGGCAGGTTGGCCTACAATACCGGGTCTGATTTTTCCACGAATCGACGCCGTTCTTGATGCTCGGGAATCGGCCCGATCAGTGTTTGCGCTGCACACGCTGCGCCCCTGGCCATGTTTGAATCGTTACAAGAGAGTCTGCATTCGGCGTTTAAGTCCCTGCGCGGCAAAGGCAGGTTGACCGAAGCCAATATGCGCGACGGGCTGGGGATGGTCGAGCAAGCTCTGTTGGAAGCGGACGTCAGCTACGACGTCGTCAAGGACTTCATGGGCCGAGTCTCCCAGGAGGCGCTCGGCGAAAAAGTCCTCTTGGCGCTGAAGCCCCACGAGCAATTGGTGGGGATTGTGCACCGCGAGCTGGTCAACTTGCTGGGGCCAGTGCAGAGCGAGTTGCCGCTGGACCGCGACGTCAACGTCATCATGATGTGCGGGTTGCAAGGATCGGGAAAAACGACGACCTGCGGAAAATTGGCGTCGTTGCTCAAGCGAATGGGGTTCGAGAAACCCTTGTTGGTGGCTGCCGACTTACAGCGCCCCGCTGCGATCGAGCAACTGCATGTGATCGGGCGCCAGCTGAATGTCCCGGTTTTTAGCGTTCCCGGAGAACAAGACCCCGTCACGGTCTGCCGGACGGCAATCGACCAGGCCCGCCGAGACAAGAACCAGGTCGTGATTCTGGACACCGCGGGTCGGCTGGCGATCGACGAAGCCTTGATGGAGCAGTTGCGCGAGATCGACCGCCAGGTCCAACCGCATGAGATCATGCTGGTGGTCGACGGGATGACCGGGCAGGACGCCGTCAAAAGTGCCAAGGCGTTCCACGACGCGCTCGAATTGAACGGCGTGATCATGACCAAGCTCGATGGGGACGCGCGGGGCGGGGCGTTGCTCTCCGTCAAGCATGTCACCGGCGTGCCGATCAAGTTCATTGGGACCGGCGAGCAACTCGATGCACTCGAACCGTTCCGCCCCGAAGGGATGGCCGGCCGGATTCTGGGGATGGGCGATATTCTGGCGCTGGTCGATCAGGCCCAGCAGTTGGTCGACGCCAAAGAACAAGCTCGCTTGCAGGAACAGCTGGAGAAGGGGCAGTTCACGCTGGAGGATTTCCGCGATCAGATGGAAAAATTCGCCCGGCCCGGCTTGATGCAGAAAATGCTCGGCCTGCTTCCCGGGATGGGGCAGTTGCGGGATCTGATGGGGAACGAGGACTCGGTCAAGAATGTCCGGCAAATGGTGGGGATCGTCGATGCCATGACCCCCTCCGAACGCCAAAATCCCAAACTCATTGAAGTCAGTCGCCGCCGGCGAATCGCTGCCGGCGCCGGCGTCCCACCGCAAATGGTGGGCGAACTGATCAAGCAGTTCGAGACCCTCAAGCCGATGATGACCGGAATGGCCGGCAAGAGCGGCAACGAACGGATGCAACTGATGGAGGAATTCAAAGAGCAGATGCTCGATCCCTCCCGGCAGGGTCCCCGGACCAAGAAGGGAACCGGTACGCGTTTGACCCCTAAGGAACGCGAGAAACGGAAGAAACAAAGGGAAAAATTTCTCCGCCAGAAACGCCGCGATGCGCGGCATCCTGGCAATTCCGCCGACGGATAAACCCCGCGGATGCCTCGATCCGCAAACGAACAACCCAAACGATAATTCGTGTTTCCAGGAGTGACTATTTGTGGCAGTTAAGATTCGAATGAAACGGATGGGACGGAAGAACCGGTCGTTCTTCCGCATATGTGCTACCGACGTTCGCGCTCCGCGCGACGGCCGCGTCATCGAAGAATTGGGGACCTACGATCCGTGGGTCTCCGAACCCGATGCGCGGGTGGTGCTGGACGGCGACCGAGTCGCCTATTGGCTGGGGGTTGGCGCCGAGCCCTCCCCGAAGGTCAGCGTGCTGATTCGCAAGTACGGCAAAGACGGGACGCACGTCGATGCGCAACAGCAAGCGCTCAATCGCCTGGCTGCCCGCAAGGCCAATGCCATTAGCCGAGCCCAAGAGGCGGCTCGACTGGCGGCGATCGCCGAAACGAAACGCCGCGAGGAAGCCGAAGCCAAACGCAAAGAAGAGGAGGCCGCTGCTGCTGCCGCGACAGCCGCTGCTGCTGCGGAAGCCGCTGCTGCCGAAGATGCGGGGGGCGAGGATGCGGGGGGTGAGTCCGCTGCGGCTGGAGATTCGCCTCAGGAATAACATGGTCGGACCGTTGTCGCCAACGGTTCGGTCCTTTGATCGGAACGAGCAATTGAGGACAATTGCTCTACATTAGATTGTAGAACAGTTGTCCCCAACTGTTCCGGCCATTGTTCAGAACGAGCAATTGGGGACAATTGCTCTACATTGAATTGTAGAACAGTTGTCCTCAACTGTTCCCCACGTCAGTAAGCAATGCGCATCGATGTCTTGACGCTGTTCCCCCAGATCTTTCCGGGGTACCTCGGGCAAAGCATCCTGCACAAGGCACTTGAAAAAGACCTGGTGACGATCCAGGTCCACGATTTGCGAAACTGGTCGACCGATCGCCATCACAAGGTCGACGACCGCCCATTTGGCGGTGGGCCGGGAATGATCTTGATGGTCGAACCGGTCGTGGCCGCCGCGGAGGCGGTCAACGCGATGGCGCAACCAGCGGCCTATCCGATTTTGCTCACACCGCAAGGGAAGCGATTGGATCAGCCGACGATCGAACGCCTGGCCCAACTCCCTCGTCTGCTGCTGCTGTGCGGCCGCTACGAGGGTTTCGACCAACGCGTGATCGACATCCTGCAACCCGAAGAAGTTTCGATTGGCGATTTTGTTTTGAGTGGAGGTGAGGTCGCAGCCCTTGTGCTGATCGATGCCTTGGTCCGACTGGTTCCTGGCGTGCTGGGAGACGAACGGAGTTCGTGGGATGATTCATTCTCTCGCGGCAACCGCCTCCTGGAATATCCCCAGTACACGCGGCCTCGTGAATTTCGCGGGCACGCCGTTCCCGAGGTCCTGATCGGCGGCAATCACCAACAAATCGAAACATGGCGACGCGAACAGAGCCTGCACAAAACTCAAGATCGGCGCCGCGACTTGTTGGTCGCGCCGCCCGAACCGCACAGCGAATCCGAATCCAACTCGTGTTCCCGGCCGCCTGACAGCAACGCCGCCGACTCGATAAATACAACTGATTTCCAAGATTCTCAGCCACCTGTCGAAGGATCCAATCGATGACGCACAAACTACTCCAACAAGTCGAACAATCGAGCTTGAAAACGGATGCACCGCAATTCGAAATCGGCGACACCGTCGATGTGCACTGTCTGATCATGGAGGGGGAGAAAACTCGCACCCAGATCTTCAGCGGCACCGTCATCGCCCGCAGCGGTGGCGGGACGCGTGAGATGTTCACCGTCCGGCGAATCGTATCGGGGCAGGGTGTCGAGCGAAAGTTCCCGCTGCACTCGCCGAAAATTGCTAAGGTCGATGTCAAACGCTCCGGCACGGTAGCCCGGGCCAAGCTTTATTATCTCCGCGACCGCGTCGGCAAAGCCGTCAAGCTGAAAGAGCGCTAAGATCGGTCCTCCTTGGGTACTACGGCTTGTTGCGTACCACGGCTTTGTGCGTACCACGGCTTTGTGCGTACCACGGCTTTGTACGTACCACGGCTTTGTACGTACCACGGCTTTGTACGTACCACGGCTTTGTAAGCCGTGCGCTTAACCCATCGACCAGCACAATCTCGAGTGTTGCGTGCACGGTGTCGTGCAGTGGCCCCGGCCTACAAGGCCAGGGTACATTCGTTCGTACCACGGCTTTGTAAGCCGTGCGAGTTGGCATGGCTTGAGGTCCGGCCTCGAAGCTAAATTGTTAAGCGAAATTCACGGTTTATTCACCGCCGGTTCATTGGAATGGGAGCCGCATCCGCTAAAATCTTGCCTAGGCGATGGGGCATGAGACTCTGCCCGTCGCCAGCAAGTCTCCGACTCATCTGCCAACGACCGCAGATCGAGTTCGAGTTGGTGAAGTTTCGAGGCGCCGTCGCCTGGATTTGTTTTCGAGTCAAAGGAGAAATAGATGATTCGCCGCACGTTTTTGCTTTTGATCGCAGCCGTCAGCGGCCTTGCGATCCAGTCCGCGAACGCCGACACCATTGCGTCGTGGACTTTTGAATCCAGCGTTCCCGCCGCCGCCGGCCCGTTCGCACCGGAAGTCGGCGCGGGCTCCGCGCTGGGCAGCCATCTCAATGCTTCGACGGTTTACTCGAATCCGGTCGGTAACGGCTCCGCCGAATCATTCAGTTCGAATTTCTGGTCGGTCGGCGATTACTACCAGTTCACGGTAAGCACCTTGGGCTATCAGGATATCACGATTTCCTGGGACCATACCGGCAGCAATACTGGTCCGCGTGACTTTGAACTTCAGTACAGCACAGGCGGCCCGTTTAGTACCTTGGGTTCCTACGTCGTCACCAACGACAATTGGTCGTCGGTCACCTACAACTCGCTCAGTACGAGGAACGCCAACTTCACTGGCTTTTCGGGTTTCGATAACGCATCCAGCGTCACATTTCGCCTGGTGAACTCGTCGACCGGCTCGGTGAATGGTGGAACCGTTGCGACCGGCGGTACGAGCCGAGTTGACAACTTCACTGTGAGTGGTATTGCTGCGATTCCCGAGCCGAGCATGCTGGCCGTTTCCGCCTTGGTGGGCCTTGGCTTGCTGGCCGGCGCCCGCCGCCGCAGCTAGCCAACGATTGGTTGGCACGTTCAGCGAACTTCGACAGCCCGGCAAACATGCCGGGCTATTTTTGTGCTTCGTCGGACGGTCGCTGAGGCGTGCGGGCATGCGATCACAGCTGGCGCTGCGCTGGAGTGTACATATGTATACTAACCTAGATCTCGTCCTCGCAACGGGCCAACCATGGGTGACTGGTCATTGAGTACCGCCGCCTAGCAACCCGTCGAGTAGGCCGGAACACGTCTTCGCGGTTCCAGCAATGTAGTTTTTTTGGCAGATTCGTGAGCGCCGGAACTTCTTAGCAAATCCCCCTTGTTGCGGGCTAGTTTTTCAACAGGCTGCTCGCGCTCGAAACACGATTAACGATTTGGCAATACGCCCAGCGCAATGACGGGGGCCCCAGGATAGGCGACCGAGGAATCGGTGTGACCCAAGACGAGCCCCTCGGCCGGTGCAATCAGCGTCTCCTGCAATCGTCCAAAAGCATTGTAAACCTTGGCAAATGACTGACCCGCCGACACCACCTGCCCCGGGGCGGTTGAAAAGCGGATGATCCCGCTGGTCGAAGAATAAGGTTTGTGGCCTCCATGTACGGCAGCCGGCGTTGAGACAACTCCGAGCCGCTGACGATTTTCAACAGCGCGTAATGGAACCGAGTGGGGTGGGCATTCGCGGGAATACTCACTTGGGCGTCGCCGCGGCCGCACAGCGGGCTTGGGCGGCTTCCAGGATCATTGTCAACAAGTCGGCGTACGAATGGTGTGCGAACTCGGCCATCAAATTCAGCTTGCCGTCCCAGCACCACCCAGGGTTCGGGTTCGCCTCCAACAGTTTGATCGTCCCTTTGCCGTCGGCTCGGAAATCGAAGCGGGCATAATCGCGACAGCCCAATCGTTCGAAGAGTCGTCCACTGTAGTCGCAGAGCTTGCGGACGGTCTCCTCGTCGCATGTCGCCTCGCGATAGCGCAATTGCGACCAGTAGGGAGAATCGGGCAACCATTTCGATTCGTAGCCCAGGATCTTGGGAAGCGAGGCGTCGAGCCCGCTGTAATCGACTTCCAGCACCGGTAGGAACCGATAGCCTTGTCCCGGGTTGCCCACCACCCCCACGCTGTACTCCTCCCCGGCCAGGAATTCCTGGATCAACAGCCCAATGCTGGGGAACTCGCGACGCATCGCTTCGATCCGAGCCACCAGCTGGCCGGGCGAGGCGACCACCGAGTCGACGTTGATCCCTACGCTGCTGTCTCCGAAATTCGGCTTGAGCAGTGCGGGAAGGATCGAGGGGATTGTGGCGGATTGATCGTCCGGGTCGATGTACGTTTCCAACGGCACGGGAATGTCGATCGCCTGAGCGATGCAGCGGACGAACGTCTTGTTGTAACAGAGCCCCAAGGCTGCGGGTCCCGAACCGCTGTAAGGCACGTCGAACAACTCCAGCAGCGCAGGAACGTGCAATTCCTTGAACGGATCGTTGCGGAACCCTTCATCGCAGAGGTTGAAGACGAAGCCGGGCGGATCGTTGCGAAGCCGATCGATCAACTGCTCGTGATCATCGACATAGTCGAATTCAAACTGGTCGTTTTGCCCCAGCGCTTCCTTGAGCAGGCGAATCGTCTCGAAGTCTTCCGGGTTGAATTGCCCGTTGCGTTTGCAGGGGTCGGGGAATCGATGGTCCCCCAGCATCACCGTCACCTTGGGAAACGGCGGCCGACGCTTCGCTTGGGGGCGAACGGTGGCGGGCGAACGCGCCGTCACCACCAGCCGGTGGGCCATCATCCCCAAGTCCTGCTGGCGATTCGAGCCCCCCTCGAAGGTGCCATGCTGCTCGATATGCGAGTAGCCTGCGCGCTCTAGCAACTCGGTCAAGGTCCCCGGCGAGTACAACCGTTCGGCGTAGAACTGGTCGACGATCACCCCCCTCTCGGCGTGGACCACCACTTCTCGGGATATCAAACGCTGCCCATCGGCCGCCAACGAACGCTCGCGACAAACGAAATAGGTTTCGTCGATCCACTCCCAACTGCGGGGTGCATAATTCTGTTGCATCCAGTCGCCGTCGGTCACGTCCAGGAGAATCGTCCCGCCCGGCTGCAACGCGCGTTTGACCGAACTCAGGACCGCCAAGTCGTCCTCTTGACGGTCGAAGTAGCCGAACGAGTTGCCCATCAGCGCCACCACTCGAAAGTTGTACTCTTTCAAGCGAAACTTGCGGGCGTCGCCTTCGTGGAACGAGATCTTCAGTCCCAACTGCTTGGCGCGGCGTCGCGCCAGTCGCACCAAATAGCGCGAGCGATCGACGCCAACGACATTGGCAAAGCCGCGCCGTGCCAGCTCGATGCAATGCCTTCCCTGTCCGCAGCATAGATCCAATATGCGATCGTCGCGCTGCAACTGCGTGACCCGCACCAGTTGGTCGACTTCGATCCCTGTGTTCTGATCGTTCTCGACCACATCGCCGTCGGTCTTGAGGTAGATCGAGTTGAACAAGCTCTTCCACCATTCCGCTGGCAAGTGCCGTTCCAAATCGGATACGGGGCCCAAGGTTCGGCGGGCGACCGCAAAGTCGCGCGGGATCGCCAGCTCCAGATCCCCGTTCTCGCGCGGCGGAGTCCGGCGCAGCATCGAGCCAACGGACGACGGGGGTCTGCCGCGATCGACTCGCAACTGACTTTCCGAAAACGAATCTTCTTTTTGCTTTTTCATCGAGCGCATCCGGAGCGGTGTAGTTTAAGGAAAGGGGCGGGACGACAAATGCCCTACCCGGGGGGGGCCAAACTGCGGCAGCACAAGTTGCCTCGCATCGTGCAATACACTTTGGAGGCGATACCGAATCAGAAAAACGAGGCCCAATGGCGGCACCCGCTGCTGAAACTAAAGAATGGAGAATCCAACCGCCCTGGCGGTGATTTCCGATATCGACCAGCGGTAACTTACCGCGACCCTGGTGGGTTATCCATTTGCCGGTTGATTCCTGAAGTGGGTCTCCGACCCAACGAGATTGCCGGTCGGCAGGAGCGGCGAGTGCCACCCGCGGACGATGCCCTCGGCGTCTCTATAACTATAGAGAGATGGAATCGGTAAAGTCTAGAGGACACCACGTTTGCTATCGGCCGGCGTCCGGCAGATTACTTTGGAGCGCGGGCGTCGAGTTCGTCCATCCGCAACCGGACGGAGACGATGTAGGGCGAATCCCCCTCCGTCCAATGCCCGTACGTCGTGGTGACGATGGTCCCGTCGGGGAGGAGTTCGACGCCCGGATAGGCACAATCCGCCGCTTTGTGGTTCTGCATCAAGCGGACGCGGTATTGTCCTTCACGACCTTCCAGGAGGTCGGCGAAAGTCCCGACCCAGGCGACCCAATCGCCGCGGGTGGGGCTTTCATGGGTGGTGTCGCGAAAACTGATAAACAGACGCCCATCGGGAGCGTAAACCCCCACGTGCCGGTCGCCGGTGAGCGCCCCAGGAAGTTCGCGCGGCGGCGACCAGGTCTCCCCTTCGTCTTGCGTCGTAATCATGAAGCTGTTTCGTTTACGGGAGTTCTCCCGGAGCAGGACGGCGAGCGTGTTCCCGTCCGGGCTGCGAATCGCTCCGGGCTCGCACAAGTCGACATCCTCCCGCTCGGCAATGACCACTGGTTCTGACCAGGTGAGTCCGCCGTCGCGTGAAAGCGTTTTGTAGACTCGGAAGATCTCCCGATTCCCACCGCCACGCAGGAACCGCCCGTCGTCGTGGAACAGCGCCATGTAGTCGCCGGACTTCAATCGTACGACACTGCTCATCGCGACGACGCCGCCGAAATCACCTATTTTCTCCAGCGGCGTCCAACTCGCTCCATCGTCTTCCGACACCGACATGCGGATTGGATAGAGACCGGAAAACAATACCAAGCGCCGCTTCCCAGACGCATCGACCACGCGATGGATCGTCGGCGTCTCTAACGAAGTCGCCCAGTTCTCAGGCGTCGGCAGGCGCTCGGACCAGGTCAGCCCCCCATCGGGACTCGTGCGGTACAGGATAGGGCCCTTGCCGTGCCCCTGTGGATAGACGCACAAGATCGTTTTTCCATCTTCCAACAGAACCGTTGTGGGGTGCCCCAGATACACTCCCGGCTGCCGATCGACGACAACCTGCCGGTGTAGCTCGTTTGCCAAATCGATGGTGGGGATCGAATAACCCCGCGGCGGATCCGGTACCGGCTCCTGGGCCAGGCCGCGAGTCATTGCCGATCCACCGCATGCCAGTGCGGCGTGCAAAACGCACCAGGAAAGTCTGTAATAGTACTGTGCGGACAATGGAGCCTCGCCAATCGGTTTGATTCTGGGACTGTTACAATACCAAAATCCATTGGGTTCTGTTTGTTCCGTCGATGGGCTCGCGGGAGCTAAGCTCGGCGGTGTTAGCAATAAACAAGTCGAATAGACGGCCGGACCAAAGGGAGCTGGTGATGCAGACGCTCAATCGAACACGTCGCCATCTGTGTGAACGAACGAACATTCGATCGCGGGCACGTTGCGGCGTCTTGTTATTTTCACTGCACCTTTTCGTGGGCGCCGTTCACAATCCAGCCGCGGGCTCGTGCCAGGTATCGGATTCGCCGGATACCAGCAGGCAGCAAAAGGTGTTGGTCCGGGTAGAGGATGCGGAGGGTAACCGCGTGGCGGGGGCAACGATCGAACTCACCTACCTCCTCACGTCGGACGAACCTCCCCAAAAATTGTACCGCGAACCGCATCGAACCGACGAACATGGTCAACTGGTATTGGATGTTCCGGCCGATGCGTTTTCGCCGTCGATTTTCGCCCGCAAAGCTGGGCTGGTGACTCAGTACCAGAATTGGCGCACGCATTCTGGCGAATCCGTCCCGGACGAAGTCACCTTCACACTAATTCCAGGCGTGAAAATCGGCGGGACGATCGTCGATCGCCGCGGCGATCCGATTGCCGACGTCGCCGTTGAATTGTTGATGCAATCAAAAGACGTCGCGTTCACCAATCCGCCGCCCTCGATCAATATCACCGCGATCACCGGAGACGCGGCGCCGCGAACAGATCGCCAAGGGAAATGGAGCTTCGACGGCGTGCCCGAGGACGCCAAGATTCGACTCAAATTGCACCATCCGGACTACATCTCCGACGCCGCATTCGTTCAAAAACGTCCAGGGCTCCACCCCTCGGACTACCGAGACTTCACCGCGCGCACCGTAATGGACGACGGTATCCGACCGAGCGGTCGCGTTGCCGATATCGATGGAGTCCCGATCGCGAAGGCCGTCGTGCGATTGCAACAAGAGAAGACGGAACCGCCGACCGGATTGTACTCGGCGGTTACCGATGAACGCGGCGAATTCAAGTTGCCGGCAATTCTGCCAGGAAAGTACCGATGCGCCGTGGTCGCTCCCGCATACGCGTTCAAGATCGAAAGCTTGGAGATCAAGCCGCAACCGTCGGCGATCGAACTGGTTTTGGACAAGGGAGAGCCGCTGACGATTCGCGTGGTCGACCAGCAAGATCAACCCGTGGCGGCCCACTGCGCTGTGCAATGGCAAGAAAATTCCACGTTGATGTCGCAACAAAGTCTGGAAGGACGGCCCGATATCAAGTTGCCAACGCAAACCGATGCCCAAGGAATTTTTCGATGGCCCAATGCGCCTGCCGGGAAGTACCGTTTTGCGATTGTCGCCGACGGGTACGACTTCGCGGCGGTGGAGGCGGTCGCCGGGGGGGACGAGGTTACCGTGCAACTGCAGCGACTTTCGAAGTTCACCGCCCGAGTCGTCGATGGTGGTACAGGCGAACCGATCAAGCGATTCGCCGTTTACCATTGGCCTAAGAACACTCCTCGCCAGCCAATTTCAACCGCCACGTTCCGCGAAGGCGAATTCGACGTCGAGGCGAGGTATCTCTTTGGCAACAGCCGGCTGGTCATTGAAGCGCTCGGCTATCGCACCTTCGTTTCCGAAGATGACCTATCGGTGTTGAAACAGAATCCTGAAATCACTTTTCGGTTGGAGCCTGCGGACGAAGTGACTGGAATCGTTGTCGACGCGGCGGGCAAACCAGTTGCTGGAGCATTGATTTCCGTGCGTCCAACGTCGGTATTGGCCGCCGTGCGAGGCCAGGATCTTCCCGAGTTTTTTCGGGTGCTCACCGACCGCTCGGGGGCATTCCGTTTTCCAGCTCAGGCCAAATCGTATTCGCTGGGGGTTCGGGCCAAGCAAGGATTTGCCAAGAAGTCCTTCGCGGCGAACCAAGCGGAACTCGGCGAAATCGTGCTCCAGCCGAACGGAAAAATCCAAGGGATCGTGCAATCCGACGGAATTCCATTGGCGGAGATTCACGTCCGTTTAGCAGCGGGGTTAGTTTACGATGAAACTGAAACCGATGAAGACGGGCGATTCGAATTCCGCGATGTGACGCCGGGCGAGGTAAGGTTAACGTTCCGGCAGCTCGATCCGACGCCCGCCAACTCTACGGCAACTGGCGAGTCGCCGGAGTCGATCACGAAGTCCTTCGAATTGCCGGCGGGAGAAACCGCGACCGTGACCGTGGATTTTTGAGAGCGTCCGCCTGTCGAGATTCCGTTCAGACCGTCAGAGACCCGCGAAACCCTCGGGCGGCGTAATAAGATTGCGCGCCGTTGTGGTACACAAAAACCTGACCGTAGCGGCGATCGCAAAACAGAGCTCCCCCCTGCTTTCGGATCTCTGCCGGGGTTTGCACCCAACTGGAGGTCTTCGTATCGAACTCCCCCAGCGTCTGCAACTGGCGGTATTCGTCTTCGGTCAATAGGTTGACCCCCATCGCAGCCGCCATCTCGACGGCGTTATTCTCTGGGCGGTGCTCCTTCCGCGATTCGAGCCCTTCGCGATCGTAACAGACGCTGCGCCGCCCCGCCGGACTCTCTGCGGAACAGTCCGCAAAAATATATGCGCCGCTTTGCGGGTCTTGACGCACCACATCGGGTTCTCCCCCCGTTCGTTCCATTTCGTAAAGCGACCAGAGTTTATCGGGTTGCGATTCCAGTCGCACCTGGATCTTGGCCCAGTGGAGCGCCGGATGCCGACGTTGGTGCTTTTCGAAGCGGATTTGCAATGCTCGCAACAGCCCGACGTGTTGAGCGGATGTCAGACTTGTCTTGCGCGCCTTGGTTGCCGCGGCCTTCGGAAGTTTGATGCCGCCCGGCTTCTTGCTGTTTGCGGACTTGTTCAATGTCTTGCGGGCCATGCTGTTCACTCCAACATCTAAGGAAGGATGAATCCAACTTGTCTGCAATTCAATACTTGCCTTTGTCCCAAAACATCAGCCGCATGGCGCTAGCCCGCGGTTTCTTCGCGCACCCCACACCGGAAACCGCAGGCTAGCGCCATGCGGCGGATCTCCATGGGACGCGAAACTGTGTGCTGGGACCAAACCTAATGCGGCAGCGCGCCGCGAGCGACGAGGAGTTCCGCAATTCGCCCGACGCATTCGGCGGTGGAAAGCCGATCGGTCTGCAACACCAAATCGGGGTTGGCCGGCGCTTCGTATTGTAACGCCTCGTCGGCAGGAGGCTCATCGTTTACGGTCTGCCGGGCAGCCAGGACTTCGGGGGCGGCCGTGAGATGGACCAGCAAGAATCGTTCCGGCGAAATCACTTCGGCGGCTCGCTTGCGGATGGCCTCATCGGGCGCCACCAGCGAGACGATCGCGATCAGTCCCGCGTCGTTCAGGAGTTTGGCCACTTCGGCAGTCCGTCGAACGTTCTCCGATCGGTCGTCGCTGCCGAAGCCCAAGTCGCGCGACAGTCCCAACCTCAAATTCTGGCCGTCCAAGACCGTCGCGGCACGACCGTGGTCGAATAAGTACCGTTCCAACGCGTAGGCCGTCGTCGATTTGCCGGCGCCCGGCACCCCGCTCAGCAACACGGTCACGGCGTGTTGCCCGAAACGAGCCGCCCGCTCTTCAGCCGAAACCTGGCTGAACTCCTGAGCCAAGGTCTGGCTCCCGGGATCGTAGTCCCACTTGTCAGGGCGTTCCGAACTGGTGTGACGGTCCAAGATCATCCCAGCCCCCACGGTGAGATTGCTGAGGCGCTCGATGATGATGAACGATCCGGTCGATCGATTGCGCTTGAACGCATCGAACATCAAAGGCTGATTGAGCGTCACCGCACAACGGCCGATATCGTTGAGCCCCAGGGTGGGGGCATCCTGACGATGCAATGAGTTGACGTCGATGCGATACCGCAGCGTACTGATCGAACCGCTGACGGTGCGGGCGGTGTGCTTGAATAGGTATTGTTTTCCGGGGACCAGCGGAGTCTCGTTCAGCCACACGACGACGGCTTCGCAGCGGTGATCGACGTGGGGGACGTTTCCCGGGCGGACGATCATTTCACCTCGTGAGACGTCGATCTCCTCAGTCAGCGTAAGCGTCACCGACATGGGGGCGAAGGCTTCCTCCAGATTGCCGTCCATCGTCACGATCTCTTTGACTCGCGTCGTCTTGCGACTGGGGAGCGCCATGACGGTGTCCCCCCGGCGGACGATTCCCGAGGCGATCGTGCCGCAGAAGCCGCGAAAATCGAGATGTGGCCGGTTGACGAACTGCACCGGGAACCGGAAATCCTCCAGGTTTCGATCCGACCCGATATAGACGTTGTCCAGGAAGCTCATCATCGTCGGGCCGACATACCAGGGCATCCGCTGACTGCGATCGACGACATTGTCCCCTTCCAGGGCGGAGATCGGAATGAAATGCAAGTCGGGGAGATCGAGCCGCGCCACAAAATCGCGATAGTCCGACTGGATCTGTTCGAATATCTCCTGTTGAAAATCGACCAGGTCCATTTTATTGACCGCCACCAGCACGTGTTTGATCCCCAGCAGGGTGACGATAAACGTATGCCGCCGCGTTTGTTCCAGAACCCCTTGCCGCGCGTCCAGCAGAATAATCGCCAGGTCGGCGGTCGACGCGCCTGTCGCCATGTTCCGCGTATACTGGGCGTGTCCGGGGGTGTCGGCGATGATGAATTTTCGCTTGGCGGTCGAAAAGTAGCGGTAGGCCACGTCGATCGTGATCCCTTGTTCCCGCTCCGCCTTCAGTCCGTCGGTGAATAGAGCCGGGTCGAACTTTCCGCCGGTGGTCCCGTGAGTCACGCTATCCCTCTGCAAGGCGGCCAGCGTGTCTTCGTAGATCATCTTGGAGTCGTAGAACAACCGCCCGATCAACGTGCTCTTTCCGTCGTCGACGCTGCCGCATGTGATGAACCGCAACAATTCCTTGCGTTCATGTTCCGCCAGATAGGCGTCGATATCGGTGGCGATCAATTCGGATTGGTGGGACATGAAATTACCTGGTAGAACCGAGCCGGGAAGGCACTCGAAGAGCAACTCCCATACGACAAGACACGCGCGACGCTGCGATCAGAAATAACCCTCGCGTTTTTTCTCTTCCATACTCCCTTCGTCGTCGTTGTCGATCACGCGTCCTTGGCGTTCGGACGTCTTGGCCAACAGCATCTCCTGGATGATCTCGGGGAGCGTCTCCGCGTCCGATTCGACGGCGCCGGTCAACGGGTAACACCCCAGGGTTCGAAAGCGGACGACCCGTTCCTCGATTTGCTCGCCCGGCTTGAGCTTCATCCGATCGTCGTCGACCATGATCCAAATCCCGTTGCGCCGCACGACCGGACGGGGCGCCGCGAAGTACAGCGGCACAATCGGAATCTTCTCCAAATGGATGTACTGCCAAACGTCCAACTCGGTCCAATTCGACAAGGGGAAGACGCGGATGCTCTCGCCTGAGTTGACGCGCGTGTTGTAAAGATTCCACAGCTCGGGACGTTGGTTTTTCGGATCCCAGCGATGGTGCTGGTCGCGGAATGAAAAGACCCGCTCCTTGGCACGCGATTTTTCCTCGTCCCGGCGGGCCCCCCCAAACGCCGCGTCGAATTGGTACTGATCGAGGGCCTTCTTGAGTCCCTCCGTCTTCATCAAGGTCGTGTGCTTGCCGCTGGAAACGAACGGATCGATGTTCTCCCGCAGCCCCTCCTGGTTGATGTAGGTGATGACGTTCAACCCCAAGTCCCGTTTGGCGAACTCTTCGCGAAACGTGTACATCGCCTGGAATTTCCAAGTGGTGTCGACGTGCATCAACGGGAAGGGAGGCTTGTCCGGAAAAAACGCCTTGAGCGCCAACTGAACCATCACCGAGGAATCTTTGCCGACCGAGTACAACATTACCGGGTTTTTGAATTCGGCGGCCACCTCGCGGATGATGTGGATGCTCTCGGCCTCCAGCATCTTGAGGTGGGTCAGCCGATACGAACTGAGTTGGAGCGGGTCAGCGGCGACCGAACCGGGAGCAGAAGCAGGCATGCAGTTTTCCGACGAGTTGACAGGCTGAGAATTTTGGGCGCTTTCCCCAAACAGATACCAGCACGAAGCGCGAGCGAGTGGATGGGAATTGCGGCCTTCTACCACAATTCACTCGCTCGCGATTCGTGCGGGTATGAGGCGAAAACGAGTTTTTTTGGGACAAATCCTAGGCTTTGTGCCAAAACATCAGCCGCAGGGCGCTCGCCCGAGGTTTCTTCGCGCATCCAAAACCGGAAACCGCAGGCTAGCGCCATGCGGCTGATCTCAATGGAACGCGAAACTGTGTTTTGGGACAAATCTTAGTATAGCCTGTGAAGCCCTAACCACAAACGGCTTCGCCGATGAGCCCGCTGCTGCCGCGATCCCGAGACGCATCTAACGATTCAACAAATCGAGAGCTTGGATCACCTTTTCGCGATGGGCGCTGCCGAAGACCAGCACCATCAGCTGGGTCATGATTTCTTGCTCGTCCCGCGCCAGAAAGGACTCGCCGCCGCCGATTTGAGCGATGTCGACGAAGTCGATTTGGCGACGATCACTATGGCAAGTGACCGTACTCACGATTCCATTCTGCTGACGACGAAACGCGCCTGCCAGGTTGAGACAGGACTTCTTGCGACTCGGGTGGGGAGGCGCGTCGCCAAAAACCAAGATCACCTTCCGAGCCCGGGGGCGAAACGCATTCTGTTCGATCGACCAGGCCAGGCCCTGATCGACCGCCTCCGGTTCATCACCACCGCCCGAGGCGTCGATCGTCTCGAGATACTCCGAGACTTTGCTGAGGTCCTCGGTCAGCTTCAAACCTTTCACAACATACTCATCCCCATGATCGCGATAGGTGCAGATGCTGATCCGAGTCTTGGGAACCAGTTGAAGCAAGGCGCCGCCGATTTTTTCGATTTTGGTTTTGACCTGGCGGATTTCACTGTCCATGCTCCCCGTGCTGTCGAATGTCAACACGATGTCCAGGCCATCCCGTTTGAGCTGGGTGACCAATTGTCCGAAGTCCTGGGCTCCGGACCGTGCTCCACCGCTGGCCGCCAGCGCATCGAAGCTGGCGACGGCCTCGCTGCCGCTGCGGAGCGCCGGCAACTGCACGCGCAGGGATTCCGACTCGAGCGCTGCCTCCTCAGGCAACGGTTGCACCGTCTGATCGGCCGGCTCAAAGACCTGCCGATCTTGCGGTTGGACATCGGCGCTTTCCCAATCGGCGACCCCTTGGTCCAGCGACTGTCGATCGAGATCTCCGATCGCGATCGCATCCCCTTCATTTCCAGTTTCCCCTTGTTCACCCCCCCAAGGGACGAGCAGCAGCAAGAGCAACAAGAACAGATGCAGGAGCAACGACCCGATGCCGGACATCGAATTCTCCGCCCAGGTCGATGGTCTCTGCAGTTCGCGATGTTGTGGCATCGCCGACTCGGCCTTGGGCAGCCGTATCGTCGTCCCGCAATGCGGGCATTTGCCGCGCGTCCCCAATTGCTCGGCGGTGATAGAAAACTGTTGGCCGCAATGGATACAGAGAATATTCACAGCGAAAACTGGGGAGCGGGGAACCTGCAACCATCCCCATCATTCGGGCTGGAGGGTGGGATGTCAAGCAAGGCGGAGAATGTCCAAGTCGGTAGAGCGAGTCGCACGGCCCACTCCCCCGCCGCGGGGTTCGTACAGTTTTGTTTCACTCTGTTTGGCCCACACTCCCCAGCCGCGGGGTTCGTACAGTTTTGTTTCACTCTGTTTGGCCAGGCTTTGTCCCAAAACACAGTTTCGCGTCCCATGGAGATCAGCCGCATGGCGCTAGCCTGCGGTTTCCGGTGTTGGATGCGCGAAGAAACCGCAGGCTAGCGCCATGCGGCTGATGTATTGGGACAAAGCCTAGTCCTCCGTTTAACGCCAAGCCAGAGGCGCCGGCACGATTGGTTTATCGTTTAACGCCAAGCCGGAGGCGCCGGCACGATTGGTTTATCGTTTAACGCCAAGCCAGAGGCGCCGGCACGATTGGTTTGTCGTTTAACGCCAAGCCGGAGGCGCCGGCAGGTTGGGTTGGCGTTTAGCGCAAAGCCGGCGCCTTCGGCTTGGCGTTAAACAGAAATGAAGGAAAGCTGGCGTCGTCAATCTGCATGACCTACCAGTGGCGAGGGGACCGCAGGCGGAGAGCCCAACGGGTGATGGCGATCGGCTCTCAGTGGGATTGCAATCCGGGTAGGCCATCCGCCGTCCGCACCGGCGTGGCGCCTTCGACCAAAGCAAACTCGGCCCACACCGGCAAATGGGTCGAAATTCGCTGGGCCTCGTCCAAGCCCAAGTTAAATCGCTTCACGAAATCCAACGCGCCGCTCCGTCCCGTATATTCGCTCCCCGCCAGTGGATCGATCAAAACGTTATCGGTCTGCCGATCCAATTGCACGCTTGTCGGGATCCCTCGAATCAACCAGGTCAAGCCGACTTGTTGGCGGGTCAGCGCCAATTGCGATTCGCCCGCTTGAAAATCCCCAACCAAGATCACGTCATCTTCGCCTCGCCCGTCCGAACGAATGGCGCGAAACAATTCTCCGATTCGCGCCAGGTCCGCCGGCCCACGACCCGGCTCGAATTGCAAGTTGACCAGACTAAACGTAAACGCCTGGTCGGCGTCCACCGCCCGAGTCCGAAACCAGCCGACCCAAGGGGGGTATTTCCATGGCGAGTCCCCCTCGGAGACCGGGACGCTCTGGGCCCCGTCCATCTGTAATGTCTCCTGGTTGTAAACGAATGCGCAGGTATCTCTCGCGGGCGGGTTCGCCGCCGGCGGCACCACAACGGCATACCGTCCACCTCGAGCATTCAGTTGCCGGGCGAGCTCATCCAGGGCCCGCCCATCCCCGATCGGTAAGCTCTGGAGTGCCACCACATCAAACTCGGCCAAGATCTCGGCCAGGAACGGAAGACTCGCGGGGGACAGCCCCCCCTCCGCAGCACTCCCCCCAGCCAGGCAGAACGAAGCGACACGCACCGCGGGCTCAGACCTGCCACTCGCTCCCGAAAAAACATCCGATGTCCAACCCGCAAGTTGTTCGCGCGCCAACCGCCAGGCGTCCCCGACCGAATGGATCCTGTCTTTGTACCAAAGCATCCAGCCGCCGGCTGCCATGACCACCAACGCCAGCAAGGCCATGGTTCGCCGCGACATGAATTCCCCCTCCCCGCCTTTGGACCGAGTGCTTTTCCCCACCGTTCCATCGGACGCGGAAGTCGCACCCAATTACCCGACGGCCGACACGCTCGATTTTGCTGCGATTGCCGTCCCTACAATCCGCATTACCATTCCGTCATTCCGCGTGGAGACACGAAATCCATATGGGGTAGGAGGCCAACGAACGTGAGCCAAACGTAGTCCGCCCCGTGAACACTTACTTACGAGACGGCCGTCACCGTTTCCAGATTCGGACGGAAAAACGTGATGAGCGCCAGTGGGAGATACCAGGCGATAAATAGGCCCCCGTCGTACCCTAGCCAGAACTGTACCGCGACCATCAACGCCGCCGAATACGCAATCAAGGTGCCGTAATTCTTTCGAGATGGCCAAAAGACAAACGAGATACTGAGGATGATAAAGCCGGCCAGAATCGGCAGGCGGAACCACGGGTCCCAGCCGATATCGTCGCTCCAGATACTCCTTTGGAAGCCCTGGACCCGCGGCAAGAGCACTCCGAACATCGTCCGCACCTGGTCGACGAAATCCGCAACCGTTTCGACGGTGAAGACCAGGGAGATCACCACGACCACCAGCGAGGCAACGACGCCGGCGGCAAACCGCGAGGCGCCGCGCTCCCAATAAAAGCTAAACCAGAGCGGGAGCAGAAAAATCGGATAGTAGGAAACGCCGGCCGCCAACCCGATCAAGACTCCCGAGACGACCGGGAGCCGAAAGCTGATCACCGCCCACAGCGTCAACGCCGCCGGGAGCATATGCCAAGAGTTCCCCGCGTACAAAAGCGTCGAAGGAAGCAACAGGTAGACGACCGCCATCGCGATCCCCGTGTGGTAGTTTCCGAAATGGCGCTGTCCCATAACGACCAGGCCGATCACAATCGCGACTAAGAGCAGTGTCGCCATCACCTTGGAAATCACAATGGCGATGCTCAGATCGTCCAGGGGGGCTTGGGCTGCGGCTTGCCCGGCAAACGTTGGAATCACCGGCAGCACGTGCAGGAATCCCAATCCCGGACCGTATTCCTGAAAATGGCTCCCTTGGTCGCCCTCCGGATCCCCCGTGATGGCCGGGTCGCGATCGAGCAACCGCAGCGCCTCGTTCGGACCCCGCAATGCATCGACGTCGGGCGGAGTCTGCACAATATCGGCAAAAACGAACATCGCCAGGCTGCAAGCCAAAAACGTCAGACCGCTGCGGCTGAGGTTCGGCTCGAGCAACGGCTTGCGGGTAAATCGAGGATCCAAGAGCAGCCGCAACATATACAGTAGGCAGACGCCCAGCAACCAAATGAATCCCAGCCGTTGCCAATCCAACAGCGCCGATTCCGCGGGGCTCCGGGAAGACGGCCCGCTCGCCTGCTCGTCAGCGGACCGCGGGTCTTGGCCCGTCACTCCCGGGTCTCCATTCGCCGGGCCACCGGATCCAGGCTCGACGGACGACGACACCTTCGGCTCGGCCAGCGACTCACGCGTACTCAAGTTCTCCAATCGGGCCGAGCTCTGGGTCACCAAGATCAGCCCGGGGCTGAGCAGAATCAAGAAAAAGAGATCGAGATTCCGCACCGACCAGAAGCGATTGAACTTGAAGAACATCGCCAACATCAGCAGTGCTGAAACGTAGGCCCACGACGTGAGCGCGATCGGCTGATATCCAAACGAAAACTCGTTCATTCCCCGGGCAGGCTGGACGGAGGGATGCAAAACGTGCCCGTATCGTACCTGAGTACGCGTGGCGGCTAAAGCGGATGTCCGCCGATTCCCGGCTTCCACTTGATCATGGTGATTTGATTCCCTTGCTCGTTGTGCCGGACCTGGTCCATAAACGAACGGATCAACAGAAGGCCCCGACCGCTCAGTTTCTCCAGATTCTCCGAAGTGGTCGGATCGGCGACCGAGCATGGGTCGAAGCCGGGGCCCTGATCCGCGACCTCGAACCGAATTTCTTCCTTGAGGAAGTGGGCAGTAATCCGCACTCGTCGATCGGCGAACGGCGGCTGCCCCCGCCGCTCCCGAATCGTCTGCACATACTCGACTTCGCAATGCTCGCGCATGCAGGAACTGACCTCCAAGTTCCCGTGGTGCATCGCGTTTGTGATCGCCTCATGCAAGGCCATCGCGACCTGGATCGAATCGGGCTCGGCCCACGCCGGCAGATTTCCCTGCAGATACTCGATCAATCGACCGATCAGGCGGTCGTCGTTTTCCAATTCAAAGGCCACGCGCCACGCGGACCCGTCGACCGTCGTCGGCGGTACCAACACGCCGCCGGGGACCGGCGGACCTCCTGAGTCCAGTCGCTGATCGGGGTCGTGCGACTGGATTCGTTGGGCGATCCCCAGCACATGCCGGAGCGTGGGAACAAGATCGCGTGCCAAGTACCGCTTGGGCGAATAATGAGCCGCCCCTTCTCGCAAGGCCGTCAGCGCAATCTCTTGACTCCCTTGGGACGTGATCAAGATCACGGGCAGTCCCGGAAAGTCGCGCTTGACCGCTCGGACCAATTCCAATCCGTCCATCTCTGGCATTTGCAGGTCGGTCACCACCGCATCGGGCCGCTGGCGCCGAATCCGCTCCCAGGCCTCCCGCCCGTCGCAAGCAAACTGGACCTGCCAGGTCGGAACGCAACACAACAACCCACCGATCAGCCGCCGATCGATCGAACAGTCATCTACGATCAAGATGGTCGACATGCCGTTGGCGAGCTCATGGATTGGGGCGACCCGAGACCAGCGCCGGTGACGACCTGGTGCCGCCCCGCGGTCCCAGCTCAGTTACGGGTCAAATTGCTGTTGAAAAGTGGCGCGCGAACGGTCCGGCAGCCGGGCATAGACCATCACGTCGCGGACCGGATTGTAGCGCATGTCGAAATAGGCGCCCGTCCGCGAGGTAAATCGATTCAGCAGGTATTCTCGAGTCTCTCCCGGGCGGAACGGGACCCCGGTCTCGAAGACCGAATAGTTGTGATTGACTCGGACGAAGAGATTGGTCCAGGTCTCCTCTCCGACGTTGGTCACGGCGATTTGCATTTCAGGCAGATAATTCCTCTGATCGAAGGGGAGTTGGTAGAAACTACCAGGCACGTCGCCGATGATTTCGATCTTGGCCTGCAATTGGTTCACTTGGACCGCCGGCAAACTCCAGAAAATCATGGAGATGATCACGACCGGTGTCAGACACATCAGCCCCAGCAATGCGGTTAGTGCCCGAGTGCTCAGGCGCGGCGCGTGGGTCCGATAGCTCGTTTGCGGATCGCGGCCGCCCTCCAGCGAACCGGACTCGATTTTCCAAACTGTCTGCCCACCCATAATTCCCTCGCTATCGCCCGGCTAATTCTAGGCATTGACCCATGACGCATCAATTCACCCCTTGCCCCAGCGGTGGCCAGACTGCGGCTTTTCACGCGCTCCGCGAGCCTACTTGCGACCTGGAACCAGCCCCGCAGTCCACTCAAGCGGCTTCCGCTACCGGCAGCTCAATCGCCACCGTGGTCCCCCGATTGGGGTCGGAGAGGAACTGGATCTCGCCCCCCAGCCGCCGCACCAGTCCCCGAGCCAAAAACACCCCCAAGCCCATCCCTTTGCCAGGAGGTTTTGTCGTGAAAAATGGCTCGCTGACCCGTTTCAACACCTCGGCGGACATTCCGGCGCCGCGATCGGTAACCGTCAGCCGCCACCGTTGGTTCACCTGTTGTAACGCGACGTCCACCGTGGACCCCGGCGGGCTGGCATCCAAGCCGTTTTGAATGATACCGCGCACCGCCTGGGCAAACCCCGCCACCGGAACGACCACTTGCCCCTGCAACAAGGCTTCGTCCCCCAAGAATTGAACGCGTTCTCCGTCCGCCAGCGACTCGCGGACCTCGCTCCAGATCCTTCCCCAGGTGACTGGTCGAATCATCTCGCCCACTGTCTGCCCAGCTTGCGAAGACATTCGGTCCAGGATCTGGCGGCATCGGTCCAACTCGTTTCGAATCAAATGGACGTCGTCGACGATATCGCGACTGACCTGGTCCTCCCCCAATAATTCGATCGCCTTTTCGACCTCGCGAGCCACCACGGCGATGGTCGACATCGGCGTCGCCAGTTCATGTGCCGTACCCGCCGCCAATGTCCCCAGCGCTTCGAATTTGTCCATGTCCGAACGGACCTGCTGGGCTCGTCGCAGATCGATCTCCCGTTGCCGCAGCGCCGACGTGAGCCGTGTGAGGAAATACACGATCACCGTCGAACTGGCGGCGAACGCCAGCCACAACCCGATTTGCGCCAACCCCCAGCGTCCGGTAAACCGCATCGGCTCCAGGCCCCAATTCAGATCCAGAATGGGGACATGACGGTAGTCGTAGAGCAACCAGGTGAAGCAAACCAGCGCCAACAAATTCAACCCCCAGGCCCAATTCGATTGCAGCAGGACCGCCCCGAGGCACAGGTTGACGAAATAAAAAAGCAGGAACGGATTCGTGACACCCCCCGTCGCATACAGCAACCCGGTGAGCGAGAGTAAATCCATTGTCGCGAAAAACCCCAGAATCCAATCCCAATCAAAGCCGAATTGGCCGGGCCGACGCGCGTCGAATCGCAACAGTGCGTACAATAACAAGTTGGAGGCGATCGTCGCCGCCACAATCGCCAACAGCGGCGCCAGCGGGAGCTCGATTTGCAGCCCCCATCGCACCGCGGCGATCGTGATCAATTGCCCGACCACCGCCACCCACCGCAGGTTGAGCAGCCACGTCGCCTGCAGCGCGCGAGCGCCGTGGTAAGTCCAGGATTCAACCATGGGTCAGTTCGCTTGACGTCGCTTGAGAGTCGGACCTAAAATTCTATTGATTTTTGCAAGGTTTGCCCCTCCCCCTACGCTTCCCATTGACCGGCCCCGATACCGCACGCGGCGGGCTCGAGGAAAAACGGACCAATCTCTCGTTTCAACTATTTGCCGCACATCGCTCATGGCTACCAATCGGACGATCAAGATCTTTGACACGACGTTGCGCGACGGCGAACAATCGCCCGGCTGCAGCATGAATTTAAGTGACAAGCTGCGGATCGCCCAGGCGTTGGTCGATCTGGGCGTCGACGTCATCGAAGCCGGCTTTCCGATCGCTTCACCAGGAGATTTTGAATCGGTCCGAGCAGTCGCCTCCCAATTTCGTGGAGCGACGATTTGCGGGTTGGCCCGCTGCAACGAAGCCGATATCGATCGGGCCTGGGACGCCCTCCGCGTGGCGGAGACTCCGCGGATCCACGTCTTTCTGGCGACGAGCGCCATCCATCGGGAATTCAAATTGAAGATGACCCCCGACGAGATCATCGCCACGGCCGTCCGCGGCGTGCAGCGGGCCAAGGGGTACTGCGACGACGTCGAATTCTCGCCGGAAGATGCGGCCCGCACCGAAATCGATTTCTTGTGCCGCGTCGTCGAAGCCGTCATCGCGGCCGGCGCCACCACCGTCAATATCCCGGACACGGTCGGCTACGCTACCCCCACCCAGATGGGAATCGTAATCCGCAACCTGGTGGAACGCGTCCCCAACATCGACCGGGCGACGATCAGCATCCACTGCCACGACGATCTGGGACTGGCCGTAGCGAATTCGCTGGCCGCGGTCGAGAACGGGGCAGGGCAGATCGAATGCACCATCAACGGGATCGGGGAGCGAGCCGGTAACTGTTCGCTGGAGGAGGTCGTGATGGCGATGCGGACTCGACACGACTTCTACCATTGCGACACGCGAATTCACACGGAGAAATTGGTTCCAACCAGCCGGCTCTTGGCCCAGATCACCGGCATGACCGTTCAGCGCAACAAAGCCATCGTGGGGCGCAATGCGTTCGCTCACGAAGCCGGTATCCACCAGGACGGGATGCTGAAAGAACGGACCACGTACGAAATCATGCGGCCGGAGGATGTCGGATTCTCCAAGACCGATCTGGTCCTGGGAAAACATAGCGGCCGTGCCGCTTTGGGCGACCGCGCCAAGCAACTGGGGTACGACGTCCAAGCGGAACAGCTCAAGCAGATCTTCGATAAATTCAAGGTCTTGGCCGACGAGAAAAAGGAGCTCTACGACGGCGATATCGCGGCGTTGATCGAACAAGAATTATTCGGCGCCAGCGAGTCGCAGTGGACGCTGCTGGGCTTCGAAGTCCACCGCCGCGGAGGCGCCGACGATTCGTTGGACGTTCGCCTGGGAAGGGGCGACGAACAGCGGGAAGGGCATGCCCTGCTGTCTGCCGGACCGCTGGCAGCGGCCTGTATGGCGATCACCCAAGCCACCGGCCACCCGCTGGTAGGGAAAGACTTCCGCGCCCGAAGTATCGGCGTCGGTGATTCCACTCGGTTCGAAGTGATGCTGGAAGCCCAGTCGGGAGAGGATGCTGTCGGCGGCAAAGGGGAATCACGCGATCTCTTGGAGGCGGTGGTCGCCGCCGTGCTCGCCTGTGCCAACCGGATCGAGCTGTTTCACCGCCGCGATCACATCCACGCGTAACCGTTCACGCGCCGAGGGTCTGACGCGTTTTTCGGCTCGTTGGGAATGCACCGCGCGATTCAAAAAGCTTACTGGAAGAGCTGCCGGATTCCGAAGGTGAAGAAGGAGGCGATCCCGAAGTTGACCGCTTCTTCGCACGGTTTGTAGCGCAAGATCAGCGTATCGCCAGCCCGGACCAGCAGCCGCTCGCGCGGGTCGTTGAGCGCCCGCTTCATGTCGACCTTGATCGCGATTTGCCGTTGTGCAGGCAAGGGTCGCAACACGATCAAGTCCGTCGGCGGCATGGTCCCTACCGTGGCGATCAATCCCCCTAAGCCTTGTTGCGAGTTGCCCACGCCCAGCGGCGACTGTCCGGAACGGGCCACCGCCGTCAACACATCCAAATCGTAGTCGCGCGGGAGCGCGAACTCCCCACCACCCAACAGGCCGCCAGTGTAGTAGACCTCGGTTTCCCGGTTGTCGACATACACGATATCGCCGTCACGCAAGATGATGTCTTCCATTTTGAAGCGGGGCACCTCGCCCGGCCGCAGACGCAAAGGAATCCGCAGCGTATTCTGCACATCCGATTGTGGAGGAACGATTCCGTAGGGGAATTGGCTGGGGTCGTTGGATTGATAGAATTGGCGAAGTTGGGCGTCGCGATCGGCGAAATCTTGCCCGCCCCCCCGCAGAATCCGGACTTCGGCTTTGGCATTCACCCCAGGCATCCCGCCGGTGTCCGACAGAGCATTCAACACGTCGTTTCGACCTGCCGGCAGCTGCAGAACAAAGCCTCGGCTGCTGAAGTCCGACGGCGCATTGATCCCCTGCATATTGCCTCGGCCCGAACGATTCGCGGCGAATTGCGGGTTGCTGTAAAGTTGGTTGTCTTGTCGAACCACAAACACCCGATACGTTCGCTCGCGCAACAGCGTCACGATGCTGCGAGTTTCTGGCTGAACCAGCCCATTCTCGACATACGTTCGTTTGATCAGCTCTTCGGCCTGCTGAATGGTCAAGCCGCGGACCGGGATCGGATCCACGAGCGGCAGGGAGACCGTTCCGTCCTCGCGGACGGGCACCGGAAAGCCCATCGCCGGCGGGAGGTCACTCCCCGGTTCAGGCAGTTGCACGGGAGGCGCTTCATCTTCGTTTCCCAAGACTCCTTCGATAAAGACCCCCAGAACGTCCTCCTTGTCCAGGATGTAATACGGGGGTTTGGGCTGACGCAATCGTGCCACGTCGATCGGGACCTTGTCCGCCTGCCGTTCGGCCAAAAATCGTTTCGGCACGCGTCGGGCAGGGATGGAATCGATTGGGATGAACAGTGCCGTGCAGCCGACTTGCGAACAAATGGCCAACAGGAACAGAAGGGCGCCAGGACGAATTTGGACCCGAGCAGCAAGGCGGGACACGGGGGTTACAGCCTTCACGTTTTCGCTCCGATTCATTTGGATCCTGAACTGATTTGGATAGGGCGTCCGCGAGCACTCGACGCAAAACGCTGAGTCACCCGCGCCGGTTGCTATTGAATGCCTCGCCAGCTGGAATTGCTGATCGGCACGGGCATATTCGGTTGGTACGAGCCGTTGCTGGTTTCGATCGGCATCGGTTCGGCCGCCGTCACATCGGAAGCCCCCATCGAGGTGGCCCCCTCGTGGACTTCCGGAAGGGGCGGCGAGTCCATCGCCGGCGTTGGACCTGGTTCAATCATCTCGACAGCCTGGTAATACTCCGCCTGGTCCCAGCCCGTTTGCTCTTGTTGCATCGCGTCATCGATCATGCGGGAGAATTGCACGTCGCGGTATTGACCGGCGCCGTCTTGCTGCGCCGCACGAACCCCTTCCGGGAATCCTTCGAACCAGGCGTCGATCATCCCCTGCCCATCTGCCGACTGGTAGGCAAAGCCCCAGTAATTGCGGGGAGGCATCGCGGGAACATATCCGTCTTCCCCATTGCAAATCGCCGAGTACCCGGCGATGAATCCCTTTTGGTAATGCGAGGGATGCGCACATTGGCAATTGGCGTAACGCAACCGGTAGGCCCGCTTCGCCCATACGTGATCGCGCCAGCTGCAGAAGCAGCGATCCATGTAGCCCGTGGTGCCCATCTGAAACGAATTGCACCCAACCAGCTGGCAACTCGCGATCGCCAGCCCCAGCAACATGATTCGGACCAGCCGATTCGCGGCGATCAACCCGGCTCGACCAGGCTGAGACGAAAATGCGTTCATGATCCCCCCAAGGCACCCCAGCAAGTAACGACGTCCGCTCGTTGTCTCCGGCCCGTCGCCGCGAATCATCGCGATGGTGACGGGGGACAACGAGTTGTAATCTCAGAGGGTTCATCGCCCGGCTGGGCGGTGAAAGTTTAACGAAGATTCGGGGTATCGCGTTTTTGACAGTTAAATCGCGCGCACCGGTTCTACTTGTCGTAACGAAAATGAACCTGCTAGCAGCGGCTAGCGAGCGCGGCGGTAGCTCATCGCTTCGGTCACCCGTTCTTGCGCCAACTGCAACGCCGCGTCGCGCGGGAGAATTTTTTCAAGCGTCGACTTCGAAAGCACCGCCTTGGTGTTCTCCCGCAGCTTTTCCTCGATTTCGGCAAACGCCTGATTCTTGGTGCCGCCCCGATATTCCACGGAGCCGCAGATGACGCCGCCGGCGTTGGCCACGAAATCGGGGACCGACAAGATGCCGCGTTCGTGCAAAATCCGCTCGGCCGCCGGGGTAATCGGAATGTTGGCCCCCTGCAGAATCAATTTGCAGGACAGTCGATTTGCATTCCCTTCGTCGATCACATCGGGCTGAGCGGCCGGCACGAAAATATCGCAATCGAGGTCGATGAATGCATCCCGAGCCAGTTTCTTTCCGCGCGGATAATCCAGTAATCCACCCGTTTCCTGCATCACACGGACCAAAAGCGGTACGTCGATTCCTTCGGGCTCATGGATCGTCCCGTCAATGTCGGTCGCGACCGTGACGATCGCTCCCAGTTCACTGAGATAATTGGCGGCGTGTTTTCCCACATTGCCAAACCCCTGGATCGAGACCCGTGCGCCTTGCATTTCCAAATCGCAGTAGTCGACAGCCACCGCGCCCGAAACCGCCAATCCAAAGCCGGTGGCGCCGACCTGGTCCAGCGGAATTCCTCCCAAGACCTGTGATAAGCCGATCGAGCGGCGGATCTCGTCGCGAATCCAGGCCATCGACGTCTCGTCGGTACCCATGTCCGGACCCGGAATATATTGGTTCATGGGCTCGATCGCCCGAGCAAACTGGCGGATCAATACCTCCTTGTCGGAGCGATTGAGCGCCCGGGAATCGGCGATAATCCCCGCCTTCCCCCCGCCATGGGGGATTCCCGCCAAAGCGTTCTTCCAGGTCATCGCCCGTGCCAGCCGAAAAACCTCGTCGACATTCACCGTCGGCGTCATCCGGATCCCACCTATCGCCGGCCCGATCGCCGTGTTGTCAATGACCACGATTCCCCGCAACTTGCAGCGGGGCTCGTACACATAGACGATTTTTTCAGGGCCGTATTCGTCCGTAAAATTGTGGAAATTGGGGAATGACTTGGATTCCGTCATCGGTCGCGTTCTTTCGATCGTCGTGGACATGAGTTTGCGGCTCTCCGGGCTGAAGTTCGCAATATTTTAGCAGGTGGCAGTCCCCGCTCCCAGCGGGTAAGGTACACATCTAATCCCAAAATCGACCTGACGGGAAGTTTCTTGATCGTTAACGAATTCGGCTCAGTCTGCTAACTTCCAAGTGCCAGCCCTCAATAACCAGCCGCCTGGCGTGCGCCCGCGATTTCCGCACAACATCGGACCAAAGAAACCCCTGGTTAGCGCCCTCCCGCTGGAAGGCCGGAATGACGACCGCTGCCTTTTTCCGTTGGCTTGGATTGCCTTAATCGATTCGCCCCGCGAGCCCTTCGGCGGTAAACTTGCACGCGTTGGTCCCACCAAAGGAGTCAGACGAATCGGCCATGAAAGCTTTTGGATATCGGTTGGCGGCGTTTGCCCTGCTGGCATGCGGTGGAAGCGGACTGGGAATCGCTTTGGCAAGAATGCTCGATCCGCCCGCATCGGTCGCGGCCGAGTCTGGATCGAAGGAGCTCGCCAGCTCAATCGCAAGTCGTTCAAGAACGGACCCTCCGGCCAGCGTGAATCCGCCATCGAAATTCACCCTTTCCACCGAATGTGCGCTTTGCCATTCGAGCTCCCAGCGCGCCGAGGCGATGCGCGACCAGAAAGACCGCACCGTGGCGCCTTACGACTTGTGGCAAACCTCGATGATGGCGAATTCGGCCCGCGACCCATTCTGGTTAGCCGTGCTCTCCGCCGAAATCGAACAAACCCCCGCCAAGAAAGCCGAGCTGGAAGAAAAGTGCACTCGCTGCCATGCCCCCATGGCGGCGCCGGCTCCGCCCAGTCCCGACGGCCAAGTGCTTACCTATCTCCGTGAAAATGACGAGCGCAGTCAACAAGGTCTGGACGGCGTCTCCTGCACGGTCTGCCATCAAATCACGGAGGAAGGCCTGGGGACCGCCGAGTCGTTCACTGGCCATTTCCAAATCGGTTCGGAACGCTTGATCTTCGGCCCCCACCGCGACCCGGTCACGATGCCGATGCAAAGGCACGTCAATTACACGCCGACGCACGCCCCTCACATCCTCCGTTCGGCGTTATGTGCAACTTGCCATTCGGTCGTGACTTCCAGCGTCGATCCCGACGGGCAGCCGACCTCGCATATCGAATTCCACGAGCAGTCCCCCTATCTGGAGTGGCGAAATTCGGACTTCAACGACGAAGTCGACTCGCCCGGGGCGTCGGCACGGAGCTGCCAGGCTTGCCATATGCCGATCGTCGATATCGACGGTGACCCGATCGCCACCCGTTTGGCGCACAACCCGGGTGGACGCGATTTTCCGTTCCTCAACCCGCGACAGCCCTTTGGGCGACACGTTTTCTTGGGGGGCAATACGCTGTTGCGTCGCATTTTCCGCGATCATTCGAAAGCGTTGGGAGTCCAGGCCTCGGCGAGCGCGTTCGATCAATCGATCGAGTTGACACAAGAATTCCTGGCCACCCAGACCGCGAAGCTCGAGCTGCATTTGCGCGAGAAACGGGACAAAACCAACATCATTCGCGTCTCCGTGGAAAACCTGGCTGGTCACAAGCTCCCGTCGGGCTATCCCAGCCGTCGGGTTTGGATCATGTTCACCGTCGCCGATTCCAACGGTGCGGTCGTGTTCGCTTCGGGCGGATTCAACCCGCAGGGTCAGATTGTCGACCGACTCCAGCGCGTATACGACTCGGAACAGGCCGGGGGTCCGATCGAACCGCATCACATGCTCATCGCGTCGGAAGATGACTTTCAGGCTTACGAGTCGATCATGGGGCAGGCCGACGGCGCAGCGACATTTTCGCTGCTGCGAGGCGCGACCTTCCTCAAAGACAATCGACTATTGCCAGCTGGATGGCGGACTTCCCACGAGGACGCGGCCGCTACCCGCCCGCAGGGCATCGATGGCGACTCCGATTTCGTCGGTGGCCACGACCACGTCGACTATCAATTCGATTTACCCGCAGCAGGAAGTTATACAGTCACGGCAAGACTGTGGTACCAAGTGATCTCGCCTCGGCATGCCGCCGAGCTCTTTGCGGTGCAGACGCCAGAAGTCCAACGATTTCAAGCGATGTATCAAGATGCCGACCGCTCGCCAGACCTGTTGGGTTCCGCCACGCTGGTCATCGATCAGCATTAAACGACCCAGCCGCAGCCGCCGGCTCTGTTTAACGCCCAGCCGAAGGCGCCGGCTTTCCCCTATGCCGTGACCCCATCGTGCCGGCGCCTCCGACTTTGTTTAACGCCCAGCCGAAGGCGCCGGCTTTCCCCTATGCCGTGACCCCATCGTGCCGGCGCCTCCGGCTTCGTTT
>JBGSLW010000043.1:0-5062 GCA_041740495.1 Pirellulaceae bacterium
GGTCGGCGATTCGCGCGGCGATCCGTGCCAGCGAAGGGCTGGTTGGACCGACACAACTGTTCGGGCGATTGTCCGCAGCCGTCGGCGCAAAGACCCCGTCGGAATTGGCCGCTTGGGCCAATACCCAGACGGAGCGGCCAAAAGCGATTGCCTCGCTGGCATCGATCGTGCTCGCGATTGCCGCGGACGACTCGTTGGCGCAATCGATCGTCGACGACGCAGCGGCGGAACTGGTTCGGTTGGCTGAAGCAGTGGCGGAACGCCTGCAGTTCGCCGCGGGCGAATTCGACGTGGTGTTGGCCGGGGGGCTGTTCACCCATCAGAGCCAGTTTCGTTCGCAAGTCGAATCCCGATTGTCAGCCGGTCGGTTGCGACCGAGTCGAATCCGGCTCGTCGAGCATCCGGTGGTGGGTGCGCTGCAGCTGGCGAAGAGTTTGCTAACCTAAAGGGGAACTGCACGATGAATTCTTTTTCGTACTCGTACTCCCCCTCCCCTTATTCCCGCTCGTACTCCTAACTCCCCCACGAAATAGCACTCGCAATCGAACATCGATTCGCAACGCATTCGCTGCTCGATCACGCATCCTCGAGTACGAGGACGAGTAGGAGTACGAGTAGGAGTAGGAGGTAGGAGTAGGAGTTAGGACTTCTGGAATGGATTAACGGGCTTCACTCAAAAGGTACTGCAGGGCACCGGTTGCTTCGCGCGTAAATTCCGGGGGGTACTCGTGGCCGACCTGGGGGAAATCGATGAGGCGATGGGGAATCTGGGCAGCGGCAAGTTCTTCGGCGGCGCGTTGGCTGTCGGGCCACCAGCGGTCCAGGCGTCCGGCCAGGATCGCGACGCGGAACGAATGTTCTGGAAGATCGCTCGGCCAATCGGTTCCGTCTTCGGCAGGATACCGGCTGGCGACAACGACGGCGCCGCGGAAGCGAGACGGCTGCTGTCGCAGCAGGTGCAGGGCGACTCCGCCCCCTTGGGAAAAGCCCGCCAGCACCAGGCGTCTCTCATCGATTGCAAATCGTTTCGCCGCCATCTCCAGGCTGCGGCCGATCTGACGCTGTGCCGAAACCAGGTCGTAGAAGCTGGTTGGCGCCGCAGCCCCTTGCTCCCGCCGATGTTGCCATCCGTACAACATCGGGCCAAATCTGTGCGGCGCGCGCGGAGCGACGACGATCAAGTTCAACTCGTCAGCCGCGGCCGCCCAAAACGGGATTTCACTGCGCGGACCGCATCCCAAACCCTGGAGAAGAATCAAGACACCGCGGGCGGCGTCGGGATCGGCTGAACGAGCAGAATGGACAACCCACTCTTCGTCGCGACAAGCTTTCGCTGATTCCACGATTTCGCGGAATCGCGGATTGCCTTGCAGCGTCGCCAAGTCCTCCGTCGCGGCGAGCCGGTCCGGGTCGTCCCAGCCTGCATCGATGCTCGCCTGAAGTTGCGTCCAAGCCGGCTCGATCTGCCCGATCCGAGCCAGGCAGCAGGCCCAACGAAATCGAGTCAGCGGTTCGTGCGGCAGCCACTCGGTCACCTTTTCGTAAAGTCCGGCGCCTGCCGCGTAATCACCGCGCGCATACGCCTCTTCGGCGGCAGTCCAAGCCGCGGTGTATTCGCGGTGCCAAACACTTTCACTCTGCCAGCACCCAGCGTACGCAGCGTGCCAACCGAGGACGAACAGTGCCAGCCCGGCGCTGCGATTCGGGATCCAAAAAGCTGGTCCAGTTCGCTCGTCGAATCGCCGTTTTTGATACGTGAATGACACTCGCAGCTCCGTGGGGATTCCGATCAGACTGGGCATTGAGTCTAACCGCGCCTCGCAGGTGTCGCTAATCGAGCCGGCAAAACTTCCGTCACGCCGGCCGAATACACGTAGCCCGGCCTTCGAAGCCCGGCGTTTGTCGATCGGCCTCTGTCAACCGACGGTCGTACCCCGACGGTCGTACCCCGGCCCTTGTACGCTGGCGTTTTGTATTCCGCCGTTGTGCACCGCCGGCGTTTTGCGCTCCGGCTTTATGTACCGCGGCGTTTTGTACGGCGGCCTTATGTACCGCGGCGTCTTGTACTCCGGCCTAAAGTACGGCGGCCTTATGTACTGCGAGGTTTTGTACGGCGGCCTTATGTACCGCGGCCTTGTAGGCCGCGACCTTTACCGACTCCGTTACCGCACTAACCACGCTCGCGGCTTACAAAGCCGCGGTACAGGAATTGCGGTCGAATCGCTCGAGTTCGTACGGATTTTCACCGATCGGAACTCTCCGCAGCGGGGTTCAATGACAACAACCGCGTTTTTGCGGTTTGATCGCGGATAAAATAGAATCGGCGGCCACCCGAGTAGAACGATTGTCCTCAATTGTTCGTCCGCCGAGTTAACGTGAAACCGTTGAGGACAACGGATCTACATAAAGAGTAGAACAATTGTCCTCAATTGTTCCGGCGCCGGGTTTGAGTGAGCAATTGAGGACAATTGCTCTACAATGAAGATCACCGACGAATCGAAATGTGTGGACTGAAGAAACGACGAACGATGCGGCCCTGGGAGACAACCGGCCTGCCGAGGCTTGCCGGCGCGAACGTACTGTTGGCCGCAGCGATTGCGTTCGCAGCCCTGGCGCCCCGCTTGGCGGAAGGCGAGAATCTTCCGCGGCCCGCGGAATCGTCGAAAACCGCAAGCTGGACCGACGACTTGCCAGCCGCCATCCGGCTCTTCCGTTCGGGCGAATACGATGAATGTCTGGCGGCGACGGCCGCGGCGCTGCGAAGTCCGAACGCCGGTCGCGGCTGGCACGAGCTACATTTGCGGGCCTTGTTGTCCACCGGCCGCTATGCGGAGGCGGTCGAAGCCCAGCGGAATGCGCTCGAGCGATTTCGCGACAGCATTACGTTCCGGCGCTTGGGTGCCGAGGCCCTTCGATTCCAAAATCGGACCGCGGAAGCTCGCGAGATGGAGCAGGAAATTTTCGACCTGGTCCGGCGCATCAGTTGGAATTATGACAGCGCCGCGGAACGAGTGCTGTTGGGGCGGATGCTGCTGGAGCGGGGCGCCGAACCGAAACAGATTTTGAAGGACTTTTTTCAGCCGCATGCCGCCTCCGAATACCAAGCCAACTTGGCGATCGGCCAGTTGGCTTTGGAAAAAGGGGACTACGCGCTGGCGGCCGAGCACTTTCAGGCGGCCATCGATTTGCAGAGCGACGACCCCGACGCGCATTTCGGCTTGGCCGATGCCTACCGCCCCAGCGATCCTGAGAAATCGACGGCGGCCCTCCAAGAGGCGCTCCGCTTGAACCCCCGGCATATCCCCAGCCTGCTGCACCTGGCCGAGAATCGGATCGAAGCCGAGCAGTTCGACGAAGCCGAGCAGTTTCTGGCTCAAGTCCTGGAGGTCCACCCCAACCAGCCGCGGGCACTCGCCTTCCGGGCCGTGATCGCGCACCTCAATAACCAGCCGGCGACCGAAGGGCAGTTGCGCAAGCAAGCGCTGTCGACGTGGGCCGGGAACCCCGAAGTCGACCATTGGATCGGGAAAAAGCTCTCGCAGAAGTACCGCTTTCGCGAAGGGGCGGAGTACCAGCGGCGGGCCCTGGTCTACGACGACCAATATCTGCCGGCCAAAATCCAACTGACGCAGGACTTGTTGCGACTGGGCGAAGAGTTGGAAGGATGGAAGCTGGCGGACGAAGTCAATCTCGCCGACGGCTATAACATCCTGGCGCACAACCTGGTGACGCTGCGGGATCACATGGCGACCTACACGACGCTGCGCACCGATGACTTCGTGGTGCGGATGGACTCGCGGGAGGCCAAGATTTACGGAGGCCGAGTCCTGGAGCTGCTGGCGAAGGCCAAAGCCGAACTGACCGCGAAGTACCAGATCGAGATCTCCCGGCCGGTAACCGTCGAGATCTTCGCTCGCCAGGCGGATTTCGCGATCCGTACGTTTGGCATGCCGGGCGGCGCCGGCTTTCTGGGAGTCTCGTTCGGCGAAGTCGTCACGATGAACAGTCCTGCCAGCCAAGGGGCGACCCCCAGCAACTGGCAGTCGGTGCTGTGGCACGAGTTCTGCCACGTGGTGACTCTGCAAAAGACGCACAACAAGATGCCGCGCTGGCTGAGCGAGGGGATCTCCGTCTATGAGGAACGGCAGGCGAATCCCGCGTGGGGGCAAACCATGAACGCGCGGTTCCGCGAGATGATTCTCAGCGACGAACTGACGCCGGTCAGCCAATTGAGTGCAGCGTTCCTGGATCCACCGTCGCCGCAGCACCTCCAGTTTGCCTACTACGAGTCGTCTTTGGTGGTGGAATATCTGGTCGAGACTTTCGGCCCGGAGTTGCTCAATCGACTCCTCTTGGATTTGGGGATTGGGATGACGATGTCCGAATCCTTATCACGATACGTCGGCTCCAGCGAGCTCTTGGATCGAGAATTCGCCGAGTACATCCGGGGACGAGCCGCGGCGTTCGCACCGGACGTCGACTTCGAGTTGCCCGAGGACTTGCCGCCATTGGATTCGGCAAGTGCCTTACGAGCGGCGGCGGATGCCCATCCGCGCAACTTCGCGCTCCAGTTGCAATGGGCCCAATCGCTGATCGCCGACCGCGAGTGGGACCAGGCCCGCGCTCTGTTGCAGCGGCTGAGCGAACTGGTCCCCGAATACCGCGGGGCGGACAGCCCTTATCGGTTTCTGGCGGCGATCGATCGCGAGTCCGGCGATGCAGCTGCCGAGCTGGAGTCCTTGCGACAATGGGTGGCGCACGATCCGGACGAATTCGCCGGTCGCATGCGGTTGGCGGAGTTGGCGGGAGCCGCCGAGCAATGGGACGAGGTCGCGCGGTATGCGGAGGAAGCGATCGGGATCGACCCGCTGGTCGCCGCTCCGTATCGCTGGTTGCAACGCTCGGCGGCCGCCCGCAGCGACGGAAACGCTCAAATCCTGGCCTTGGAGGCGTTATTGGAGTTGGATCCCGCCGACCCCGCGCAACTACACTACCAGTTGGCCGCCGCTCTGTGGGCGGACCAGCAGCTGGAACGCGCCAAGCGGCAGGTGCTGATGGCGCT
>JBGSLW010000044.1:0-3397 GCA_041740495.1 Pirellulaceae bacterium
CGGTCGCCCTTCCGCAGTTGCCTTCGCCTCGTACTTTGTCGATCGGAGTGGTCATTTGGTATACTGAGCTCCTTAGAGACTCCCAGTCTCGTACAGGGGATTTGCACCCCATAAAATCACGCCCATGACGGGCGTACACAAACGAATGAACCGAAGTCGGCATTGGTTCGTCGTTTGAGGTGGTTTGTTGTCTCATGCCGACTCGGTTATCCTTTTCGTTATGCTGCCGAAAATTCGAACGGTTGTCTTGTAATGCGCCGCATTAATCTCGGGAACGGCCTCAAGCGATCGCTTGTGCTTGCAGCAATCGGATTTGCGATTCCGGTTTCGGTACTGGGCCTGCGTACGGGAATCCAACTGGCGTTTTTGGATACGACAGGATTGGACACTCAGCAAACACTCGCAACAGCGCCGTGGATAACCGTCCCTGCGCTCTTCTGCGCCTTCGTTATGGCATTGGCGGGATTTGCATCATATGCACCTATCCGTGGCGTAAGACTGAGCAGGACATTGGCGGCACTGACTGCCGTCACGCTTATCTCCTTCCTCATCGGCCGACCGATACCGAGAAAAACGCCACCAGACGCGAATTGGTGGATCGGAGTTGCTGCGATATTAGGGACAATCGTATTAACAGCCGCTATAATATTTGCCATTGGCATTTGGGCCCCTTCTGATGATAAGCCCACGAGAAAAAGCCCAAGTCCAAACGAGGCGAGGGCATAACAATTAAGAATTTGACATCGCGTAGCGGCGCTTCGCCGCGGAGCCGATGTTCAAGTTCTTGGTTCAAGAAGCCCGGAGCGGTTGGGGGGCGGATGCTATAGGGAAACGGTCCGTGGGAGTTGGCCGACGGGATGCTGGGCCGGGCGTGATTGCGTCGGCCAGAAGTAGATGAGATCGCGCGGCGCTGGGTTTCCTGAGGATGGGGACGGTCGTTCCTTGGGGATAGGAGGTCCCTTGGCAGTCGCTTTGAGTGGCAATCGCACTGCGAGCGCGCAGGGAGAGCGTGCCCCCGCTTCGGAGCGTTTGAAAACTCGGTTGTGGAAGTTCAGCACCTGGTTCATGGCGTGGTTCACGGTGGGGCTCGGACGTGCGGGTTGGGGTTTCCGAGGATGACTTTTCCGTCGCCAGCGACCAGGGCGATGATCCGCATCGAGGTGCCGCACTGGGCGCAGCGCACCGGCGGGCGAGGAACGTCGCGGCGTGGGGGAGCCAATCCGGCGGCGAGCCAGTACGTCCAGCCTCGGTGTAGCCAGACGAGCCAGCGGACGTTGTCCTGCTGGTTCCGGCAATTGGGGCTCATCGTTCCGTAGTAGCGGATCTTCTGAAAACCCGGTGGCAGGATGTGCTGGAGAAAGCCAGCCACGAATTGTGGTCCCTCGACCGAACGGACTTTGCACGACTTGGTGCCGCTGGGGGTATACGCATAGGTGACGTGCTGATTCGTCACCGCGCGGATTCGATTGTTGGAGATGGCGACTCGATAGACGTACGGCGCCAGGTACTTCAGCACGGCCTGTCCGTCGCCGACCGGCTTGATGTCGACGACCCACTTGGCCTGCCAGGCGGTGGCGGGAACCTGGTCGTAGAGACCGCACGCGCGGAGCACGTCGGCGAAGCACTTTTTATACAGAGCGCAAGCTCGGGCGTGGGGAAAGAGAAACCCCTTGGGGGTCGAGAGCCAGCGCGATCCATCGTTGCTGATCCCTCCGCCAGGGACGACGAAGTGGACATGGGGATGGTAGACCAGCGGATCGCGTCCCCAGGTGTGGAGTGCACCGAAGAATCCGACGCGCTGGCTCCCCAGGTAGCGGGGATTGGCCAGGAGCAAGCGAATCATCTGGCTGCCGGCGGCAAACAGGGCGTGATATCCCTGTTTGCGATGGGCGCGCAGCAGGGTACGAAGTTCGTCGGGAACGGTGCAGGTCACGACGAAATGTTCGACGGGTAGGAGTTTCTCGGATTGCCGCTGGAGCCATTGGGCGGTTTTCTGGACTTGGCAATTGGGACAATGCCGATTGCCGCAGCCCCGTCCGATCCAATGGCGCCGTTGGCAGGAGTCGCACTGGTAGACCAGGCTTCCCAGTTGTCCGGTCCGACAGCGGGTGATCCAGCTGAGAACTTTGCGAAGTTCCAGCGGGATCGGCGCGCGGTGGTTCCGTAGAAACTCCTCCGCATGAGTGCGAAGTGCGTCCGCGACAGTTTGCATTTACTTGGAGCGGGCCACCGCGGGGCGCTGGAAGATCGTATTGATCACCTGGCGGGCATCGAGCGCCGCCGAGTCGGTCAGGTGCAGATAGACCATGGTGGTCTGCAGGCTGCTGTGACCGAGATACTGCTGGATGGCGCGGAGCGAGACGCCGGCCTCCAGCAGGTGCGTGGCGTAGGAATGCCGCAGGGTGTGGATCGAAACTTTCTTGCCCAGTTTCATTTGGCGTGTGATGCGTTTGATGGCCGCTTGCACCGCGGTGGTGCTCATCGTGGTGGTGGCGTCGGAGACTTGACCGGCTCGAGCCAGATGGTGGTTGCGTCCGTCGGCGGGGAACAGGAATCGCGGATGTCGATGGGTGCTCCAGTAGTCGCGCAGCAGAGCCAGGGTTGAGTTGGGCAGGGGGATGTAGCGGTCCTTGGCGCCTTTGCCTCGGTGGACGTGGACCATGCCTCGGGCAGCGTCGATGTCGCCGACCTGGAGATTGAGCGCCTCCTGCATGCGGAGTCCCAGGGAGTAGACGGTCCAGAAGTAGACGGCCATGCGCTGCGTAGTGCAGGCGTCGATGATCTGGTGGACTTGGGTGCGGGTGATGACCTCGGGCAGGGTCTGAGCGTGCTGGAGTTTGAGCTGTTCCAGCGTTTTCCAATCGCGTGGGCAGGTACGGGCGTAGAAAACCTTGATTCCCGAAAGTGCCACGCGCATCGAGCCGTGGGCGAACTTGCGAGCGTTCTTGAGGTAGAGAAAGTAGCGGCGGAGTTGTGCTTCGCTGATCTGATCTGGGGAGCGTTTACAATAGTCGGCCAGTTGGCGGACGGCGCGTAGGTATCCGGCGACGGTTCGCGCGCTCATCCCGGCCAGTTGCAGATCATCGGACATGCGGGCATAGAGTTCCCCGCAAAAGAACTTGGATCGACCGACGGCATTGGACATGACTGTGTCTCCTGGTTGAAAGGAAAGAAAACTCAACCAGAAAACTTGCTTCCCGCTACGCCGCTGCGCTAGAATAAAATCAAACAAACCCGCCGCGGCAGCGGCTTACTTGAATCGGGTAGGCGCGGCCATTTCTGACCGCGCCCCCCACACCACCTAGCATGCGGGTCCGCACTAGGCGGTTCGACGAAGCGGAGCGAGATGCGCCCAGATGGACTTGAGGCTAATGAGTCCTTGAGTGGAAAGCCAGGC
>JBGSLW010000045.1:0-2357 GCA_041740495.1 Pirellulaceae bacterium
CGAAGTCTGCGGCGACGATCCGCCAGGCGATCGGCTGCGTGCCGCCGTCGCGGAGCCGGCCGGTTTGGTTCCCGGCACTGCAGTAGTAGTAGTCAAACGGAGGCTGGTAGCGGAGTCCGACGAAGTCGCGGCCTGGCCGGCGTTCGCGGATCTCCAGCGGCCGCTTGAGTTTCTCAGCGATCTGTGGAACGAGTTCGGCGGCCAGAATTACCTCGCGCTCCAGCACTTCGTCCCAGGCGATCGCGTATTCGATGTCGGGGTGGACCGCCGCGAATTGGTTGGAGGGGAGCGTCCACGGGGTGGTGGTCCACACCAGCAGGCTGGATTGCGGGCGATCGACCAGCGGGAACAGGACAAAGACGCTGGGATCGGCGACTTCGCGGTACCCCTGGCCGACTTCGCCGCTGGAGAGTGCGGTTCCCCCTTGGGCCCACCACCACACGATCTTGTGGCCGCGATAGAGCAAATTTCGCTCGAACAGTTGTTTCAGGGACCACCAGACCGATTCGATGTAACTCTGGTGGTAGGTGACGTAGGCCTGGTCCAGGTTGACCCAGAATCCGAGTCGTTCGGTGAGGCGTTCCCACTCCTGCATGTAGCGCCACACGCTCTGCTGGCATTTTTGGATAAAGGGCTCGACGCCGAACGCTTCGATTTCTTCCTTGCTATGGATGCCGAGTTCTTTGCAGACCTCGACTTCGACCGGCAGGCCGTGGGTGTCCCAGCCCGCTTTGCGTTCGCAGAAGTAGCCGCGCATCGTGCGGTAGCGCGGAAAGAGGTCCTTGACGGCTCGGGTCAGGCAGTGCCCTGGGTGGGGGAGTCCATTGGCGGTGGGTGGGCCTTCGAAGAAGACGAACTTTTCGCCGCCCGCCCGCAGCTTTAGCGATTTTTCATAGATCGAACGCTCCTTCCAAAACTGCAGGATCCGCTCCTCCGTCCGCGGGAATTGGACGTTGGCGTCGACCGGCTGGAACATTGAATCTCCCTAGTTTTAGGTCGAACCGTTTGACTTAGAACCTATCGCTTTACGCTCTCCCCCGCTTCGGGTGAGAGGGCAGTGTGAAGCGGGTCGAACACTATTGCGAAAGGCTCTCATGGCAAATTGCGAGAATTTCGTTTAACGCCCAGCCGGAGGCGCCGGCTTCGCCTGGAACTGCAAACCAAATGTGCCGGCGCCTCCGGCTGGGCGTTAAACTGCAAAACCAAATGTGCCGGCGCCTCCGGCTGGGCGTTAAACGAAAAAACCAAATGTGCCGGCGCCTCCGGCTGGGCGTTAAACTGCGGGCCAAGATTGGGTGGGGCGAAGGCACCAAGATCCCGGTGCGCGCCACCATAATATCGCGATTTGCCGGGGGGGTGTAAATGGCGAGCGAATTGAATGCGGACGCCGTTGCGAACGGGGCGTCGGCGCTGTTCGCGATCAGAGGCAGCGCGGATGGCGCCGGATTCGCGCCTGAGGGAGGATCGTCGTCGATCGTAGGTCAATTGTCGAGGGCCCAACGGTGATCGGCGAGCGGGAGTACGAATAGGGGTACGAATTAGAGTGCCGGATAGGGTGCCGGTACTGCGCGGACTTGTTCCGGCCTACCGCCTACCCCCTTCAGCCTACCGCCTTCAGCCTTCAGCCTTACTCGTCGTCCGACTCGCTGTCGGAGTTGCCGTCGCTTTTGCTGCCGCTGCCGTCGTCGATTTCGGCGAAGGCATCGCCGAGTTCGTATTCGCCTTCGATTTCTTCCTCGAAGTCATCGTCGAAGTCGTCATCGAAATCGTCTTCATTGAAGCCATCCAGATCTGGCATCAGCTCGACCGGGCCTTCGAGCGGGCTCTCCAAATCCCAATCGCTGGACTGGTCGTCGTCTTCCCGCTCTTCGCGGTCATTGCTTTCATCGTCGGTCACCACAAGAATCACTCCCAACTAATCCGGGGGGGGCGGAGAACAGGGCCAAGGCGGGGGCCCGTTTCCGCGTTTTTGACCTCGGCAATCGGCTCGAATACACCCCTCGTACTGGCCCGAGCGCGCCTGGAACTAGAATGATAAGGGTATTAGTCGAGTCGACTTTGTCAAGTTTGCCAGGCTTCGGGGACGCACCGTCCATCCAAGACGTCGTCGAATTGGGCGGGTCGCGTTGAGATCGGCCCCGCAAAACAGGCCGAATCGGCCGCCAAGGTTGGACAGTTAGCGTACAGTCCAGGGCTTTGATCGCCGGGCGTGCCGAACACAGTGCGATCGCGTGATACCTGCTGGGGGGCCGTCTCTTGCCGGGGCCCTGCCGCGCCTCACTAGGCTTTGTCCCAATACATCAGCCGCCTGGCGCTAGCCTGCGGTTTCTTGGAACCCGGCGCCCGGAAACCGCAGG
>JBGSLW010000046.1:0-7726 GCA_041740495.1 Pirellulaceae bacterium
CGGTCGCCCTTCCGCAGTTGCCTTCGCCTCGTACTTTGTCGATCGGAGTGGTCATTTGGTATACTGAGCTCCTTAGAGACTCCCAGTCTCGTACAGGGGACTTGCACCCCATGAAATCACGCCCGTGCCGGGCGTACACAAACGGATGAACCGAAGCAGCGGATCAGGCGGTTTCTGAAATCAACAATTTTTGGCCGCCGCTGGGTTATCGCGGGCGTTCGTCGCTTTAGGAATCGCTAGTGCATGCAGAAACGAGTGTTCCGCAATAAGCCGTTCATCGTTGACAATCAACGGTACGACGCATCGCTAACCGCGTTGTATGCAGATACGATCCATCTTCGCTTAACGATCCGAGCAGATTTCGGATATCGCTCCTTCTATACGTTCAACGGTTTGCAGAACTTCGACTACTACCACAACTACGGACATTGGGACGCTATCGAATCTATTGCGATCACACCTCGACTGATCAGCGCACTGATTCGATATGCCAGACGCAACGGCTGGGAACCCGAATCGTCCAAATCAAACCAACAGATCAACCTGACCAACCGAGATGCAGAATCCCTGCGTGACGACTTCAATACCGAGGTTATTCAAGGCTTTTAGTGGCCAGTCGAGGACCAAGAACTCCCTTGAGATGAGGAAGACCCTTGATTTTTCCCGTAAACAGCGAAATCACTCGGTCTTGATCCGACGCATGGTCTGGCCGGCTTTGCCGGTTGTCACTAAATTCCCTGACGAACGTTGAGTAGTTACGATTCTTATTCCCTCTTGATTTATAAATCGGTGACTCCATGAAATCCATTTGCTGTTTGCTCCTAATCGTGCTTTGCTTTCCCAGCTTGGTAACTGCTCAAACCGAGGAGGATTCCAAAGCGATTCTGAAGACTCTGGAATCCTGGAATCAAGGCTGGGCAAAAAAGGACGCGGAACTTGCTATACAAGATTACGCGGACAACGTTGATTGGACTAACGCCTTTGGGGACCGTTTTCAAAATCGAGACGACCTCAAGAAGGGACTTGAATATATATTCAGCCTTGATTTTGTTATGGCTGGATCTTCGGGACACAACGAGTTTGAAGATATCAGCTTTTTGACGCCCGATCTGGCGTTGCTCCGAAGCAAATTGGTCCGCAGCGGTCAGAAAACGTCGGAGGGTGAGAAAATGCCAGACCGGCACATCCACCACTTGCGGGTACTAAAGCGGAGTGACGGGAAATGGCGTATCGTGAGTCATTTGATTTCTCAGTCGCATCCAAAGGGCCTCAAACCGACCAAGAAAGATGAAGATTCGTCCAAAATCAAAGAGAAAGACGAAAACAAGACGAAATGAACCGTATCGGCGCCTCGGCACATAAAAATACGATGCACGCGAAGCCGCCGAATGCGCGTGTTTTGAAGCAGAGATCACTCCGGCGGCTCGGTGATCGTTGACGTTTTCGGGCACGCGTGGCACTAGAACTTGACAGTCTCTGTAGAAGCTAGACATGAACACGATTGACGACATTTTGGCTGCGGTTCAGGCGTTACCATCAGCGGAACGAATCCGCCTTGTGGAACTTCTATGGGACCGATTGGACGTCGGCGATTGGCAACGTCCGAATCAAGAATGGATCGACGAGGCGAACCGGCGTACGGACGCGATTGAAATGGGATCGATGCCCACTGATAGCTGGGAAAACGTGCGGAGTCGGGCTCGCCGCCAGGCCGGACTTGATGGTTGAACTGCGTGTTTGCTCAGCTGCCGAGGCAGAATCCACTAACGCTTTGTGCTGGTACGCAGAACGTAGCCCACGGAACCAAGTTGCCGTTGGTTCGTCGATTTGAATGGATCCCTTTTTTACGACAACTTGGTTATCCTCATCGACTATGAAGTCCGCGGTTTGGCAAGGGGCGCTGGCCACCTTCTTTATGGTGACGTCCGATGCGTTCCCGGGAGGGGATGCACCGCGACACTCAAGGAAATCCGTAGTCTCAGACGCAGGTCGTTGGCTCGGCGCGAGTTCGCGTCAGTTGAAACCGGGATCCCTGGGAATCGGTGTCGAAAAAGCAGTCGGTGTCGAAAACGCAGCACATCGAGTTGAATTTGCCCAGATCGATCGCGCGAATAAGCATGATGCATCTCCGTGGTTTGGGGGTGAACTTTGGGACACGCCACGCCAGCGTGATCACCGGCTGAGTCCGCCAGAATAACTGACTCCACCCCAAGCGCGGACTTACATGGATTCTTTATCCGCCTAAAACGCGTGCGCTGCCGAGGGCTTGAGGATTCGTTAAAATGCGGCCATGGACACCGTTTACATCGAGACTTCGATCATCAGTTATTTGCGGCAGAAACCGGCGAAGGACGTGGTTGCCGCTGCACATCAGCTGTTGACGCATCACTGGTGGGATCATGAACGGATGAAATACGAGCTCGTGGTTTCCCAGTATGTGATTGACGAGTCGGCGGTTGGTGACCCGAAACTTGCTGCCGATCGACTTGGTGTCCTGCCCGGTCGTTCGCGATGGCACATCAACCTCCGCCGCTGGGTGATCGCTGACGTTATCCGCCCGGTTCGCGGCCTTTTTGACGAATTGCCGTTTCCATATCGCTGGGTAAAATGGAGTCACCGGGAGGGGACGGATGAACATCGACCAAACAATTTCAGAACTTAACGCATTGCCCGTTGCCGAACGGATTCGCATTATCGCGGCCGTTTGGGATTCGCTGGCAGATTCAGACACCACACTAACAACGCCTGAACAGGACGTTGAATTGAACCGCCGACTGCAGCACCACAGGACGAATCCTGCTTCGTCATTGACCCGTGGCGAACTGGAACAACGAATCGCAGGTGACTGATTGATGGCGCGACCGGTAATCAGGTTTCGCCCTGAAATTTCCTCCGATCTGCGAGGTGCTATTGACTGGTACGAGTCCAAACAACCCGGGCTTGGCGTCGATTTTGTGGATGAATTTTGGGCGGTGATCGATCGGATCACAGATGGCCCAGAACATTACGCCGTGGCAACCAACGGATTTCGGCCATGTCGTTTTCGGCGGTTTCCGTACGCCGTTCATTATCGAATTGAATCCGATTGCATTTTGATCGTTGCGGTAATGGCCGCCGCTCGTGACCAAACGCATCTACTCGACCGCGGATAATCGGGTCGGCGCGGCCATTTCGGACCGCGTCCCCCACACCACCTAGCATGCGGGTCCGCACGGTCACTGGAGTGGCAGCGTGCGGTTCGACGAAGCGGAGCGAGATGCGGCCAGATGGACTTGAGGCCAATGAGTCCTTGAGTGGTAAGCCAGGCAATGGTGAGTCCGACGCCATTGGCGATTGACCGGGAATGGTCGGGGGATTTCCTGGCCAGCGCTGGATGAAGACATCAGTGTGGAAAATCTCCTCGCGGGGAAGCCGTCGGGTGAAAGCCAAACGTCGTTCAAACGATGGCTTGACGAACGAACGAAAACATCGACTAATCATGGAACGCGCGTTGGCTGCATACCAATGCGTTGATCCGGAGCCGCCGATGACTCGGGTTTTGAAATCAGAGTTTGTTGGCGGCGGCTCCGTTACCGCCGTCGTTCGGCCATAACACGTCTGAGTTACAGAAGACCAAAATGCCTGCACGTCAACCTGACAAGACATCCAAGCCCGCAGTTCGTAAGTCGGCCCAGCGCGCGGCGAAGAAGGGCAAGGCTGCCGCGGCGCTGCCGGAATCGATGGTGACCGGCAAAGCAAGCCTCGCGAAGGCTGCGGACGGCGACAAGCCGGTCTTCACCTACATCGCGAGCCTGCCGCAGCCACAGCGCGGCATCGCGGAATGCATCGATGCTCTAGCTGCCAAGACGCTTCCGGGCCTGCAGCGTTCCGTAAAATGGGGCATGTCGTACTATGGCGTTGGCGATGGCTGGTGCTTCTGTTGCGGCGGTTTCGCTGGTCACGTCAAGCTCATGTTCGTGAACGGAGCGGCCCTGCTGCCCGTCCCGCCTGTGACGCCATTGGCGATGGGGAAAACCACACGGGGCGTGGAGCTTGAATCATTGGGTGACGTCGACGAACGCCAGATCGCTGCGTGGATGAGGCAAATTGCGGCCGTACCCGGTGTCGGGAAAAAGAAAAAGTAAGGCTGCGAGGTGAAGTTGGGGACGCGTGGCTCCGTTGCGGGGGAGGCCGAACTCGTTAGAATTTGACAGCGCGTAGCGGCCCTTTCGACGGCAACTCGATCATCCCGTTCGTTATCCGTCTGAAGCTATCAGGACCTGAAACCACCCCATCCGCACTCAATAGGAACACACTCCATGAGCGAACTGATGCTTTCACTCGTCGCCTTCGTTGTATTGGTTCTCATGACCTGGAAGAACGCATTCAAGATGTTTCCGCTGCCGTCACGATTGTTGGCCATGGGACTTGGACTCCTCGTTGTGACGCCGTTACTCAGTCGGATTACGATCGTTTATTTTGCCAGAGTATTATCTGCGGAATCGTTCGGGACGGCTTACTTCGTGATTTCCTTGGTGACCTCTGTGGTTTTCGCGATAGCTCTTGCGATGATGGTCGCCGCCGTGTTCGCTGCTCGAAACCAGCCAGGTATCGCAGACAATGCACAAAGCTAAACAACACGGTGGTATCGTCGAGTCGATTCCGGGAAACTGACCGGGAAGCAGAACCTCAACGAAGTGGGTAGCCGGACAGGTTTCCCCTCCGACCCCCACGCCACCGCACACGCAGGTCCGCCCGATTACCGTTCACCGCAAGAATCCGGTAATCCTTTTGGGGTTCGCCGGCTTCTGGGGTTCGCCCGAACGGAGCAGTCCGGGAAGGGTTACCGGATTTCTGTGGCGTCGGCTGGCTAAAAGTAGCCTGATAGCGTGAAAGGCCACGGTCACCCCATCTCACGCAGGTCCACATGTAGGATCCGGCAACGTTTCTGGGGTTCCGCCTCTACTAGGCTTTGTCCCAAAACACAGTTTTGCGTCCCATTGAGATCAGCCGCCTGGCACTAGCTTGCGGTTTCCGGTGTTGGATGCGCGAAGAAACCGCGGGCTAGCGCCAGGCGGCTGATGTTTTGGGACAAAGCCTAGGATTCCGCCGCTACGCCAGTTCATTCAGCAGGCGATCGACGGCCACGCTGACTTTTTCAAGCGATTCATATTTGCCGGCTTGAATCTGAGCTCGGATTTCGGCCACGCGATCGGCCCGGATATCGGGCGCGGTTTGAACTTGCGACAGCCGTTGGGCTTCGCCCGAAAGTTCCAACTGGTCGACGGTGTCGAGCTGGGCAGGTGCGGCGGCGCCGCGGACCGAACTGGTTTGCAGGTTTTGCGTGATCGCACGCGAACTTTGCACGCTGGATGGGCCGAATACTTGCATGACAAATTCCCTTCGTGAGTCGAGCTTGCGGGTTGACGGTTGCGGCGATCCGGCGTTGAGGCCCGCGACTCCAATCCGCGGTGAGTCCGCGGCGGTTTCGACAGGTCTATTTTGCGCCAGAACGCAAACCGATCCAATCGCTGCAATCCCTGTCGACGACGTGAATCCATGCGTATGTATGACTACGCAGCGATGATGGAGTCACTATCGTCCGCGGGAATCGCCTTCCTTGGACGGGCTCCGCCGATTGCCTATTGTGCCGGTTCCACGCTGTTGTGCCGGTTCAACGCAACGGGCATTCCACGGAGACTTTGTTGTTGTCGGCTATCCCGGACGCCCCGGCATCGTGGGTCCCGATTCCGGGAACCCCGAATTTCCGCAGCGGCAAACGAATTCGGTTAGCCACTGACAGTCCATACGTTGGATCGAGGCGATTGGTTCGGATTTTTTCGGCCATTCCGCCCGAAAGACGACCCGACAACTCAAAGCGGTTGGGAAGTCTAGCGAAACTGGATTTAGGGGACAACCGCAGCCTACTCGCCGCTAGCACTCCTAGGCTTTGTCCCAAGACACAGTTCCGCATCCCATTGAGTTCAGCCGCATGGCACTAGCCTGCGGTTTCCGGGCGCCGGGTTCCAAGAACCGCAGGCTAGCGCCAGGCGGCTGATGTTTTGGGACAAAGCCTTGCACACGCGAACCAACTCCCCCCGGATTGCGTAGATCACCAGCAGCCGACCGAGTCTTTTGTTGCCGGTTGGGCCGTCGTCCCTCGGCAAGATGCCCCCTTTCACGCCTCACGGATTATTCTTGCTATGCCTCGCAACTCCACTCTACCGCTGACGCTCTCCACCAGTCCTTACCTGCCGAACCCGCTCGAGCTCGATTTGCAAGCGTTCTTGGAATTCCAGTTCTGGCTCGCCGGCGAAATGGAAATGCTGGCGGCGGAGCATCGACCGGCCGACTTCCCACCCGAGAAAGTCCGCGGGAACAAGCGCCCGCCGATCTGCCTGGATGCCGCGACCGCGCGTTCCTGATGCCAATTGCAAGGCCGGGCGTTTCTTCACCCTAACTTGTCGCTTGCCACGAGGTCGCGCCGCTCTCGACTTTAAAAGAAGCGGCTTTTCGCTTGAGTGCGAGATCCGCCTTCCCCAGATTCGGATTCCTTGCCAGAATCTCGGGATGATTCACGTCCGACAATTGCTCGAATACGCCGCCGTACGGCTGCTGCTGTCGATTGTGCAAGTGCTCCCGCTTTCGGCCTGCGCACGCCTGGCCGAGATACTCGCCTGGATCGCCGCCGATATCGTGCGGTTTCGCCATCGCGTCGTCGACGAAAATCTGCGGCTGACGTTTCCGGACGCTGCGCCCGAGCGTCGCCGCGAAATCGCTCGTCAGATGTGGGAACATTTGGTCCTCATGACGTGTGAAATCGCCCAAGCCCGCCGCAAGATCCACGAGACCAACTATCGGAACTACATCCACGTTCCGAACAATCCGACGCTGGCGCGTTATGCGTTGGCAGAACGCCCGACCATACTCGTCTCCGGCCATTTCGGAAACTTCGAGATCGCCGCCGTGATGCTGGGGATCGTCGGCTGTCCCAGCTATGCGATTGCGCGCGTCATGGACAACCCCAGGATTGAACAACTGATCAGGTCCTTCCGGGAGTCGTCCGGCCAGTTCATCCTGCCCAAGGATGGAAGCGCCGCGCAGATTCAACAAGTCCTGGCGGCCGGGAAAACGCTGTTGATGCTGGGCGACCAGCACGCCGGCACGAAAGGAGTCTGGATCGACTTCCTGGGGCGTCCCGCGGCCTGCCACAAGGCGTTGGCTTTGTTCACGCTCAGTTCGGGCGCCCCGATGCTGGTCACCTACTGCCGGCGGTTGGACGCACCCCTCAAGTTCGAAATCGACATCCTGGGGATCGCCGATCCGCAACTGGGCTTGGGGGATCTGACCGATGTTCGCGCGCTGACGCAATGGTACAACGATTGTCTGGCGAAGGTCATTCGGGCGTACCCAGAGCAATATTGGTGGGTCCACCGCCGCTGGAAGGACAAACCGACTCGGCAGAAAAAGTCGACCGCCGCCGCTGCTTGAGACCGCGTCAGAAACGTCGCGTGTCCTTTTCGCTTTCGTTTTTCGCCCACGAGGTCGCGCAGTTTTCTCGCGCTAGAACATCCGACTCCTATTCACTCTCCCCCGTCTTCGGGCATTGGTATCTACACATCGTGGTCTGGCCCCCTCCTCCCCCAAATGTATTTCAATTTCTTCGTTTAACGCCAAGCCGGAGGCGCCGGCTTCGCGCTGAACAGCAAACGCAAAGCCGGCGCAACAGCAAACGCAAAGCCGGCGC
>JBGSLW010000047.1:0-34197 GCA_041740495.1 Pirellulaceae bacterium
GCCGCGGCGCTGCAGGCGATTGTCGACGACGTCCCGGTCCCGGCCGCCCGAACCGAAGCGATTGGGTGCCGGATTTCGCTCCACGCAGCGCCCGCCGCCAAGCCATCGGCCATCGAGCCGCAGCCCGGAGCGGCGCTCAAGGCGCCCCAGGAAGCGGCGGCCCCCCGGTACGATCCACTTCGCGTCGACGACTTCGAGCCCCAGCAGCTGACGCTGGAGGTCGTGGATGGCGACCACGACCGCACGATTCCCCTCCGCGTCTATTTGCCGATAACCAGTGAACCGGCACCGGTGATCCTCTTCAGCCATGGACTGGGCGGGAGCCGGGACAACTCCCCCTATCTCGGGAACCACTGGGCGCGTCGCGGTAATGTGGTCGTCTATTTGCAGCATCCGGGGAGCGATGACCAAGTCTGGCGCGGCGTGCGGTTGGGCGAACGGATGGACGCGATGCGGCAGGCAGCCAACGGACAGAATTTTCAATTGCGGGTGCGGGATGTCCCGGCGGTGATCGACCAACTGGAGGTCTGGAATCGCGACGGTGGAAGCCCCCTGCGTGGACGGCTCGACTGCGGACGCTTGGGGATGAGCGGGCACTCGTTCGGCGCCGTCACCACCCAAGCGGTCAGCGGACAGTCGTTCTTTGGCAAAGCCCGCTTCACCGACCCGCGGATCCGCGCGGCGGTCCTGATGAGCCCCAGCCCGCCCGCGGCCGGAGTCGCCGAGCGGGCGTTTGGACAGGTCCATCTTCCCTGGCTGCTGCTGACCGGCACGGAAGATGTTTCGATCTTGAGCGAAACAACCGTCGCCGCTCGACTCTCCGTGTATCCGGCTTTGCCGGCGGGGAGCAAGTACGAACTGGTTTTGCACAATGCCGAGCATTCCGCGTTCAGCCAGCGGGCGCTGCCGGGAGACAAACAAGGCCGCAACCCGAACCATCATCGAGCGGTCTTAGCGGCGACCACCGCGTTCTGGGATGCCTACCTCCGCGAGCATGCCGCAGCCCGAGAATGGCTCGATGGGCCGCAACTCGCCCAGGAGATCCTGGAGCCCTCCGACGGTTGGCGCCGAAAGTAACAATCGCGAATTGCAGTCGCCGCCGGCAAACTGGCCGCGGTTCGGCGGTTCAGCACGCCGCTTTTTCCCCGCCGCGTGCATGCGCGAATCAGGGCTTGGTACAATCTTGTGCCGACGTACCAGTCGTTTCCTGTACTGCTGTGTTGACTCGCAACCATGAGTCACCGGGCCCGTAGCTTGTACGCCGACGTTGCCTGCGCGGCCTGGCCGGGGTCGATCGTCAATCTGGGATTGGAGCTGGCGAAACTCGTCGCGGGAATTCTCGGCAACTCGTTTGCCCTGCTGGCCGATGCGGTCAACTCCTGGGAAGATATGATTTCGACGCTGGTCGTGGTGTACTCCCTGCGCGACGCGGAGTTGGTCGCCGTGCGGCGCTGCGTTCAACGTGGCCGACTGATGGGCGCGGGAGGCTGGGAAGAGTCAACCGCGAGCAGACTCAAACTGTAATCCACCTTGCGCACGCGCGGTCGCCGGCGAGTGCAACCCATGCCAAACAAATCAAACAGAGAGACTTGACCCCATTGAATTTCACACCCGATGACGCTTTCCGATACTAAATCCAGGTGGATTGCCGCGGCGGACAACAAGTTCGGAATCGACGTGTTGGACATCATGGCGTTTAGCCAATCGATGATGTCAACAACCGCCGACCCCGAAATCGCAGCCACCTTTAGTCAACTTCGTGGTTCTCAGGGGGAAGCGTGTCGGGGCAAAAAACCGGCCAATGCCAGTTCAACAGTTTGCGACTTGGTTTATCCGTACGATGGCCAACACGCCGACGGTGCGCTATTCACGTCGCCGGAGATGGAATTCAAATGGGATATCTACTTGCTCGAGTCAAACATCTATTTCGCCCGGAGTTGGACGGGCCAATTGATTTTCGTGGCCCACTTGCGGTTTGAAACCGAGCGTGTCCGAGTCCACGAAATCACCTACAGCTCTGAACAAAACGACGATCCGCTCTACGCAATCGCCTGCGTCGACTTCTTGATAAAAAGCCACGTTTTTCGCTGTCTGGTTCCACATCCTTTGCCACCGGATTACCCAAACCACCCTGACCAAATCGCTTGTTTTTCGTTTGGTCAGTACGGGCGAATGGGGAGGTTTGCTTCATTCGGAGATACCACTTCCATCAAGCTGCCGGCGTCGACCGGGAACTTGTGAGTTGGAGCTCCGCGATCGAATCCCCTGCTGCCGCGAAGCGATGCGATTTGGAAAGTGACGGTCGATGGATTCGGCGGAAAAGCAAAACGGTACCTACCGTTTTGGCGAAAGTCGATACCGCAAAACGTGCCGAAACTTGCGGACTTTTGCCGTCAGTTGCAAACGCAATCTTGCGCGCGTAGAATGCCGATAAATACAGGAAAACTTGCTGAAAACGGCGGTTTTTCAGATTTGGTTGACATCGTGGAGGTCGCTTGTTCGAGTCAAGTACCGGTCCACTGCAGTTCGCGCATCCCCGGGAATTGTGGGGAATTCTGAAAACGCTGCGTTGCCAATCTCCACCAAACTGGCCGCAGTGGCATCGCTTTTTTGGCTAGTCGCTTTTTTCGCTAGTCGAAAGCGCGCCCGTGCGACTCCCACCTCCAGTTAAACTTGCTTGCGGGGACGCACGTACCTGGTCGTGCTATTCTTGTTGTGGTTGCCGAATGTGGAGACCCTCGGTATGCGTAAATATTTGGCGATTGACTTGGAGACAGCGAGCGATGTGCCGGAGCGGCGCGGCGCCTGGAAAAAAGCGCGGCCCTTTGGGATTTGTTGTGCGGCGGCCTGTTGTGCGGAGACGGACGAAGTTTTCCTCTGGCATGGCAAGGATGGGAATGGATCGCCGACCGGACGGCTGACCAAGGCCGAGGTCCAGGGGCTCGTCGAAGCGCTGAAGGGATTTGTTCGCCGTGGATACACGCTTCTGACGTGGAATGGCCTGGGATTTGACTTCGATGTTCTGGCAGAAGAGTCGGACGCGTTCGACGAATGCAAAGAACTGGCCCTGGCACACGTCGACATGATGTTTCACGTCTTCTGCGAAAAAGGGTACCCTGTGTCACTGGCCAAAGCAGCCGAGGCGTTGAAGCTGCCCGGGAAACACGAAAACCTCGACGGCGTGTTGATTCCCGGAATGTGGAAAGCGGGGGATTACCAACGCGTCCTGGATTACGCGGCGCAAGACGTCAAGCTGACCTGCCAGGTCGCGATTCGGTCCGAGACGAACCGACGATTTCAATGGATCACCAGTAAAGGCACGCGATCGGCAATCGACCTGAACAAGGGATGGGTGACGGTTGCCGAGGCACTGCAGAAGCCGGAACCCGATACCTCCTGGATGGACCGACCGTTATCGCGTCGCGAGTTTACCAACTGGGTACTGCCGCGAAACGCGAACGAACGCGGGAAATCGTGAACAAAAGGACGTAGCTCGATGGTGGCTATCGTTCGTTTGAGGGAAACCCTCGTTGAACCAGGAGGGACAGTTCTTGAAATTCGCAGCGATGAACGGGTGGACGATTTCGTGAACCAGCGTCCCGCCGCCGGTGGCGATGTTCATCACCAGCGCATGATGCTCAGCCGAGTAGTATCCGAACGGGGTGGTCGGCGCGGAGTCGAATAGTTCTCGGTTGTATCGCTCGTAACTCGACTTGTCATTGAAGAGCCAGACGTCGATGATCTCGCTGGGGTCTTCGGTGAAATATCGTGCCTTCAATCGCTCGACGGCCCAAGCCACCGTCCCGTCCGCCCAACTGCGGACTTGTTCCTCTGATCCATGCCCGACAACCACGAACGGCTGGGCGACCACGATGAAAAACTCCTGGTCCGAGGGGAGACGTTGTTTCAGCTCGTCGATATGAGCCTGGTAGTCGCGATCGTCGAACCGAGCGCGGTTTACCGGCGCAGCGGCCGGTCGTCCGCCTGGCTCCTGGGGAAAAACGCCAAGAGGATGATCACAGCCAATTGTTAGTAGGACGGCGATCGACGATAGGAAGCAATGTTGCAATAGTTTTCAACGGTTGCAAAGGTGACGAAATGGCGTCGAGGATCAGGACCGTAGATCAATCCTTGGCTGCGTCGATAATCTGATTCAATGCCGTCTCCGCCATGGCACGAACCTCGTCATTTTCGGTATCGGTCTTCAAGCGATGGAGGCTGGTGACGTCTTCCCCCCACGACTGCGTGAATGCCAGGTCGTCCCGCAGTGCCACAACCAATCGCAATAACGCGTTCCGCTGCGGTTCGTCGGAAAGTACGGTGGGCTCGGCCAAGGCCGTCATCGCGGCCGCCAGAGAGGACTTCGGATCGCTCTGCAATTTCCGCAAACTCAGGTAACCCGGTTTAGCCAGGTAGGCCGCGAGCTCGTCGTTTTGCGGCGCTGCAGAAAGGACCGTCCAGCAGATCAGGACCATTCCAATGGATAACGTCGTTTTCATCAGCACATGCAGCATGTCTAGCACTCCCGAATATTGGCAAGGGAGTTCATCATAAACGAACTTCCAGCTGCCGTTGGGTGGGCCTCGCCAGACCGTGCGTGGACGACGCCGGTCGATGCAAGTTTTTTCCTGGCGGCGTCGAGCGCGGAAATTGACGTGACGGATTACTTTTGTCCCAAAGGTCGTCGTCGATGGTGCTCGCGGCAAAAGCTCAAAAAACCACCTCGAATTGCGAGCCATTCCGTTGAAGGCGCCGTGGCCAGACTGTTGTTGCTGGGATGAACAGCATCCATCAGCATACGGACGCAGCCGAGGCTTTGCGGGAGGGCCAATTTTCGCCGCCCGCGGGGTTACGGAACGATTTTCCAGTTTGGCGGAGCGATGATCAAGTCGTTTCCCAGACCGCCGTCGACTCTGCCGTCGCATTCGATGGCATCCCAAATGCGCACGACGTCGTCGCCCGCCAGTGCAAAGATCTCGACGAAGTCTTGGGCCTCCAGGATTACGCTGGCGGCGTCGACGAGCACTGCTTGGGCATCGAGCGTTCGAATGCTTGCTTGATTCGGGCCGAGATGAATCATCCGAATCGTGTCCGGATTGACTGTTCCGTGGTATAGAATGCGGTCCTGTCCCCACTGGCCATCCAGATGATCCAGACCGGCGCCGCCATTGAGCCGATCATGGTGAAGTCCGCCGATTAGGATATCGTCACCCGTCCCTCCGTCGAGGGCGTCGTTATTCGCTCCGCCGTCCAAAAAGTCGTTTCCGGATCCTCCGAAAAGTCGGTCGCGGCCATTGCCGCCAATTAGGACATCAGGCCCTACTTGGCCATTGAGCCAATCGTTGCCGTCTCCACCGTCGATGTAGTCTGGCTGCCCAGATCCGAAGAGAACGTCATCGCCCCCAAGACCGATTATGCTCACCGGCATGGCACCAAACAGGAATTCTGCATTGATGGTATTGGGCCCTTCGCCGCCAACGACTCGAAGTCGCTCGAGGTCGCTAAAGAACAGTCGATTGCCGTTCCGATCGAGGATTCGAAAGGCTTCCGCACCGCCCAAAAAGGTTTGACGAATCGTGAAGTCCCCATCGCCGCGAACCGTCAAGACATCGTTTCGAGCGATCGAGTTTATGACGATTCGTCCGTCGGCTTCGTCCAGGCCCAAGTTGTCGTCGTGAATCGAAATGGTTCGCCCCATGCCGTTGTTCGTAACGAGCCCCAAGAACTGCAGCCCATCGGCACGCAGGGCGTTCCGTTTGACCGCGTGGCTTCCGCCGAACACGGTAAGCGATCGCACGTTGAACGAAGTCACGGGGACAGCAACTTGCCCGCTGTCACCCGATGTAATCTGAAGTCCTTCGACGTTTGAAATTCCCAAGACGCGCCGCAATTCGGTTTCGCCATTGTCCGGGGTATGCACGTATGCCCCGGACACGTTGTTCAAGCTGATAGAGTCGATCTGCGACAGTGAAACTTCGATCGCGTTGAACACGCTTGACGTATAAACTCCCCCGCTGGCCGAGCGGTCGAGCCCTACGCTCAAATCGATTTGGTAACCGGCGCCGCCCCAGAATTGAACCTGGTTCAATCCAGTCCCCGCGCCGCCAGCAAACGCGATTCCCAACGGAATGCCGGGGAGAACGTCGATCGATGGCAACAAGACCAGCAACGCATCGCCTTCGTTTGCGGCGCCATGAATCTGGATTCCCAGAAGCCCGGGAAGCCAGACTCGATTGAGAACTTGTTGGGATACGCCATCGACGATTTCAACGTGCCAATCCGCTGTAAATCGAATTGTCGCCCAATCAAAAATGCCATTTTGTGGCAGGTCAACGACGGTCAGCGCCGATACTTGCGTGATAAACGCGTCGTCCGGGCCATCCAAGACGGCCTCGGAACCTGAGGGATTAAAGTTCACGGACCCTGAGAATTGGCCAATGGCGTAGACGTTGGCCTGCGCATCGACTGCGATTCCACGATAACGCACACTGTCGGTGGCCGAATGACTCGCCAGTTTATCGGCGCGCACAAACTGTCCGTTCATCGCCACCGTAACGGCGAAATCATTTCCGGTCGAGTCACCCGTAACGAGGGTCTGACCGGCCCCGGGATCCAGATCCGCCGAACCGTTCAGCTCCAATATCAGATGCGTCGAGCCGAGGAGGTCCGGCGCTGCCGCGAGGGCAAAATCATCCCCCGCACCACCCAACGAATAGGCATGCATAAACGAAAAATGCGTCGGGCTGAAATGCGCATCGATGACAAATGCATCCGCAAGGCCCTGACTTGTCAGCAACAGCTCACCCAAATCGTGGGCGTCGGCGTCCAATGCACCACGGAACCAGCCGACCAGAACGGTCCGGCCGCCAAACATGTACGCATCGGTAAATGAAACGGTATTTGTACCTTGGAAATGGAAGACTTGGCTCACCCCGCCGTCGATAGTCAACTCCAATGCGAAACCGTCTGACAATCCACTGCTATTCAGCTCAACTGTCGCCGGACCCGTGTCGAAATCGACGGTTCCGGCGAACGAGCCGACGATCTGAATGTCGTCATCGTGCGCAACCAAGCGAACTGGGGTCACAGGCGAGACCGTCGCCGGCAATTCTCGGGTCCAAACTATTGCCCCGGCTTCAGAAAACTTGGTGACCATGGCGGACGTCGCCGAGTACCTTGTGACGACGTGGACGAGTGTTTCGATGGTGTTGAAGTACGCGGTGAGATCGAGAACATCTTGTCCAACACCAGCCGACTGGCCGGCGACCAGTCGCGACCAGAGGTGATTGCCTTGATCGTCGAAGCATGTCAGAAAGCCGTTTTCGCCGCTCTGCGCGATCAGTGAAACCCCGGGCGCCGGCGAAAGCTCCCCCTGAAAGTGGCCCGCGGCGAAAACCCGCCCGTTCACCACGGCCACGCTCAGGATCGCATCATCCTGGTTAGCTGTGAACGTCTTCGCCCAACTCAGATTCCCCTCGGGATCGAGCTTAACAAGGAAACTGTCCGCGCCCCCTACGTTGTTGACCGGAAGCAATCCCGGACCAGGATTCAGATCGAACGTAGGGCTCGTGAAGGACCCGGCCAAATACACGTTTCCCTGTTCATCGGTCGCCACGTCGTTGGCGATCTCGCTGCCGATGTCTCCAAATTGCTGGGCATAACCGAAGGCACCGCTCAGCATCAGACGCTCTTCCATCGCCTCCAAATGTAGGGAAGGCCAACCGTTCTGCATCAAGAATGCCATCGCACGCGCGTCCACTGGCTGCCTGCGTTGGTAGCGCCGATGGGGATGAAACAAGGGGCGTTCCTTTCAACTGAAAAAGCACCACGCGCGGCCAATGGTATAGTCGGAAGCGACCAAATTTGGCACCGTCTGTTGATATTATTGACGGGCGAGCATCTCGAGTTTAGAGAAACTTCAGGCTCGGGAGTAAATCCGTGCGAAAACCGATGAATTTTGGGGGTTTATCCGTCCAATGATCGCCGAGACCCGATCACGCCGTTAACCCGTTCGCGACGAGCGTCGGAAAACCAACATGTCGAAGCCTCGAAATGGGATTGGCCGCGACGCCATTACCCGATTTCCTCGGATAGCATCGCGGCCATTTCTCAATTTCGCGCTGTCGCTGCATCCCCAGTGTTCAACGATCGCTGCGGACCAACATCATCGACTCGCCGTACGCAGGTCCTTCATGGCGGCCCCGACCGCCGCCAGTTCTTCCCTGACGTTGGTGCGGAGCTTGTTGCTCGCTTCATGGATCTTCGGCCCGTAGTCTTTGCGGATCGTGGCGATCTGGCTTTTTTGCTCGTCCGTGAGATTAAGCTCCCGGTAATTCTCGATCGCGGAGGCCATGTGATCGCGGGCATGTTCCTTGCGGCCCGACTTCTGTTCCGCCAGCTTTTCCGCCGATTCCGTGTCGAGGATCCCGCGTAGCTGTTCCATTTCTTGCTGGAAGTGCTCACGGACCTCCTTGCCGGCAGCCGTCAACTTTTCCTTCTGTTCGCTGGTGAGCTTGAGGGATGCGATGACTTCACTGGGCTTCTTGCCGGCTTCCAGGGCTTCCGCTCGAGCCTTCCTCTGGTCTTCGGTCAATGCGCCCTTCAAGTTCTCCAGGGCCTTCGCGATCTTGGGACGGGATTCCTTCCGGAATGCCGCGACCTTGGTCATCTCGTCCGCGGTCAGATCCAAATCTTCCAGGCGCGCAATCCGCTCAGCCAGGCTTTCCGCACGCCGTTCTGCTCGCTCGTCTTTCAAGTTCTTGAGCATTTCGGTCTGCGGTCCAGTCAGAACGGCTTTGACCTTGGCAACTTCCGCCTGGACGACGTCGGCCAATTCCTTTTTGTCCTTTTCCACCATGGTGCTGAACTGCTTGCGAATGTCCGCAAGCTTTGCCTCTTGCTCGTCGGTCAGGTTCATGTCCTGCAGCCGTTCCGCAATCGCTTCTCGTGCGGGCTGCTGGCGCTGCCCGTACGCATCGTTGGACACGTAGAGCCCATTGCCGACCAACATCACGGTCAGTGCTGATACTGCAACTCGAGTCCTCATCGGTAACCTCCTCTAAACAAACAAAACGCCCCGGCCGCTACCTGTCCTTACAGGACAAAACGGCGGCAGCCGTGGGCAACTACCTACCTACAATCATCAAGCCGAGCGATCATGGCGACGCGGACGCGGTCAAGTCACCGGATCGGTCTTTGGATTGAATGCGACGATGAACTTCCTCGCGGTGAATCGACACGTCCTTCGGCGCGTTGAAGCCAAGCCTTACGCGGTCACCGGTCACGGCAATGACGACAAGTTCGATGTTCTCGCCAATGACGATTCGCTCGTCAGTTTTCCGACTGAGAATGAGCATTTGAGCTTCTTTCCATGCAGGTCGACGACATCGGTTCCGATCCAGCTTTTGCCTGGCGAACCTTCTCCAAAAAGCAATCGACCGCCAATATGACCGTCGCCAGGAAACGGCAAAATCGCGTGAAAACGTATTCTCACGTGGCGGAATCCACGATAGGCCTATGGCTGGCCCGTTCGGCAGGTTTTGAGAGACTCTCATGTTCCGTGTCGGAACGCTAAGATGTGACGCTGTGATGTCTCTCGCAATCTTGCCGTACCACTAAGGAACCAAACGACGACAACGACGCTGGCGACAACCGATTCTGCAAGCCTCGCCGTCCCCATCGTTGGTATCGGGACATCCGCTGGCGGGCTGGATGCGCTGAAAAAACTGTTCAGCAGTATGCCGGTCGACAACGGGATGGCGTTTGTGCTCGTGCCACATCTTGATCCGTCGCACGAGAGTTTGATGGCGGAACTGCTGGGCAAGCAGACCGGCATGCCGGTTCAGGAGGCGGCCGACGGGAGCAAGGTACAGGCGAACCACGTTTACATTATCCCGCCCAATCAACGCCTGACCGTGGCCGAGGGCAAGCTGCACCTTAGCCCGCCGCCAGACGATCGCGGATTCTATGGCGCGATGGATACCTTCCTTTGTTCGCTCGCCGAGGATCAACAGGAGCGGGCCATTGGCATCGTGCTCTCGGGCACGGGCCAGCATGGAGTGCAAGGGCTGAAAGCCATCAAGGCGGCGGGCGGGATGGTCATCGCTCAGCGGCCGGACACGGCCGCTTATTCGTCGATGCCCGAAGCGGCAGTTGACGCAGGGGTCGCCGATTTCGTGCTGTCCCCCGAAGCAATGGCCGCCACGCTGATCCGCTACGTTCAGCACGACTATGTCAGGAATGGCACGATCGACCAGCCCGCCACCGAAACGCAAACCGACCAGCTTTTCCGCATCCTGGCCCTGCTGCGGGCTCACATCAAATATGACTTTCGCCACTACCGCAAAACGATGCTCCTGCGGCGCGTCGAGCGGCGGATGAGCCTGAATCACATCGACGACGTGGCTCGTTACCTCGAACTGCTCCGCCAGCAGCCCGAGGAAGCGAATCGGCTGTTCCAGGATCTGTTGATCGGCGTGACCGAGTTCTTTCGCGAGCCGCAGGCGTTCGACGTGTTAACCCAGCACGCTGTTCCCCAGTGGGTGCAGCGCGCCGGTGCGGACGCGGCGCTGCGGGTTTGGGTGCCCGGATGCGCCAGTGGCGAGGAAGCGTATTCGATCGCCATGCTGTTGATCGAACAGTTCAGCGCGGCCGGCCGCCATGCGAAACTGCAAATCTTTGCCACCGACATCAACGACGACGCGTTGGACAAGGCCCGCCGCGGCGTCTTTTCCGACAGCGCGATGCGCAACGTGTCGGCCGAGCGGCGGCGGAAATTCTTCGTCACGTCCGGCACCCAGCAGTACCATGTCAGCAAACCATTGCGTGAGTCGGTTGTCTTCGCTTCCCAGAACCTGCTCGGCGACGCACCGTTTTCGAAGCTGGACCTGGTCTCCTGCCGCAACCTGTTGATCTACCTGGAACCGGATGCGCAGGCCCGAGTGATCTCGCTGTTCCATTTCGCGCTGAATCCTGGTGGCTTTCTGTTGCTCGGTCCATCCGAAACGATCGGACGCCGGACCAACTTGTTTGAGACGGTTTCCAAGGAATGGCGCTTGTTCCGCCGACTCGAGACCACGTCGCGCGGCCCGATCGACTTCGCGATGCTCCCCACGATCGGCCAGCAGCGTCCCTCAGATTTTGTGACCGAGGTTGTCGCAAATGCGCCGGCGGATCTGGATCGATTGACCGAACGGCTGCTGCTGCGCGGCGCGCCGGCCGCGGTGTTGATCAACCGAAGCTACGAGATCCTGAACTATCACGGGCCCACGCGGCAGTACCTTGAGAACCCCGACGGACCACCGAAACACGATCTGCTGAGCCTGGGGCTGGAAGGTCTGCGGGCGAAATTGCGTGCGGCCGTGCGGCAGGCCGTGCGCGAGGATTCGTCGGTCGTCGTCGAAGACGCGCGGGTGAAACGCGATGGCACCTATTATCCCGTCCAATTCACGGTCGAGCCCGTGCGGGAACCGCAAACGGACGGCCTACTTCTGGTCACGTTCCAGGAACGCAATACCAGCCCGCAACGGCAGAGACGGACGACTGGACCCGCGCAGGCACTGCAGTCCGGTGTTGAAGGAGAGACGAGCGACGAATCGGGCGTCCTCAGCCAATTGGAATTCGAACTGAGGGCCACGCGCGACGACTTGCAAAGCACGGTCGAGGCGCAGGCGAGTGCTAACGAGGAGCTGAAGGCGGCCAACGAAGAAGTGATGTCGATGAACGAGGAACTCCAGTCGGCCAATGAAGAGCTGGAATCCTCGAAGGAAGAGCTGCAATCATTGAATGAAGAGTTGGCCACGGTCAACAGCCAAGTTGAAAGCAAATTAGAGGAATTGGAAACGGCGAACAACCTGGTCACCAACCTGCTGCAGAGCACGGAATATCCAATCGTGTTTTTGGATCGCGATTTTCAAGTCAGGCTGTTCACATCGCCGGCCGAGCAGTTGTTCAGCCTGCGTCCGACCGATGTCGGCCGCCCGATTTCCGAAATCACTCCCAAGATCAAGGACCCCACCCTGCTGGACGATTGCCGGAGTGTCCTGGGCAAGCTGACCGCCATCGAGCGCGAAGTCTGGATGGACGAACATGCCAAACGGGCTCCGCGTGACGGCCGCTCTCCGCGTTGCTTTCTCCGCCGCGTCCTGCCGTTCCGCACCGTGGACGACCGCATCGACGGCGTGGTGATCACATTGATGGACCTCACCGACCGCAAACGCGCCGAACAAGCAGTGCACGCAGCTCGCCTGCACGCTGAAGCCATTATTGCCACGGTGCGCGAACCGCTGGTCGTGCTCGATGCCAACCTGCGCGTGCAATCGGCAAACGCGGCCTTTTATACCTTGTTCCACGTCAGCCCGGACGAAACCCACAACCGGCCGCTCTACGAACTTGGTAATCACCAGTGGGACATTCCCGAACTGCGAAAGTTGCTCGAAGAGATGTTGCCGATAGACTCGCAAGTAACCGACTACTGCGTCGACCACGAGTTCGACCGCGTCGGATGGCGCACGATGTTGTTGAACGCCCGCATCATCCGCCGCGACGATGACCGGCCCAACGAGATCCTGTTGGCCATCGAGGACATTACGGCGCGAGTTCAAGCGGAGGACGCCGTTAGAAAACTGCACGAGCAACTCGAGCATCGCGTGGCGGAACGCGAAGAATGGTTCCGCAAAATCTTTGAACATGCGGGCACGGGCATCGCCATCACCGACACGAACGGATTCTTCCAGCAATGCAACCCTGCCTATTGCCAGATGCTCGGCTACTCGCAGGAGGAACTCCGCGAACTACCATTTGATTCACTCGTCCATCCTGACGACCGCGAGGCCAACCTGGCGGAGGTCGAGCGTTTGCAGACCGGGCAACTTTCCTCCTTCGAGATCGAGAACCGGTACATCCGCAAAAACGGCCAGCCGGTTTGGGTGCGCAAATTCGCCTCGATCCTGCGGGACGAGGCGGGAAACCCCGCCCACCTGGTGGCTCTGGTGACCGACGTGACCGACCGCCGCCGCCAGGAACAGACTTTACGAGAACGAGAAGATCGACTTCGGGGGATCTTGAATACCGCATCCGACGCGATTATCACCATCGACCGGCGTGGCTTGGTGACCAGCGTCAATCCTGCGACCGAGCAATTGTTCGGATACACCCCAAGAGAACTTGTCGGCCAGAATGTCAGCATCTTGATGCCCGCGCCGTACAAAGCCGAACATGACGGATACATCAGCCGCTACTTGGCAACCGGCGAGCCCCGGATTATTGGCACTGGACGCGACCTGGTCGGTCGACGCAAGGATGGTTCGACGTTTCCGATCGGGCTGGCAGTCAGCGAGGTGGAACACTTGGGGCTGTTCACCGGCGTCATCCGGGACAACAGTGAACGCAAACGACTTCAACGCGACGTTCTCGCCATCGCCGAAGACGAACAGCGTCGTATCGGCCGGGACCTGCACGACAGCACCCAACAGGAACTCGCCGGCCTGGGAATGCTGACGCAGACCCTGTTCGCCAATCTCGCCAAAGAAGCCGTCGAGCCCCGCAAGGGGTCCGCTGCAAAGCATGCCGAACTCGCAAAAAAAATCGTGGACGGTATCGCTCGAGCGACTCAACAGGTACAAACCATCTCCCGGGGGCTTTCTCCGATCCACCTCGACGACAAGGGATTCATGAATGCTCTGAGCGAACTCGCGTCGAGAACGGACGTTTTGGAAGGCGTCACCTGCGCCTTCAAATGTGAGCAGCCGGTTGAAGTGGCCGACAGTGTGACCGCGACACATCTTTATCGGATTGCGCGGGAAGCGGTCGCCAACGCTTTGAAACATGGACATCCGGAGCATATCCTGATCTCGCTGGAACTAGACGATGGCCACCCCATGCTTCAGATTGCCGACGACGGAACCGGTTTCGACTCGACCGGCCAATACGAGGGAATGGGATTGCACACGATGCTCTACCGTGCCAATCTGATCGGAGCCACCTTAACGGTCAGCCCGGTCGAATCCGGTGGCACGCTGGTAACTTGCAAAGTTCTGGGGGGGGCAACGTCGAATGACTAACACAAAAACTCCCGCGCGAATTCTGATCGTTGACGATCATCCCATGATGCGCGACGGACTAGCCACTCAGATATCCAACGAACCGGATCTCGCCGTTTGTGGTGAAACGGACGACGTGGCTGAAGCGTTGCGACTGGTAGGCGAGTTGAATCCCGACCTCGTGATCGTCGACATTTCGCTCAAGACGGGTCATGGCATCGACTTGATCAAGCAGACTCGCGAACGCCAGCCCCAGACGAAAATGCTGGTCAACTCGATGTATGATGAATCGGTCTACGCCGAGCGATCGCTGCAAGCCGGAGCGCTGGGCTACCTGAACAAACAAACCGCCCGCGAGACGTTGATCGAAGCCATCCGCACCGTACTCGCGGGCAAGACCTACCTGAGCCCGGAAATGACGGAGCGTGTCGTCAAAAGCCGCGTCGGCCGCAAGTTCGTCCCTGGTCAGTCTCCGATTGAAAGTCTCTCCAACCGCGAGCTGCAAGTTTTGACCCTCATCGGCCAGGGCAACACGACCGGTGCCATCGCCAAGCAACTTCACCTCAGCGTCCATACCATTGACACGTACCGAGAGAAGCTGAAACTCAAGTTGGACCTTGCCAACAGCGCCGAACTCAACCGCTTCGCCGCGCATTGGGCTCTGGAAAACGGATGAGCATTCGCCCGGCTCCTGGGGGAATACGCCGAGGGGATGATCACAGCCGAGTATCAGGAGGACGGCGATCGACGATAGCAGGCAATGTTGCAAGAGTTTTCAACGGTTGCGAAGGGGACGAAAGTGGGACGATCGCGTCCCCGGGAGGGATTAATCTTCGCGAACTTCGGCGGGGGTTTCGAGCGGGGGGAAGCCGAACGCCTTTTCGACTTTCTCGGCCAGCGAGCCGAGCCGGGCGATCGAGCGTTTGAGAAAGAGTTCGAGGTTCATCTCCAGATCCCCGGCGGCGGAACAGATCGCCGCGAGGTCGCCGCGGGGCGGAAGGTGGGAGAGCAGGAAATACGCCAGGCTGACCTCTCCTTTGCCATGGGCAAACGGGTACATCAGTCCACTGGCGGTGCTGTGCACTTGCGTGAACGTATGGTGGATCCGGTCGGCGGTGGCCAGGACTGACTTCGATATTTTCTCGTCCGAAAACTTGGACGCGGCGCTGAGCTGGATCACGATCACGCGGTTTTCGAAGTGCAGCGATTCGTACGTCGCCCGGTTGCGGATCACGTTTTCCAGCGCCTTGAGAATCCGGGCGACTTCCTTGGCGACCGCCGGGTTCTCGCCGATCTGCGTGGCGATCTTCTCGGCCCGCACGAATTCGAGTGCGTCCATCACGCGGTACCCGAGCATCTGGCGAAACGGGCGCAACTCCCCCTTCAGCCGCTGTTCGTCCTGGGCGAGTTGTTGCGCCCGAAAATGGGCGTCGTGCAGGTTCTTGGCGGGATACAATTCGGTCGCCTGGCTGACGTTCAAACCGGCCTCGATCAACCGTTGCGAGCAAGCGACCTTGGCCAGGTCCTCCATCAACTGATCCTCTTGTTTGCGGATCAGGGCGTAGCCTCGGACCATCCGCAGCAACTGGTCCCGGCGGACCTGGGCGTTTTGCTTGTACTGTTTGGCGTCGATGGCTTCGCCGAGCGCGAATCGCGGCAGGTGAAAGGTGTGGTACCCGCAGAACTGCTCGAGCACGAACCGCAACGCTGCTTCGCCTTGGGCGACTTCCACGCTCTTGGTCGCGATCAGCTGCTGCGTATTTTTGATGCTGTCCGTTTTGAAATCCGCGCCGAAGATGTGCTGATAGAGCTTGAGCGTGACGACGCGGGACAGCCCCGCCACGTCGGTGAACAGGCAGGCGGCGGGCCACTCGATCCGAAAAGTCCCTTCCGATTGTTCGCGGGCGGCGTTTTCGATTCGATCTCGATCGGAGGGATGCGAGTCGTACCATTCGGTTTTGACTTCGAGCAATTGGGCTTCCATCTCGCGAAACTTCTCCGGCTTGACGCGGGAAACGTTGGAGACGAACAGCGCCGGCAAATTGTCCGGCAAGCGAGACTCGCGGCGGTATCGGTCGAGTTCATCCATCGCCGCGGCCTGGCTCAATCCCAGCAAGCGAAGTTGGCGGCAGGTCGTGGCAAACGCCTGGCTGCCGGCCAAGCGGGTCTCGACGCGATCCGCTTCGTACTCCATCTCACGCAGCAAGCGTGCACAGAAAAAGTTGCCGACGATGATCATTCCCATCAACACCAGGCGGGCTACGAACACCGCCCCGCGGGCGATCCATCCGATCCAGCTCCAGCGAATATCCCCTTGTTCGGTCCAGGCGACCAACTGGGCATCCCAGGCGTCCCGTTCGAATGCGGCGTGCACAAACCACTGATTGATTCGCCGAATGACATACGTGGTCCGCATCCCCGTCGATTGGCGAAAGTGGCCGAACTCGTGGGCCAAAACCCCCGCCAACTGCCGCGAGTTGAACCCGAGCACCAGCGGCAGACCGATCGTCAGCCGCAATCGTTTACCCAGTAGCCCTCCGATGTGCCCTGCGCTGGCGTTGACTTCGGTGTCGACGGAGATCCGGGCCGGCGTGGGGGCGCCGACCGATTGGCAAAGCCGGGATACGAAGTCGAACAACAGCGGCTCGTGCTCCGGCTGCAGGTCGATCGGCTCCAAGCCCCGTTCGGCCCTGGCGAATAACGGCTTGACGAGTGCGGCGAGGACGCACAACCCGGCGAAGGTGGGAACGCCGGCAAACAGCAGTCCCAGAAACCCTCTGTACTGGAAGGTCACGACCGCCAACAGGCTGCGGAGCAAGTACACCGTCAGCCCGCCGACGAGCACCAAGTAGACGGCGGACATCACCAGCATCACCACCGCGGCGCCGAACAGCCGCTGTTGGTACATCCGAGTGCGCGGGACCGGCTGAATTGGAATCGCGACCGCATCCAACAGTTGCTGAACCTGCGCCGGAGTCAGCTGGCTGGACGCCACCGGGCCACGTGGGGGTGCTTGGCTCATCGAAACCGCTTAATTCTTGCTCTTCTTCGCCGGTTCGATGATCAACTGGATTCCAGTAACCTCATGGAATCCATGCGTGACGATCCCGTAGACCGGTCGACCGTCGCAGCCCAATGTCACTCCCTTGCCGTCCGCGGGCTCGGCGCCGAACCAGTCGCTCGAGTAGGTATCGGAGGTGTCGTACGACTTGCCGGCCAACTTCATGAAGACAACTTGGAAGCCGAGGATCTTGTCCTGTTCGTTCAAATTCAAACCAGCGATCGCGTATCCGTCTTTGGCCGAGATTTGACTATCCTCGGATTCCCAGAAGACGGGGATCATGGCCCCCAACTCGGATTCATTGATTGTCCCGACGGCGTAGTCCAGGCCGATCATCGGTTTCCGCTCGGGGTGAACCAGGACGACGGTGCGGACGTGGCGTTGCCCGACGACTTTCGTCAGAAACTCGGGGGGGAAATTGTTGGCCAGTTTCGCCCCCAGGTCGGATTCCATCTTGGACTGGCGCCGTAACAGGTCGTGCAGATTCCGAGCCTGATCGAAGCTACGCTGGGAAAAAGCGCCCGTCGACCGAATGGATCGCTGGAACTCACCGAACGACTCAGGAAAAGCACCCGGATTTTCGTCCATCGCGAAACCACTCTTCGCATTGGAGACTGCATCCGCTTCCGGTGCATTGAACGGAGCGGACGAGTTGGACCCCCGATTGCCTTGTGCTGCCGGGGGGGATGCGGCGCCGCTTGCGACGTTCGCCGCGCTGTTGGACGAATCCGTTCCGGCAGATCGAGGCGATGTCGGGGTTGCATTCTGAAATGTTGAAGAAGTGGTTTTGGTTGTCGATGTCGACGTGCGACCGGGTCCAAAGCTCGGGGCTCCGAACCGGCTGGCAGAATTCGGAGAGGTAGGTTGCTGGAACGGACTGGGAGCAGGCGGACGCGACGAGCGCGATGTGTCGACTTGGTTTTGTGCGACGCGCGGGCCGGTGTTCCCCTTGCCCCCTCCCATGGCCAGCCCGAGTCCGAAGGAGAACGCAACCAGCATGATGCCGGGCACGACGCCGGCCAGCAGGGACGCGACGATGTTCCCGCTCACAAGATATCCCACGCCGACCACGGCGGCGCCGAGCAGACCCAGCATCAGTCCGAGTAGCGAACCTGCCTCTCCCGCCAAGTGCAGCCCTTTGATCTGCAGCCCGAAGAACGGCAAGATCATACTGAGTACGGCGATGACCATCAGGAATCCGCCGATCCGCACGAACAGCGGCAGATTGTCTTCGTCGTCGCTGCTCGATTTCTTGTTGGCCACGTGTCGCCCCGCGGCATAGGGGGACGCGGCATAGGGGGACGCTGCCGGCTTGGCCGCCGCCTGGTGTCGAGTCGCCGCCTGGTCTCCGGCGGGGGAAGTCGCGGCGCTCGCGGCATACGGGGAGGCGCCGCGAGTTAACAGATCGGCAGCGAGTTGTTCATACGGTGAATGCGCCGTTCCGCTGTCCGGTGGCGACTCGGGCGGAAACAACTCGTTCTCGTCCGCTAAAAACGGATCGGCGGGGGCGTCGAGCTGCACGACGACCTTGGCCTGGCAAGCCGGACAGCGGACGCTGCGGCCTTGCAGATCGGACCGGACATTGAGTCGCTTCTGACAGCTGGGGCAGACGAAGTTCGAAGCCATACGTTCGAATCCCGGAATAGTGATGGAGCCTGCGCTCTCCTACAACCAGGATCGACGCAAGCAGAAAGTGGTTCGGCGTCAAACGTATCCAGCATTGTAACATACGCCCCGGGCGGTTGCCGACCTCGAAAATCGAAATCTGGCAAGGGATCGCCGCGTGGGGCGCGAAAGAAAGCCCAGACGGTGCGATTCTTCGCGTGGGGAACCGCCAGTGCGGGGGAGGACCGCCAATAAACGCAGTTCGACGCGGATTGGGAGAAGGGGCGGGCGGATGGGCGGACGAGCGACTCTCCCCCGAAGCCGGGGGAGAGTCGAAACTCATCAGGTATGCTGGTCTCAGAAGACGGAACGATCTCCGAAGAAGGGGGCGACGGGTCCTTTTCGCGGGCGTTTACAACGAAGGAACGACCAGGCCGTCGGAGCGGTGTGCGAGTCGCGCCCAGACCTGGCCGCCGATCGAGTCTCGGACAAAGCGGACGCTGCCGTCTCCCAGCAGGGCATTGACGCCGCCGGCGTGGTTGGAACCGAAGGCCGCGCTCAGGACCTCAAGATGCTTGGTCGCGGAAAGTTGCCGGCCATTGCGAAAGATGTTCGGCTTGTTGCCCGGCAGTACTTCGACCAGGCGGATCGTGTCCGAGTTCTCGCGGTCGGGATAGGGATACCACCAGCCGTTGCGATCGAAGGTGGGGTTGTCGGCGGACCAAGATTTCTCGGCCAACAACATCGTATGGGACGTGCCATCGGCGTTGGTCAGCGAACCCAGCGAAACACTCTCGGTGTTGGGGACGATCGCTCCGTTGTGCGGCCAACCTTGCGACCCGCCTAGTTCTGTCTCGGCGAATTCGCGGTTGGTCTGCGACGGATCGAGCGGCCCGACGACCCCTGCGCAGCCGGCGAAGCTGGACTTGGCGGGTTGCCGATCCGACTTGAGCTGCGAGGTATCGCTAGGACAGCTGAAAATCGCGATGCGGGCCGCCGACGCCAGATTGGCCGCCTGGCTGGGATCGCGACTCTCCTTGATTTGTTCGAAGAGGTTCTGCTGATCCAGGTTGGGCAGGACCTGAAAAAAGACGCTCCAGTTGTCGTAGCGGACGTTGCCCAGCGCGTCGGTGCGACCGGGCCAGGGGATTTGGTCGGCGACGATCTGTCCGCCGCTGGGCAGATGCTGGTGCGCATCGTTGTAGGAATGCATCGCCATCCCGATTTGTTTCAAGTTGTTCGCGCATTGCATGCGGGCGGCCGAATCGCGCACTTTCTGGATAGCCGGCAGCAGCATCCCGATCAGAATGGCGACCACGGCAATGACGACTAGGAGTTCGATCAAGGTAAACCCGCGTCGGCGGGTAGGGGCTGTACGGGGCAAGTCAACTCGAGGCAACGGACTTCGGGTCGTTGGCAGTTCTTCTAGCAACGGCATGGGATTCTCCTCAGGGAAACGCAATCGACGAACGGTGGAACGGACAGCGCGCGGTGCGACCGTGACGAACGGAACTGGTCCTGGATCGCCGCCGCGAAAGATCACCTCGACGGCAGCCGAGGTGTTGGAGCGCCGAGCAAATCAAACGAGATTCACTTCCCGATCTAGGCGGCTTCGCCCCACCGATCGCGCGCAGAATAGTTACAGAAAACTGAAATGCATCGCGGGCAGCGATCGTCCTGGCTTCACGTTGTTCTCGCAGCCTGTCGAGTCGTCAGCCGATTGGCCTACGCTGCCGAGATCTGGACGTGCTGAACCGCAAGGATCCGCAGAGCCGCCCCCCACCGTTCGATCCCCTCCGCCCTGCCCTCTCCCGCTGCCGACGTTGACTCTACCCATCGTTGTCTGAGTATTTCCCGACTTCCTCGTTTAACGCCAAGCCGCAGGCGCCGGCTTTGCCCGGAACCGTACACCCAACATGCCGGCGCCTCCGGCTGGGCGTTAAACGATGGGTTGGAATAATGGTCCCGTGAAATTGCAGGTCCGCATTGGGGGGGCGAGAGGAGTTAGACTCGATGTGCATGCCTTGTGTAGATACCAATGCCCGAAGCCGGAGCGAGGGCCATGGGCGACTCTTATTGGCTTACAACCTGTGTGCCGGCGGGATGACGCCGCTAGCCCGACTAGTGTACACATGTTCAGTCATATAGATATTTCCATGTTCCGTCGGCTTGCCGGCCCCAGACGGTGTGGAAGATCCCTTGGGATTCCACCTTCTGGCCGCTGGGATCGGTTGCGGAATAGGTAAACGGTCCGTACGTGTAGCCCAGCTGACCGTCGGGCGAGGCCTCTACGAACTCGGGCCGCCACGTCAGCTGCACATCCCGGTTAGGTTGTTCGTCGAAGTAGCGGGCGATTGCCTCCCGACCAGCAACGATATTCCCTTGGCGATTGAGCACGGCGTCGTCGGCCGCGAACGCCAGGAAAGCCGCCTTGACCCCGTCTCGCTCGGCCATCGCGCAAAAAGCCTCCTCAGCGCGACGGATCTCCTCGCGAGCTTGTGCCTGGCGATCGGCGGGCCCCGCCGGCTGGGCCGGCGCTTCCGTGCCCACGTCCAACGATTCCCGGTGCACTTCGGCGCCGGTTTCGTCTTGCACGACGACGCGATAGGGACCCGGCTGGAGGGCGAACGCCGGGCGAGTTTCACCGGGGCTTGCGACAAATTGGTCGGCCGGGATCGCATCGTCGGGCTCGTTGGCGTGGAAAGCCTGGAACAAAAGTCGTTGCGATGCGTCGGGCAGTATCCGGTCGACGGAGACTTGTCGGTAATCTCCTTGTGCCAACAGCCAGTCGGGCCGCCCTGCGATCGCGCGCGTGGGTGGGTGGAAAACCTGCAAGTCGACGGCGCCGTTGTACTTCCCTGGCACCCAATACGCGTCGTTCGAGGTGCGCAGCAGCACTGGCTGTTGGAGCCAGCCGGCCGCATGGGCCGCCCGCCATTCCGGACTCGCCCGATCGATCTCCCCTCGTTCGGTCTGTTCGGTTTGATCGATGGACAGTGGATCGAGCCCGGTTTCGCGGCCGAGCCGAGCCGCCATCCAAGCCAGCTCGCGACCGTCCTCCAGCGTCCGCACATTCTCCGTGGCGTGGCTGTAGCCGACGAAGATCAGGAGTTTCGCGTCCGGATCGATCTCGAACACGCGCTCGATCAGGTTTCGACATTGGTCGGCCTCGCGGCCGTTGATTCGTTCGACGGGGTCGGTGGGCGGGTCCGACCTGGTCGATTCGTAGGCCACCGTCCGGTATCCCAGACGGAGCACATCGCGAATCAGTTCGCCAAAACGGGGCTCCTGCGAGTAGTAACCGATATCGCGCGTCGGGTAGCCCTGCGCCTGCAATCGTTCCATCGACGGCGCGGCGAATGTCTCCGCGGCGAACCAGTTAAATCCCTCTTTGCGGAGGCGAACCGCCAACTGGCGGCAGAATTCGCGATGTTGCGGGACATGGTGGGCCTCGTTGAGAATCACGATCTGCCGCGACTTGGCCAATTCGACGATCGCGTCCAGCGCCGGGATGGCCTCCATGCCGCTCAGATCCGGCGGGGGGGCGCTCGCGCCGTCAGACTTCGCCGCAGGGAAGTCCATTGCCTGGGCCTGGTCCATCGCCGCCAGGGCTCCCGCCGTGTCACCCACAAACGAACGAACCGTCGCCAGCTCCTGCAATACCAGCGAGTCCGGCTCGCGCGCGGCCTGCTCCAGCGCCACCAGAGCCGCCAGGTATTTTCCGGCCTGCTGAAATTCGTGGGCTCGACGAGATTCCTCCCGCGGCTTCGGAATCGTTTGCTGAGCGTTCGTGATGCCGCCGCAGAGCGCGAATAATCCTAGAAGGATTCGTGCAACCGGCGCACTTCCGGGGCAATATTTCAGAGCCGGATGCATGGGGGAGTCCTTGGAAGACTTCGGTGATGGTGATGGGAAATCTCACGGCCTGCAACGGTCGGGTTACGGGCACGCCTCGAACTGGGCTTTGTCCCAAAACACAATTTCGCGTGCCATGGAGATCAGCCGCTAGGCGCTAGCCGGCAGTTTCTTCACGCGTCCAACACCGGAAACCGCAAGCAAGCGCCAGGCGGCTGATGTCTTGGGACAATGCCTAGGAAGTTCCCCTACGAACATAGTCGCTCATGAACGGAAAATCCTGCGCCGATTGTCTCAAATCGCACTAATTCAATCGTCGCCGGATCAAAGAGGAATTGCTTGAAATCATGGATGGACGGCAGCTAGAATAGCGTCTATTGCGGCAACGATCCCAACTATTGAGTTTACAGGCAGGAGTCCCGTAAATGCCTTCGTATGCAAACGACAGCGCGGCCCGTCGCCGCGGATTCACGTTGGTGGAGTTATTGGTCGTGATAGCGATCATCGGGATCTTACTGGGGATTCTCTTGCCGGCGGTCCAGGCGGTCCGGGAAGCGGCTCGGCGGACCGATTGCAAGAACAAGATCCGCCAACTGGGTTTGGGTTTGCACAACTACGAATCCGCGTTTCAGCGATTCCCGGTCGGCTATCGGTATATTTCCGGGACCGACTACGCGGCCCAGACCGGTTACCCAGTCGCCGGCGGTTACGAGGACGCGAATCACTTGGGACATGGCTGGGGAATTTACATTCTGCCCTTCCTGGAACAGCAGAACCTGTACGATACGATCAAGCTGGACTTGCCTGGTTTCGACGTAGCGAATTTGACTCCGCGCGAACAATCTTTGCCGGTGTTCCTCTGCCCGACCGACGCCTGGTCGCATGAGAACTTCGTTGTGCGTGACGACTCCGTTTCACCGGTGGAGCGTTACGCCGCCGCGAGCTATTGCGCTAACTGGGGGCCGGCGCAAGGCGTGGCGGATACCCCCGGCGATCCCAGCGACGATATCAATCTCGATGCGACCCCGGACCAAAGTCGCGGTCCGTTCTATCGCAACAGTCGCACCCGGTTTGCGGACGTGATCGACGGCGTATCGAACACTTTGGCGGTCGGGGAGCGAACGAACGGTCCCATTCTGGACGTCAACGGAAATCCGATCGGAACGCCTCCCCACCCGAACTTCGAGACCACGTGGTTTGCCGCGATTCGCGACATCGACGCCCCCGACGACGATCACGGGCACATGGTCTTGTTCGACGCCGAATACGGCCCGAATCAGGCTCGAGGAGCGGGAACCGGCGCCGATCGCGGCATCTCCGCACCGCATTCCGGTTTGGCGCAATTCGCCTTTCTGGACGGTTCGGTCCATACCATCAACCAGCAGATCGACATCGGAGTCTACCGGGCCTTGGCGTCGATTCGAGGCCGGGAAGTGGTCGGCGACGACTTTTGAACGGTGGTGGCAGCGATGCGCCTGCTGGGGAACAGAAGTTTTGTCGCGATCTCCCTGGGACTGCCGCTGATCATCGTCGCTCTGGTAATAGCGGTCTGGTGGGAGCCCCCAAGCCGCTCCAGCGTATCGCACAACCACGGATCGAATCCGATCCACACGCATTGGCACACGCACGATCTGGGGATCGAACATGGTCATTCGCACCCGGGGAATCCGCGGATTGCGCATGCGCATCAGCATGAGCATGGTCATGTGCATGTGTCGTCCCTGCAACCGCGGTTTGGCGGTCAATTGATTCAAGTCGGTCATTCGCACGAACACGCTGGGACGCGAACCTATTGGGCCGAGTTCGTCGCATTCCCGGACTCCGTGGAGTTGCATTTTCTGATCGACGTCGCCGGAACCGTCACCGAGTGGCAGTCTTCGGCGGCGTTGCCGGCGAACGTGCTGGTCGATCGCCGGCTGCATGCACAAATCGAGTTTCGACCGGTTTCGACTGGTTACCGCGTCGAGCTTCCGCGGGACATCCCGGCGACCGCCGGCGTCGTCGTCACGTTGCAGGATGTGCCGATCGAAGAGCGCCCGTACGATTTTGCGTTATTGGTTCGTTAACCTCGTCTCGAATCGGAGGGTTATCCAAAGGAATCCGACATTTGCGGATCCGAGATATGCGGTAGAATGGCTCGTTTTATGGGGCCTTTGGTATGACCCTCTCCCCGGCTTCAAGGGTCGTGTCGTTTTGTTTCACCTTGTTGTGAGAATTCCTCGTTTAACGCCAAGCCGCAGGCGCCGGCTTTGCCCTGAACGGTACGCCAAACGTGCCGGCGCCTCCGGCTTGGCGTTAAACGATATGTTGGAAAAATGGTCCCGTAAAACTGCAGGTCCTCTTCTGTGGCGAGGGGAGGGGGAGTGGGTTCACGGGCATTGGAGTAGGCTTTTAGATCAGGATTCATCCAGACATGCCGATCGCAGATAGCTATGACGTGATTGTGGTAGGCGGCGGGCCGAGCGGTTCGACCACGGCGACCTTGTTGGCACAGCAGGGGCACCGAGTGGCGCAGTTCGAGCGGGAGGCGTTCCCCCGATTTCACATCGGCGAATCGCTGATCCCCAATACGTATTGGGTGCTGCAGCGGCTGGGGATGCTGGACCTGATGCGCTCCAGCCACTTTATCAAGAAGTACAGCGTGCAGTTCGTCAGCCAGCGAGGGAAACTCTCCGAACCGTTTTACTTCGTCGATCACAAGCCGCACGAATCGTCGCAGACATGGCAAGTCCGCCGCAGCGAGTTCGACGAGCTGATGCTGCGGAACGCGCAGCGGCACAACGTCGATGTGCACGAACGGACGCGTGTGACGGAAGTTCGCTTCGACGGCTCGCGGGCTTGCGGCGTTCGATTGAGAGACGCGGAGGGGAATCCGCACGAGGTCGACGCCCGCGTGGTCGTCGACGCCAGCGGCCAGAGCTCGCTGCTAATCGATCGGCTCGGCCTGCGGGAATGGGATCCCGTGTTGAAAAAGGCGGCGCTCTGGACCTATTGGAAGGGGGCGTATCGCGATGTCGGCCGGGATGAAGGGGCGACGATAGTTCTGCAAACCAAAGAGAACAAGGGGTGGTTCTGGTACATCCCGCTGCACGACGACATCGTGAGCGTGGGCGTCGTCGCTTCGTATGACTACTTGTTTCAAGACCGCGCCAGCAAGGAGTTGGAGGCGATCTACTTTGAAGAGGTCGCCCGCTGCCCCGGCGTACAACCGCGGATTGCTACGGCGGAACGTTGCGATATCTTCCGAGCGCAAAAGGAATATAGCTATCGGGCGAGCCAAGTCGCTGGCGACGGCTGGGTGCTGGTGGGCGATGCCTTCGGATTCCTCGATCCGTTGTATTCGTCGGGCGTGCTGTTGGCGTTGGTTTCCGGGTCGATGGCCGCCGATGCCATCCACGCGGGGCTAGCCAAGAACGATGTGTCCGAGCCGCAACTCCGCACGTGGGAGATCCCCTATATTCGCGGGATGGAACGGATGCGGCGGTTGGTTTGCGAGTTCTACGACGGGCTCCATTTCGGGCGCTTCATCCGGGCTTACCCCCACGTCAAAGGGCTGGTGACCGACGTGCTGATCGGCGATGTCTTCAAACCGGAAGTCGACGAACTCTGGCCTCTCCTCGATGAGTGGCGGGAGCAGCACAGTTTGCAGCAGACTTAGTCATCTTCCGTTAAATTAGCCGAACGGCGCTAGCCGCGGTTTCCGGCGCCTCAAGAAACCGAGGCTAGCGCCTATCGGCTGATCAGCTCACGGACGCGATCGGAACTGAGCGACGCTGCCCTGCGACTTGAATCCAACGGCCCCTCAATAGTCCAAGGAGAACCAACCGTGAAGATTCCCGAACCGCATGCCGAACATCGCTGGCTGCAACGCCTGGTCGGCGAGTGGACCTATGAAGCCGAATGCGACATGGGCCCGGGCCAACCTCCAGTGAAGACCAACGGCCGTGAGAGCGTCCGAGCCTTAGGCCCGCTGTGGACCGTGGGGGAATGGACCTGCGAGAGCGACGATGTCCGCACGCTCACCTCCCAGGTTCAAGGCCCCGACGGCCAGTGGACACGGTTCATGTCCGCCCAATTCCAGCGACAGAAATAAGCACCCCGAGCAGGATTCGAACCTGCGACCTACGGATTAGAAATCCGTTGCTCTATCCAGCTGAGCTACCGGGGCAAGTCATTTTTCGGCGAAACCTACGTCGAAAGGTCGACGTCCAGGTTACCGTATCGGGCGCGATGCTATTCTAGGCAACTGCGAACTGCGTTGACTAGCTGCGCGAGTGGAGAAGTGCTGGTTAACACATGGGTTGATCTGCCGCGAGGTGCTGGCGGGTGAAATCGGTTGGGCGACCAGGAATCTGGAGTACGCGGGTCGAATCGCAGTAGAATGATCGGATGGACTCTGCGCACAATCCGGAACCGAGACCGGCGAACGACGCCCATACGGCGGATCGGCTGCTTCCCTTGGTGTACGACGAACTGCGACGACTCGCGGCAGCCCAATTGGCGCGGGAGCAGCCGGGGCAATCGTTGGACTCCACCGCCCTGGTTCATGAAGCCTACATCCGCTTGGAACGATCGGCCGAGTTCGCCGGGAAGAGCCATTTCTTTCGAATCGCAGCCGAGGCGATGCGGCGGATTCTGATCGATCGAGCCCGGCAACGAAACGCCCAGAAGCGAGGGGGTGGTGCCCGCAAGCATGAACTTCTGGAGGGTGACCGGATCGAACTCCCACCGTCCGACACCCTATTGCTCATCGACGAGGCCCTTACGAAGCTGGAGGTTTGTGATCGGCAAAGCGCGGAGGTGGCTCGGTTGCGTTTGTTTGCCGGGACATCGATGGACGAGGTGGCCGAGATCCTGGGGATTTCGCGGGCGACCGCCTTTCGCGAATGGAGTTTCGCTCGGGCTTTTCTCTCAACCGCCATCCAATCTGCCGAAAACGAATCGGTTTCTTGAGACTGCGGACCACGCGTTCACGCTTCTCCCTTTGTGTGAGAGAACCGACGCACCCTTTTTGGGGTGCTGTCCTGTCCAACCATTGGGGAGTGAACGATGTTTCGAACCAACCGTTTCAAACTGCTCTGGGCGTACGCGGCGGCAATCGTCGCTCTCGGGCTTCCAGCGAATTGCGCGACCGCGGACATTTTGGTATCCAACTTGTCCAGTCCGTATCGGTCGTCCACCCCGATTGGCAACCCCGAGTTTTGGGGGGGGCAATCGTTTCTGTTTGCGACGCCCGACCCGGTCTATCTCAGTTCGATTGAAGCCATCGTGGGCAATGGCAGCGGGGCCCCAGAGGTGGTCGCCGAACTGCGAAGTTCAATCGGCCCTGATTTCGAAATCGACAATACACCCGCCGGACTTTTGGCGACCTTCGCCGCGCCCGACATGAGTGGCCCGGCCGGAATCCGATCGTTTGCACCAAACGCCTCGGTCATGCTGATGCCCAACACGGTCTATTGGTTCACACTTGGCTCCGCCAATGCCGGCACCTTTGACTGGGACTATGCCGACGATTCCGTAACCACTGGCTTTGGCGTGATGGGAAATTACGCGGATTCCAGCGATGCCGGGGCGACTTGGATCTTGCGCGACTCGACGTTTCCCTACTTCATGCAGGTCAATACTTCTGCAATCCCCGAACCAACCGGGGGCCTGGTCCTCACCTGCATTGCCGGGGCGATGGCTGCAGGGTTTCGCGTCAGCCGTTCGTACACCTCTCCCCAAAGTCGACGCTAAGGGTTCAGGCGTGTTGCCAAGTCTTTGCTTCTAGCCTTCGCCCTCGCCGTTCTTGCGATCGCCTTCGGAGGTTCGGCGGGGTCGGGGTCAGACCCGTTTTTCGGTGTCAGGCAAATGGCGAGCGTTGGCAAACCAGTCGAAAAACCCTTCAGACCACCGGCTCGTGAACGGTTACCGGATGCAACATGAGCCGAGTAATCCCGGCAACCATGCAGGCCGGGACCTTCGATTATAATGCGCTGGATCGACCTGGATTCCGCATCCGCACATGGTCATTGAGCATGAACGACTGAAGAGCCTGTTTCTGGCCGCGATCGAACTACCGGATCGGGCCGCTCAACTGGCGTATGTGGTCGAGCAAGCGGGGAGCGACCCGGAACTGCGGCAGCGGCTGGAGGAGATGTTGGGGGCTCATGCGAATCCGAGCCCGGTCGTCGAGAATTCTTGGATAGCCGGCGCGATGGATGCTCTAGCGAGCGGTTCGTTCGCGCCGCCGGATCCGCTGCCTGGCCCGGCGGAACAAGTCGGGCAGATCATCGCCGGTCGATTCAAGCTGCTGGAACCTTTGGGTGAAGGGGGCATGGGCACGGTGTGGGTCGCCGAGCAATTGGAACCGGTGCGCCGCCGGGTAGCGCTCAAGCTGATCAAATCCGGTTTGGACTCCCAGCACCTGCTGGCTCGATTCGAAATCGAGCGGCAAGCCTTGGCGGTGATGGACCATCCGCACATCGCCAAAGTTCTGGATGGGGGCCTCACCGATTCGGGACGCCCGTTTTTTGTGATGGAGTACGCCCAGGGACTGGCGATCACGCGCTATTGCGATGCATGTCGCCTCAGCATCGACGAGCGCCTGAAGTTGTTCGTGACCGTTTGCCAGGCGGTGCAACATGCCCATCAAAAGGGGATCCTTCACCGCGACCTCAAACCTGCCAACATCCTGGTCGGCGCGGTCGACGGAGTCCCGGTTCCGAAGGTGATCGACTTTGGTCTCGCCAAAGCGATCGGTCAGCCCTTGTCGGAGCAGGGCGATTTCACGGTTTTCGGCGCCATGTTGGGAACGCCGATGTACATGAGTCCGGAGCAGGCCGAAACCAACAATCTGGATATCGACACGCGTTCGGACGTCTATTCCTTGGGGGTCGTTCTGTACGAACTGTTGACCGGAACGACCCCTTGGGACAGGAAGGAGTTCCGCCGCGCGGTCTGGCAAGAGATGATGCGTTTGATCAAAGAACAGGATCCGCCCCGGCCCAGCGCCCGCTTGAGCAGCAGCGATCTCCTGCCGAGCGTGGCTGCCCAGCGTCATATCGAACCCCACCAGTTGACCCGCCTGGTCCAGGGCGAGTTGGATTGGATCGTGATGAAGTCGCTGGAAAAGGATCGCGACCGTCGTTACGAGTCGGCGAACAGCTTCGCGGCCGATATTTCGCGGTACTTAGCGAGTGAACCGGTCGCGGCGCATCCGCCCAGCTGGGCCTATCGTCTCAGGAAGTTCGCTCGCCGAAATCGACTCGCAGTGCTCGCCGCCAGTCTGATCGCACTTGCGCTGCTGGCCGGTCTCGTGGGGTTGATTTACGGACTTTTGCAAGCCGACGCACGACGGCGAATCGCCCAACAGTCGGCTCGGACCGAAAAGCAACTACGCGAAAAAGCGGAACAACGACTGGAACAACTTGCCGCCAACAATCAAGTTCTTGGCTCTATTTTTCGCGACTTGGATGTGCGGCAAATCGACGAAACGGGCGAAAACCTCAAAGTCGTGCTGGGCGAACGGCTGAAGGCTGCTGCTGCAAAAATCCGGCAGGAATCGGTGGGAGATTCCCAAACCGTTGCGGACCTGCAACTGACGTTGGCCGAGTCGCTGCAAGGCCTGGCTTTTTTTGCCGAGGCGATTGACTTGGCCTCACAGGCGCGTGCCACGTATGCCCGTCTGCGCGGGTCCGACCATCGCGACACTCTCCATGCGATGAGAACGTTGGCCACGGCGCTGCACGATAACAGTGAATTGGACAAGGCCGTCCCCTTGTACCAAGAAACGCTTGCCCTGCGGAAGGCAACGCTGGGGCCGAACCATCCAGATTCCCTGCAGAGCATGGCGGATCTGGCAGCCGGGTACCGCGCCAACGGGAAGCTGCCTGAAGCAGTCTTGTTGTTTGAAGAGGCGGTCACCGCGATGAAGGAACATCTGGGACCACGTCATGCCGATACCTTGGCCACGATGTCGCGATTGGCGATCGCTCATCAATTGTCCGGCAACTTGGACAAGGCCTTGCCCCTCTACGAGGAAGCCCATCGACTGACGCTGGAATCCCTGGGCCCTGAACATCCGGAGTCGATCAAAGCGGCCAGTATCCTGGCATTCGGATTGCGTGCCGCAAACCAGTTTGAGCGTGCTTTGGCAATCTATGAAGCGACACTGGCGAAGACGACGACATCGTTGGGACCGACTCACCCCGAATCCCTTCGAATCCTGGTGAGCCTGGGAGGCGTTCATCAGGCCATGGGAAACTACGATGAAGCGATAACGCGTTACGGCGAAGCGCTCAAACTACTGAAGGAACGTCTGGGCCTACATCATCCCTACACGATGTCCTGCCTGGCCAGTCTCGGCAATTGTTATACGTTCGCGGGCAAACCCGAACTAGCTCTGCCGTACCTGGAGCAGATGTTGCAAATCCGAACTTCGAAGTTGGGGCCAGACCATCCAGATACCTTGGCGAGCATGACCGATCTGGCCTGGGGATACCAGGGCGTTGAAAACGATGAACGAGCCCTCTTGCTATTTCAACAGGTCGCAGAACTCAGCAAAAAAAAGTTTGGGGTGGACCATCCTGCGACGCTCATGAGCGTTTGCGAGTACGCCTTGGCACTCACCGAAAATGGACAGGCTCAGCCGGCGATTGTGCTTTTTCGGGAGACGGTGGCACGAATGAAAGCCCGGCATGGCCTTCAATTCCCGGACACACTTTATTGCATGGGTTGCATGGCAATCGCCTACAAGGAAGCCGGACAGTTTGACCTGGCCCAGTCGACTTTGCTGGAAGTCGCCGAACATGCCGATGCTGTTTTTGGATTCAACTCGGTCGATTCCCTGCGGATCAAGGCCAACCTGGCGGAAGTCTACCGGCTTAATGGCAAACTGGACCAGGCGCTGGAATTGGCGGAGCCAACGTATGTCGCCCACAAGGAAAAGCTTGGCTCCACTCACCCCGATACGCTCGTGAGCTTGAGTTGTCTGGCCCGCTGTTTGCACGACGCTGCGCAGTATGCGGATGCCGAGATATTGTTGCGGGAAGCGCTCGCCAATCGCCAAGCCCTCGCACCCCAGGCGAAGGGAACATTCGAAATCCGAGTCTTGCTGGCTCGCTCGCTGCTCGAGCAAAAGAAACTCGAAGAAGCGGAGACCCTGCTCTCGCTGGCCATAGATAACTTGAACTCACTGGCAAAATCGACTCGCGATCGGAGCGCGGTTCCACTCAACCAAGTCCTCGATCGCCTGATCGAAATCTACGCTGAATCCAGTCAAACGGAAAAACTAGAGAAATGGCGAGCCGAGAAAAACAAGTTGCCCGGCGCGGCTGAGAAGGAGAAGTGACGTCGCAGGAGTTTTCCGCTCGGCTTAACGGGTCGTCCCGCTGGAGACCCCCATTTCGCTCAGCAAATGATCGGCGCCGAAGACTTTGCCGGTGATCCAGAGGACGTAGCGGATATCGACCCCCAGCGAGCGGCTGTAGTCGGTGTTCCAGGCAAAGTCGTTTATCGTCGCCTCGAACGTGCGATCGAAGTTGACACCGACCAACCGCCCATCGGCGTTCAGGATTGGGCTGCCCGAGTTTCCGCCGGTCGTGTCGGTGTCGTAGAGAATCGCCACGGGGACGTCGTGCAAGGTGGGGTGTTCGAAGCGACCGAAATCTCGGGCGCGATGCAATTCAATGATCCGCTGGGGCGTGATGAAGGGCTCGACGCCCGTGGTCTTGTCGACCACGCCGCCGAGGGTCGTGAGCGGAGATTTGAAAACGGCGTCCTCGGGACTGTAGCCCCGCAGTCGGCCGAACGTCAGCCGCAGCGTGCCGTTGGCGTCAGGGACAAAGTCAGTCTGCAAGAATTGCTGTTTTACTTCGATCAACTCGCCCTGCAGCCGGCCCAGTTGTCCCTCGCGGGCCTTGCCCGCCTCGCGCAACTGCAGATAGTGCGGGTAGAGCTCGATCGCGAAATTGAGCATGGCGTCGTCGAGCGCCGCCAGTTCTTCAGGGCTCTTCTTCAGGCATTCGGCGACCACCGCCGGATCGGTCAGGTCGCTGCCGTTGTAGAGTTGCTCGACGGTCGCCGTGGCGTCGCCCTCGAATCGCGCGATCCATTCCGTGGACGTATTCGCTGGTGCAAATGGAGCAGCCTCGACCAGGCGGCCGAGCATTTCCACCAGGATCAATTTGTCGGTCGCCGCGTGCAGTTCATCCAATGAAAGTTGCAGCCGCTGGACCGTCTGGTCGAAGTTGCGGTCCATGTAGGGGGATTCGCGCTCCAGATCGGGCTTTTGCCGTTCGACGGCGGCGTCGTAGATCGTCAAGGCGATGCCGAACAATCGATTCAAGCCGCGGAGGCTCCCCATCTCGAGCTCATACGGCGCGCGCAGCGATTGCTCGCGGTAGACGGACTGGATTTCATCAAGTACTTTTCCGAACCGCTGGGCTCGCTGCGGATCGGCCGCGATGAAAGCTCGCAGCTTTCCCTCGTCGGCTTCTCGAGCCGCCAGGATGCCGGCGCGGCGGAGCCCTTGCAGCTGGCCGCGCGAGCGTTTTTCCACGTTGGCCAGACCGCGAATCGTCGCGGCGTGCTTCAGAGCGACGGCACGATCCTCCGCCCCGGCCGCCTCCATCGCGCGGATCGCCCAGCCGTACAGGTTGACGACATACGGCAATCGCACATCCTGTTCGTAGCGAATGAAGTCACTGGTTTGGTGGCGAACGGTTCGTCCGGGGTAGCCCAGCAGCATCACGAAGTCCCCTTCGTTGACCCCTTCCGGCGCCACCTCGATCACTCGTTTCGGCTGGTACGGAACGTTGTTGGGGGCATAGTCGGCGGAGGATCCATCCGGCGCGACATACGCCCGCATGAATGAGAAATCGCCGGTATGCCGCGGCCAATGCCAGTTGTCGACTTCGCCCCCAAAATTCCCGACGCTGCTGGGAGGTGCGAAGACCAGACGAATGTCCTTGAGGTAGGTGTAGTGGAACAAAACGTAGGTCTTGCCCAGGAACATCTCAGCGACTTCGGCCCGCAGCCCCGGGTGTTCGCGTTCGGCTTGTTGCTCCAGTTCCTTCCGTCGTTTGTCGATGGCCCGAGAGCGCTCTGCCGAGCCCATCCCTTCCGTGACGGCGCTCAGCACGTCGGCGGAGACGTCGCGGAAGGATTCGGTCACCCGCACCGTGTATCCCTTGGCAGGGATTTCTTCCGCCAACGTGCGAGCTTGGAACCCATCCAACAAGTAATCGTGCTGGACGCTGCTGGCATTTTGAATCGCATCGTAGGCGCAATGGTGGTTGGTGATGATCAAGCCGTTGCCGGAAACGAACGAGCCAGTGCAACCGTTGACTCGGCAAATCCCGTCGACCAGGCAGACTTCGTCGGCGCTGAAGATCTCGGAGGGCTTTAGCCGCAGGCCGTGCCGCGCCAAATCCAGCCGCCCCAGTTCGCTGATGGGGAACATCCCTTCATCGCCGGCTGCAGGTAGAGCGATCGCCAGACCGACAACACACCCGGAGATCCAACGCAGCGATCGTTGCAACAAAGCATGTCCGTACTCGATTATCATCTCTCGCACCCTTAACTTTCTTCCCTGGGTTTTCAGTACCGACCGACGTAGAGCCTATCCCACTACCGGGCGGGGGGGGGGGGGGGGGG
>JBGSLW010000048.1:0-6203 GCA_041740495.1 Pirellulaceae bacterium
ATGGCCAAGCAATCCAAGCGCTATCGCACACTCGCCAGCAAAGTTCCGGCGGACGCTGTCCCCCTGGATAAGGCGATCGAAATCCTCAAAGGGTTCGGCAACACCAAGTTCGACCAGTCGGTGGAAATCCACATGCGACTGGGGGTCGACAGCAAGCAGGCCGACCAGATCGTTCGCGGCTCGCTGGTGCTGCCGCACGGCATCGGCAAGACGCAGCGGGTGGCGGTTTTCGCCAAGGGTCCGTTGGCCGAGGCCGCCAAGGAGGCTGGCGCGGATATCATCGGACAAGAAGACTTGGCCAAACGCATCACCGAAGGGTTTGCCGACTTCGACGTCTGCATCGCGGCGCCCGACATGATGGGGGTGGTCGGTCCGCTGGGGCGGGTTCTGGGCCCGCGCGGTTTGATGCCCTCCCCTCGTGCCGGCACCGTAACCACCGACGTCGCCAAAGCGGTCAAAGAATACAAGGCGGGGAAAGTCGAGTTTCGCAACGACAACGGTGGGATCGTCCACGCGGTGGTCGGCAAGGTCAGCTTTTCGGCGGATCAACTCCGCGACAACATTGACGCCTTCCTGCAGTTCGTCAACGGCTTGAAGCCCGCGTCGATCAAAGGGGTCTATGTCAAAGGGGTCAGCCTGGCGGCCACGATGAGCCCGGGGATCCAGATTGCCTCGTAGTCCTCCGGGAGAAAAGGCTCGGTTCCGGCCGATCGTCGATCGCCAACGACACAACAATTTGACACAACGCATTTCAGCGAATCGCCAAGTTCAACCAACCACCGATCAACAACCAACCCAACCCGAAGGCCGTCGATTGAAGACAGGCCGGGGTTCACACCGCCCGCAGGGCTCGGTAGCAACATGAGCAAATACGTCAAAGACTTGATCGTCCAGGACCTGCGAAAGCGCTTGGACGGCGTGGACAATTGCCTGGTGGCCAACATGATTGGTCTCGATTCGACCCAGACCTACGAACTGCGAAAGCGGTTGCGGGGGAAGGGGATTAGCGTCCTGGTGGTCCAGAACGGGATGATGCGGCGAGCGGCCGAAGGGACGGCCCTGGCCCCCGCGTTTGAGGGGGTGGCGGGGACCAACGCGGTGGTCTGGGGCGCGGAGGATTTCGTCTCGCTGGTCAAAGAGGTCATCGAGCTGGACAAGGACGAACAGTACAAGGCGTTCGAGGCGCGGGGCGGCGTGATGGACGGCGAGCCGCTCTCGGCGGCGCGGGTCAAAGAGATCAGTACCTGGCCGAGCCGCACCGAACAGTTGAGCATTTTGTCCGGTCAATTGACCGCGCCGTGGCGTCGGCTGCAATCGCAGCTCACCAGCCCGGGCGGGAAGTTGGCCAGCCAGATCCAGCAAAAAGGGGAGGCGGAGGAAGCGTAGCGGTAGCACCGCCTGCCCCAGGTGGACGAGGTTGTTTTTTGAGTACGAGGTTGTTTTGAGTTTTGGCCGCGGACGCGATTCCGCACGTTCCGGCCGCAGTTTTTGTTAGAGAGGTTTGGGTCGCCATGTCGGATACTGCCACGATGGAATTTACTGAGCTGACAAAGGACCTGGGTGAGAAAATCGCCGGGTTGAATCTGAAACAAGCCAAAGAGCTGAGTGACTACTTGAAGGAAGTCCACGGCATCGAGCCCGCCGCGGGCGGCGCGATGATGGTCGCCGCCGCCGGTGCCGGAGCCGCTCCGGCCGCAGTCGAAAAGACCGAGTTCGATGTGGTCTTGACCGGATTCGGCGATAAGAAGCTGGATGTCGTCAAGGTTGTCAAGAACATCACCGGCGCTTCGCTGATGGATGCTAAGAAGATGGTGGAAGGGGTTCCCGCCACGCTGAAACAAGGCGTGTCCAAGGAAGAAGCGGCCAAAGTCAAGGCCGACGTGGAAGCCGCCGGCGGAACGGTAGAGTTGAAGTAACGGTAGAGTTGAAAAACTCTCGAGTTGATGTGACTCTGTTTCCGAACTGAGAGTGGGATCGAGCGCCGAGCGGGCTTGGGCCGCCCGGCGAACACAAGGCTTGAGGCGATTGGGGCGTTATCCGCGCGTGCCATCCTGTTTTGGAATTCCGCGTCCGCAAATCGAGAGTGCGCACGCGTTGCGCTCGAGGTCTGCGCGCCCTTGGTTTGGGGAGTTTTTCTGCCGGCAAGGTTATTTCGGTCGGCGTCTATCCGCCGACCAGCTGGCATGGATTCACGGAGTTCCCCTGTGGATTCGTCACCCGTCGGAGCAATCCCCGGCGGGACGGCGTCTGTCGGATTGAGGGTTGATTCGAGTTTCGAGAGTCTCGTTCGAACACGAACGTTTGGGAGGAATTGAGCATATGGCAACTCCAGTACACCGCCGCTTGCAGCCAGCCGTCGTCCGCCGCTTCGGCACGCAGCGCGAGCATCCGGCGACCCCCGATTTGACCGTGATCCAAACGCGCAGTTATGAAGCGTTTCTGCAAAACGACATCGCCGGCGACAAGCGGAAAAAGGACCAGGGGATCGAAGGGGTCCTGCAAGAGATCTTCCCGATCGAAAGTTATGACAAGCAATTGAAGCTGGAATATATCCGGTACGAATTGGGGAAACCGCGATATACGCCGGACGAATGCCGGCAGTTGCGTCTGACGTACGGCCGCCCGTTCCGGGTCTGGCTCCGTCTGCTCAAGGACCAGCCGATCGAAGAAGAGGTCTTTTTGGGGGACATCCCGATCATGTTGGGGGGCGGCGAGTTCATCATCAACGGCGCCGAGCGGGTGGTGGTCAGCCAGCTCCATCGCAGCCCGGGGATTGATTTCGTGATGGACTCCGAACCGGGTACGGACCGCAAGCTGCCCAGTTGCCGAGTGATCCCCGAGCGGGGGAGCTGGATCGAGCTGAATGTGACCAAGAAAGATACGCTTGCGGTGCGGATCGACCAGAGCGGCAAGTTTTCGGCGATCACGTTGCTGCGGGCGATGGACCCGAAATACGGAGAAGACGCAGATATTCTGCGGGCCTTTTACGAGACGTTGAAGCTGAAAATCGTCGACGGCCGCAGCGCCGCGAAAATCGAAGGAAAGTTCGCGGTCGACGACATCGTCTATCCGGCCGGGCACGATCGAGCCGGCGAGATTCTCGTGGCCGCCGGTCGCAAGATCACCAAGAGCGTCGCGGAGACGATTTGCAATTCGGGGGTCAAGGGGGTCGAGATCATGCTCCCCCCGAAGACCAACTTGATCTTCAACTCGTTGGAAGAAGACAACACGCACAGCCACGAGGAGGCGTTGCTCCGCATCTACCAGCGCCTCCGTCCCGGCAATCCTCCGCAACTCAAGAACGCCCAGACGTTGTTCCACGAGAAATTCTTCGATGCCAACCGCTACCGGCTGGGACGCGTCGGTCGTTTCCGGATCAATCGCAAGTTGAATTTGGGGATCAAAGAGTCGGAGATGACGCTCACCGCCCAGGACATCCTGGGCTCGATCAAATACTTGCTGGAATTGCTGACCGGCACGGGGCAAGCCCAGATCGACGATATCGATCACTTGGGGAACCGCCGCTTGCGGACGATCGACGAGCTGGCGGCCGACGAATTGCGGAAAGGGTTCCTCAAGCTCCGCCGCACCGTCCAGGAGCGGATGAGCCTCAAGGATGTGGAGGACATGACCCCCCGGAGCTTGATCAATCCCAAGAGCATCTCGGCGGCGATCGAGTACTTCTTCGGCCGCGGCGAACTTTCGCAGGTCGTCGACCAGACGAATCCGTTGAGTCAGCTTACGCACGAGCGACGGCTGTCGGCGCTCGGTCCGGGTGGACTCAACCGCAAACGGGCGGGCTTTGAAGTCCGCGACGTGCATATCTCGCACTACGGGCGGATCTGTCCGATCGAGACCCCGGAAGGTACGAATATCGGATTGATCTCCAGCTTGGCGCTCTACGCCGCGGTCGACGACTACGGGTTCCTGGTCACGCCCTATCTGGTGGTCCGCAAAGGGAAGGTGACCGACGAAATCCAATTCCTCCGCGCGTTGGAAGAATCCGAAGCGTATGTAGCGCCGGCCGATACGCCGCTGGAGGCTGGGCGGATTGTCGGCTCCAAACTGATGGGCGGAAACATCATCGCTCGTTATCGGGGCGACTTCGATATCGCCTCCCCGGACGTGGTGGAATTCATGGACATCGCTCCGAACCAGATGGTCGGGGTCTCGGCCGGGTTGATTCCTTTCCTGGAACACGACGACGCCAACCGGGCGTTGATGGGTTCGAACATGCAGCGTCAAGCGGTCCCCCTGCTGGTGACCGAACCGCCGATCGTGGGGACCGGATTGGAGCGGACGGTCGCCGAAAACTCCAGCATGCTGGTGCGGGCGCGGCGGGCCGGCAAAGTCACGCGCGTCGATTCCACGGTGGTTGAGATCAACGGGACCGACGTCTACCCGCTGAAGAAATTCGTGGGGTTGAACGAGCGGACCTGCCTCAACCAAACCCCGATCGTACAGTTGGGACACAAGGTCGCCAAAGGGGATGTGATCGCCGACGGGGCCGCTACCTTCCGCGGCGAGTTGGCACTCGGCCGCAACGTGTTGGTCGGTTTCATGTCGTTCGACGGGTACAACTTCGAAGACGCGATCATCATCAGCGAGGAACTGGTCAAGAACGACACCTACACATCGATCCATATCGAAGAATTCGATGTGGAGATCCGCGACACCAAATTGGGCCGCGAGGAGTTCACTCGGGACATTCCCAACGTGAGCGAAAAGGCGCTCCGCAACTTGGACGCCAACGGGATCGTGCAGGTCGGGACGTTCGTCAAACCGGGGGACATTCTGGTCGGCAAGGTCTCGCCGAAGTCCAAAACCGAGCTGACGCCGGAAGAGAAATTGCTCCACGCGATTTTCGGCCGAGCCGGCGAGGACGTGAAGAATGACTCGTTGGAAGTCCCCTCGGGAATCGAAGGGATCGTGATCGATACGCAACGCTTTTCACGGCGGATGAGCCTCTCCGAAGAGGAGCGCAAGGTCTTTGAAAAGGACCTCAAGGCTGCCGAGGTCGAGGGGAGCGAGCGGATCGCTGTGGCGTTCAGCGAAATGGTCGGAGCGATCGGTAAAATCGTCGGCAAAACGCTGACCGACGAGGACGGCGCCCCCTTGGCGGGAGAGCAGGACCACAAGTTCATCGCGGAAAAAGCAGCCACTTTCCGTCTGAGCACGATTCTTACATCGCTGCGGAGTCAGGATCGGATCGATCAGATCCAGCAGATTTACAACGAAATGTGGCCGGCCGTGGAGACCGCCATCGACGACCGCGACCGCAAGATCAACAGCATGAAGCGCGGCGACGAGTTGCGGAGCGGCGTGATGCAAATGGTCAAGGTCTATATCGCCACCAAACGCGTGATCAGCGTCGGCGACAAAATGGCCGGCCGCCACGGAAACAAAGGGGTGATCGCCAAGATCCTCCCGGTTGAGGATATGCCGTTCCTGGAAGACGGGACCCCGTTGCAGATCCTGCTCAATCCGCTGGGGGTTCCCAGCCGGATGAACGTCGGACAAATCCTGGAAACGCACTTGGGTTGGGCCGGCGCGAGGTTGGGCTTCCAAGCCCTGACTCCGGTTTTCGACGGGGCGGACGAAACCACGATCAACGATTGCTTGGAGGAAGCGGGCTTGCCGCGGCATGGCAAAGTCCAGTTGTTCGACGGACGCACCGGAGAACCGATGGAGCAAGAAACGACCGTCGGCTTTATTTATATGCTCAAACTGCATCACCTGGTCGACGACAAGGTGCACGCCCGCAGCACCGGACCGTACTCGCTGATCACCCAGCAGCCGTTGGGGGGGAAGGCTCGGTTCGGCGGACAGCGTTTTGGAGAGATGGAAGTGTGGGCGCTGGAAGCGTACGGCGCCGCCTACATCCTGCAGGAGTTGCTGACCGTCAAGAGCGACGACGTTGAAGGTCGCACGAAGATTTACGAGTCGATGGTCAAAGGTGAGAACTCGCTGGAGGCCGGCACCCCCGCCAGCTTCGACGTGCTCACCAACGAAATTCGAGGGCTCGCCCTCAACATGCAACTGGAGAAACGGAGAACCTAATCATCCGCCGCCGCGGACGCGGCCCCCCCCCTGGTTCGCGGACCTCCGCCCGAGAAACCAGGACCGGCCCCGCACACGCCGCAACGCCGAGCCCCCCCAACAGCCCCCAGCCCCCAGCCCCCAGCCCCCAGCCCCCAGCCCCC
>JBGSLW010000049.1:0-10158 GCA_041740495.1 Pirellulaceae bacterium
GGCACCAGCGCGCTTGAGCCGCCTGGCGCTAGCCGACGGGCGCCGGCTTTTCCCGTCGGCGTTTAGCGCCATACCATTTCCTGGAAGGCTTGGGCGACGCGGACGGTGTCGCTCATGATCCAACCGGTCGCGGCGACGGCCAACACTCCCCCCAAGGCCAGATAGATGACGCCCAACACGCTGCGGGATCGCTGCGGCATCTGCAAAGCGCCGCGGAGCATCCGCTCCAGACGCCGCCACCCATCGTAATTCTGCTTGGTCCCCACAGCGACCAACTGGACCGACCGCAACCAGGCGCTCCCCTCCATATTGCAATGCACTTGGAGCGACGGAATCAGCAGGGCGTCTTCGATCCAACGAGCTTTGTTGTCCATTTGGGCCACGGTGCTCGCCAGAATCGGGCGCAGCTGCTCGGCGGTCAAGTTGTAAATCACGATCCGCGGCCGCATCAGCAAGACCACCAACGACACGCACAAGCCGTAGAACGCCAGCAGCAACGGCCATACCCAGGCGCCGAAACGAATCGCCGCCCCCTCCGGAAAAAACAGCTCCATCGGGCCCACGATCACCAGCCCCACGATCGCGATGGCGATCGTCGCCGCATCCCGCGATCCCGTCGTGACGAAGGGATACCGCCGCAAATGGATCAACCCCAGCATCAACAGGTAGACCGCCAACGGACAAACAGCGATGAATACGCGCAAAGGGTCCATGTCCGCAACGGGCTCTCCAGGGGCAAGTCAGAAATCTAAACCAAATCGAGCCGACTGCCAAGCGACGCGAGAGCTAAACCGTCGTGGTAGCAGCCTGTTGAAAAAGTAGGCCGGCACCAAGGAGGCTTTGCGACGAAGTTCCCGCGCGAACGACTCTGCGATGAAAAACCACGGTGCCGGAACCGCGAAGACTTGTTCCGGCCTACTCTATGGTTTTTTCCACAGGCTGGTAGGCCCCCCCAACTTCCAACCCATCCACACGGCCGCCAACCCCAGCAGGACGCTCGCCGCTACGTACGCTGCGGCCCAGCCCGTCTTGCCGTTTCGCAACAAGTGCAAGGTCTCGGCGCCAAACGCAGAGAACGTAGTAAACGAACCGAGGAATCCAACGGTCACGACCAACCGCCAGCTCTCTTGATCCGCCCAACTGCTGTTGAGGAACCGACCGATGCACAAGCACCCCAGCACATTCACGACCAAAGTCGCCCAGGGAAAGGCGGCGCCGAACTGCTTGACCCACCAGAGCGCCACGGCGAACCGGCTGAGTGCACCCGCCGCGCCCCCCGCCGCCACCAACAACAATTGCTGTGCCAGCCCCATCGTTCCTGCGACCTATTTCAACAATTCGGAGGCCCGCCGCCGCACCAGGACATCGGGATCGGACTTGGCCAATTTCCGGATTTTCGCTCGAGCCGCCGAAACTCCGTCGATACGCTCCAGCACATCCAGGACCGCCAACCGAAAGGACTCGTCCTCCGACTCCAGTTTGCCGGCCACGAAGTCCGCCGCGGGCTGGGCCGCCGCACCCATCTCCGCTAAGGCAAAGACCGCATCCTCCTCGTAATCGCCGATTTCACCCAGGTCGGTCAGAAAATCGCGAGTCTCCCGGGCATCCCCGGTGATCCGCCAATAGGCGAGCGCCGCCTGCACTTGGTTGGACTTGGAAAAGTCATGCATCATTCGCTCGACCGGTTCACGCGCCGCGATCGCTTTCGTCCCCAGCCGTCCCAAACCCTTCAGCGCGGCTTCTCGCTCCGGCTGCAGAAAAACGTCCAAGCGACCGATGAGAAACTCCACCATGTCGAACTCGGCGACCGGCCCCACGGCGCCCAAAGCCTCCAAGGCATGGATTCGAGCCGATGGGTTGCCGTTTTCCGCCACCGACTTAATCTGACCGGCGGCCGAATTCGCCGCCGGTCCATACCCGCGCAAAATATCCAGGGCGATGACTTGATTCTGAAAATTCTCGCTCTCCAGAAATCGAGCCGCCGTCGCCATCAACTCGGGATTGTCACTCTCAAGATTCCGAGCCGCAAACAGCGCGTAAGTCTGCTTTTCGGTCGAATCGGACGCGGCCATCGCCAATATCTTGGGTAAGGCGATTCGGCCAGCGGTCCCCGTCCGCGACAGCATATCGCACGCCGCCGCCAGAACTTTCGGATCGTCCGAGTCCAGTAACCCGGCGGCGTGCTCCGCCAATGGCTCTGCCAACGCGGTGATCGTCTTCGCGGCGGCGGCCTTGACGACCGAGTCCGGATGCACGATCCCGTCCATCAGCGGATAGAACAAGTCGGCGGCTTGTTCCGGGTAGCGGACGAACTCCTGCAGCGCAATAACCCGCTCGCCGGAGTCCTCTGACTTGGCTTGCTCCAGCCACACGCTCAAGGGTTCGCGCGGTTTTTCCGGCTCCTGCGACGACTCACATCCCGCCCAGAAAACCGGCCACCCCAGCAAGACAAACACCCAACGCATGCCGCGCTGCACCAGTCCTTGTCCCCAAAGCCCTCCGCGGACAGACACCACCCGTCCCGCAGTCCAAGCAAAACGTTGGCGGACGACTGAACGAGTTTTCCAATGCATCTTGCGAATTTCCTTGCTGGCAGCGCCCCCCTGAGCTCGAATCGCTTTTCTAAGTCAGGGGCGCCACGGACATTGTACAACGGACCGATCCCCACGGCAGCTCACATCCCCATTTCTCAAGTAAGAGTGTCTCCGGTACCGTGGGGCATCGACGGTCCCAATCCCCGCCCAACAGATGCCTCGGGGTTCATCCCCTGTGGAGCATTCACGATCACCCTAACCGCGCAGCCAATTCGCCGCCCAACAGATGCCTCGGGGTTTATCCCCGAGGAGCAATCACGATCACCCTAACCGCGCAGCCAATTCGCCGCCGGACAGATGCCTCGGGGTTCATCCCCGAGGAGTATTCACGTCCAACCTAGAACAGAATTCGGGAAGGCCTACCGGATTTCTGCCGCGGCGGGTGGTAGCAACCGTGACAAGCCCTGGGCACAAATCCAGTGTCGGCTTCGACGTGCCTTTCACTTTCCGGCCTGAAAGTTGATGCCAGGATCGTTTGCACGAATTACAACGGGTTCCAAACTGCTTCAAATCCGAATTCGCCGAAGTGCCGGTCATTCGCTGTCGCAAAATGCGTTACCCCGTGGTGCCTGAGCGTAAACGCCAGCCGCGCATCGATAGTCTGACGGAAGCCAGAAGAGGTGGTTGCGGCCCACTGCCACAACGCCCCCGCGACCGGCGGTTCGTAATCACCGAATTCCCAGTTGGGATTGCTGCTCAGGATGCCACAGAAAGCCGCAGCTTCGGCAGCCGACTTCGGCCTGGGAAATACGGCCGGATTTCGAAGTTGCATGTAAAGCTCGACAAGCACCAGACCGCAGAGCAGAAACCTTTCTGTCCCGTCAGCTCGCTCATCAAAAAACCGACGTGCCGAGGCATGGTGCGGCGATTGCGGATTGGCGGCATACAAAAAAAGATTCGTGTCGGCCGACAGGATCATGCCTCACCGCGCCGCACGACGGCATCATATTCCGCATTGAACTGCGCTGGGTCGATAAGGAAATCACCGCCGCAATCGAGCGTCGGAAATTGCCAAACGCTCCGAGTCTCCTTCGCCCGCGGAAATCGCTCGACGAAATGCTCGGCAGCTTTCCGCATCACTTCGGACAGCGACCAGTCCTGCTGTTCGGCAATCTCCTTCAAACGGCGGTACAGCGGGTCGGGAAATTGGATTTGCGTCCGGATCATGATGTCAAATATACATCTCATTGATTTAGGCGTCAAGATATTGCGTCTTACATGAATGGCGATTAGTAATCAGACGGAGTCCAACACCTCGCTCGCGACCAGACTCCCGAGGCCGAAACGAGTGCTGACTCGGCAAGCAGACTCGGCAACCGGGCAAAAACGACCCCTTGCCAGAGATGAACATTTGTCGCCGAGTGAATCGTTGGCCAGCGGACTCACCGCCGGTCGACTCCGCAACGATGGACTCGCTCGGCCCCAATGTGAATTTTCGATGAGCGCCGCCTGCGGCTGCTGGGCAATTCTCTATAATCGCGCGGTTTGCCCGTATTGGATCATCGATTCGGGTCGCGGCGATGGATGTGGCGGGCGACCTGGCCTTGGCAATCGACGATCGTGCAAAGGTAGGCGCTATGGACTTTCAACTCAAGGCGATCGAGGAATCGATTGTCGATCTCGAGTTCTCCGGATGTTTAAACTCCTCGTACGCAGGCGACTTGGCCGTTGAGGTTCGGGCGCTATTGAACTTGGATTCCAACGCCGTTTGGCTTTTGGCCGATATGCGTCAGGTGACGTTTGTCGATTCCAGCGGCGTGAACCAGCTGTTGCGACTGCGCCGGCAATTTCGGGAAGCTGGTGGTCAGTTCGCGCTGCATTCTTTGACGCCGGCGGTCGGTTCGATATTTGAGGTCTTGCGGTTGAACGACCTCTTAAATATCTCGGGATCGCGCGATGCCGCCTTGGACCGAATCGTCAGCACCGCGAGCGACCTCCGATGACGCAAACGGCCTTTGATCTCAGCGGCTTGCCAGGGATGTCTCCGGAGGAAGCGGTGAACACGGTGCTGCAACAGGCGATCGAACGGCGGGCCAGCGACGTGCACTTGATGTCGGAAAAACGCAGCCACAGCATTGCCCTCCGGCGCAATGGGACTCTGCAATTTGCTGGGGCGGTCCCCGCCGAATTGGGTCGGGCCATGATTGTGTACATTAAGGCCAACGCGGGAATGGACATCACGGAGCACCGTCGTCCGCTGGACGGGCGATGGCTAGTCGACGACGGCCGCGTGGATGTGCGGATCAATATCCTCCCGACGATGCACGGCGAAGATATTTGCATGCGGATTTGGAGCCGCACTTACGAGCAACTCAATTTGGCCAAGATCGGTTTTTTCCCCTCCGACTTGGCGAGCATGGAACAACTGCTGAATGCCCCCAGCGGGCTGATCCTGGTCACCGGCCCAACCGGGACGGGGAAGACGACGACGTTGTACGCTTGCCTCCAACAGCTCAATCGGGGTCTGCGCAAGATCAATACGCTGGAGGATCCGGTGGAGTACCTCTTGCCCGGCATTCGCCAGTCCCAAGTGAACGCCAAGATTGGGGTCGATTTTCCGGAGTTACTCCGAAGCGTGCTGCGGCAAGCACCCGACGTCATCATGGTGGGCGAAATCCGGGATCCACAGACGGCGCAAATTGCAGTGCGGGCCGCGAACAGCGGGCACCTGGTGTTTGCCACAATCCACTCCCAAGTTGCGGCCGCCGCCATCCGCAACTTGCTCTTTTTCGACGTCTCGCCACACTTTTTGGCTGACTGCTTACTGGCGGTGGTCTCGCAACGGCTCTATCGCCGTTTGTGCCCGGAATGTCGAGCCGAGTACCGGGTCGACGAGGGGTCGCACATGTACGAAGAGGTGGATGAACTCTTGGGGCCAGGCCAGCAGAATCGATTCTTCGGGGCGCATGGCTGTGACGCCTGTTTTGGCGAAGGGTATGACGCCCGCGGCGCATTAATCGAGATGCTCAAGGTCAACCGGGCGACTCGGCAACTGATCGCAGGCGGCGGGACCCTGGAAAATCTCCAACGGGCGGCGATCGAATACGGGATGATCGAGTTCCGGCGCGGTGCACTGCTAAAAATCGCAGCGGGTGAGACTAGCCCGGAGGAGATTCTGCGAGTTATCCCGGTCGAGCATCTGGGCATCGGCGAATGACCGGGGAGACGCCGGGCACGGCGACGCGTGGGAAGAGTTCGAAAGGGCAAACCGCGCGATCGATGACGCCGTGTGCAGCGCTTTCTTCGCCGTTATTTCTCGCTTGGATCTGCGGAAGGACTCCGCTTCGTTCCAGACACCTTCATGACCTGAGTCTCTTTTCCATCGTCCGCCACTTGGAACATCTCAATCGTCATCGTCTTCCTGCCATCATTCGAGATTCGCCAGATGAATTTCCCGTGCCCAAATTGCTCGCCACGGAAAGTGATGGCGCGGCCAGACTCGCTGGCTTCGCTTGAATTGCTGTACGTCGTGTTATTCGCGTTGTCAAACCATACGCCGGTGTATTGCATTTTGGCCTCGTTGTGACCAATGACGCCATGCCATTCCATGTCGAAATCGCCCAAGGGCAGTGTGACATCCTCGGTAATGAAGCGGCCACCCAGAATCGGTCTTATTTCTGCACGGCCCTTCGCTTCGACCCCCTCGACGGAAAGCTCCCAAGTCCCGACAAACGCCGCCAGGTTCTTCTGTTCCGGAGTCAACTTGATCGCATCGGAAGAGTCCGATGACTCTTGACCGAAGGTCGTGGTGAAAATGGCGAAAATGGTGACACTTGCGATTAGCGTCGATGAAAGCTTTTGCATCGTGACTCCGTGAAAAATCGTGACTCTGAGGTGGACCCCGTTCTTCGGACCACAAACGGGCTTGTATTTGCTATTGGTTAAGTGAAAGGTAACTACACGTCTCTCCCCCGCGGGGGAGAAAAAAATTTTGCTGGCAATGTGTTGTTGGTTCGCAGGCGTGTTGGCCTAAGAGGATTTCCCCAGCCGCGTCCGCTGCTTCGCCGGCGAATTTGCCGGTCCAAAGTAGACTTCCGCTGGCGTTCGATACTTTAGCGATGAGTGTTTCCGCGCCTGGTTGTAGAACCGCCAATACCGGGCCAGTCTTTGCCGCGCGGTCGACTCGTCTTCGTACTCCTGCAAGTAAACTTCTTCGTATTTCACGGTGCGCCACAAACGTTCCACAAACGCGTTGTCCAGAGCTCGCCCCCGGCCGTCCATGCTGATTTGGATGCCGCGATCTTCGAGCTGGCTCGTGAACACCTTGCTCGTAAATTGACTTCCCTGGTCGGTGTTGAATATCTTCGGCTGACTGATCTGCAATGCTCCCGCAAGCGCTTCGCGGCAGAAAGCCCCTTCCAGACTCGGCGACAAACGCCAAGACAAAACGTAACGACTGAACCAATCGATCACCGCCGTCAGATACAAGTAGCCGCGCTGGAGTGGAATGTACGTGATGTCGGTACTCCACACTTGATCCGAGTGCGTAATCGCCAGATTCCTGAGCAAATACGGGTAAATCTTGTGTCCGGCTGCCACACGTGTTGTGCGGGGTTTGGGATAAATTGCCTCCAGTCCCATCACCCGCATCAGGCGTTGAACCCGCTTGCGATTCACCCCGAGTTCCAACGCAATCCGTCGGCTGCCGAAGAAAGGCCGTTTTACGTACACCTCGTCGATCGAACGCATCAACGTCAAGTTCCCAAGCGATTCCACCTGACGCCGATAGTAGTACGTCGATCGGTCGAGGTTCAAAAGTTCGCATTGACGTCGCACGCTCAGCACAGGGTGATCACGGTCCACAAGGTCCCGTCTCGCATCAGTCGACTTGGGCAACTTTTTTTTTGAGCCAGGCAATCTCCATCTGCAACCGGCCGATCTGTTCGTACAGCTCGTCCTCGTTTACCGACTCGGAACTTTTGCAACGCTTGTCAGCGAACAATGTTTCCGCCTCCTCCACCAGCCGCTTCTTCCACGTTGCGACCTGAGTCGGATGGACACCAAAACGATTCGCAATCTGAGATGGCGACATCCCCGAAATTGCCGCCAGTGCCACTTGGGCTTTCGTCCGTGCCCCCCGGATCTTACGCTTCCCTGCCATCGTCTTCATTAATCCTCATCGACAGCCAACTCCACCCGCATTAGCTTATCAGGTGGTCCGAATTTCGGGGTCCATTTCAACTCCGTTAAAAATCGTGACTCCGTTAAAAATGACTTTGAGGGGGTCAGAACCATTTTTCGGAGTTGGCGTACATTGCAGATTGCGCTTTCAAGCCGAAAAACGCGGCAGACCCCCGGAGCGTGAACGGTTACATGCCAACAAAGCGATCCGGCGCAGCGACGATGTTTTCTATCGCAGTATCGATTTCGCTGGCGAACCCAACCGCTGCTGCGGCACTCCGTTCCGCTTAGTTATGCGGGCTGGGGCGCGAGTTTGACTGAATCTTCGTACAATGTGTCCGGGCAAATGTCTTGTTCGTTGGGCCAAACGACGGTGCCGTTTGACACGGAAGCCCGCAGGAAATAATCCATATTCTTGAATTCCTGGAATACCCCAAACGTCAACAAGTGCGCGCAGTCAAACACACCGATTTCGCCATTGGTAAAAGTCAACCGTAAGCGGTAATCAGCACTCGGGACAACAGCGCGTATGCGAGGATTCATGCCTACCTCAAGGGTTCAATGCGAAAGGGTTGCTCGCCATTTACCGCAAGTAACCAATCCGCCATCAAGTCGTCTCGGTGTATCTCAACCCATGCGAGCAACATCTTCATTTTACCTGGCGGAAGACCGCCCTCCAACACGTCTCCCTCCGGAATGGCAACCACCACTTCTTCGCGCTGATACGTCGCGTGAATGTGCGGTCGATGGTGTCGTCGGTTGTCGAGGAAATAGAGCGAAACGGTAATTCCGTAAAACATCGAGATTACAGGCATAAAGTTCCGTCTTCCCGCATAAAGAATCCATGGAAGTCCGCGGTTTGGGGTGGAGTCAGTTATTCTGGCGGACTCAGCCGGTGATCACGCTGGCGTGGCGTGTCACAAAGTTCACCCCCAAACCACGGAGATTCATCATGCTTATTCTCGCGATCGATCTGGGCAAATTCAACTCGATGTGCTGCTTTTTCGACACCGATTCCCAGGAATCCCGGTTTCAACTGACGAGAACTCGCGCCGAGCCAACGACCTGCGTCTGAGACCACGGATTTCCTTGAGTGTCGCGGTGCATCCCCTCCCGGGAACGCATCGGACGTCGCCATAAAGAATGTGGCCAGCGCAACCCTCCAAGCGGTTTGATCCGTATGGAATGATGAGACGACGCCCAAGGCACAGAACCCAGCGTCGACACCTCGAATAGTCGTATGCGTCGAATCGTTCAGCGTGAACAGACGTCCGAGCCCGCTCCCTCCAAGCTCACCCACAAAGGCAAGCTCCGTTGCCGTTCGTCTTCGCCGTCGCGGTCGCCGAACTCGCTCCGCTCGTTACGGTGTGCGACCGACGAGCGGCTCCGACGAAGGCAACTCCAAGCCGAGATCGTTCCATGCGCCGATACAAAACAATTCCACCGCAACGCCCCTTGCCAAACCGCGGACTTCATAGTCGTCGAAAAGGATGACCAAGTTGCGGTCGAAAGGGTATCCACGTCAAACGACGAACCAACCGCAACTTTGGTCCATCTGCTTGTTATCCTCGAATCACACGTGTTACTGGGTAACGCGTTGGAAATGCCTGCATAACTAAAACTATTGGTGAACCCATTAGCGTAATTACGCAGTTAGTGATCGCGTGCAAAAACGTTCTGTCTACATAATCGCGATAAAGTTCGGCAGGGTATTTCTGTTTCACAAAGTTCGCCGTGCTTTTGTAGGTGTGTTCAAGTGCGCGCAGATCGTGAAACGGGTATAGAATTCCAATGTTTGCCTGAGGATGGTCTATTGGCCTGCGACAGCGGTTTAAAGTTAACGAATAAACGCCAAGCAATACGATGGAAACCCAAAGCTGGGGCGACCAGCCCCATGTTGCAAATGCAATAGTGAACGCCAGTACACCTATGCCGGCAAATATTTGCACATACGAGTAGCTGCACCTGTTGGTTTCAATCCAATGCATATCTGAATCAAGCACCAAGAGCAACCGTTGAATGTAGTTCCAGCTTGGTTTGCTGAGGGATAAGTATTCTCCAATCAGGTTGTCGCCATACGAGTACATTTCCGAGCAAATCTTATTCACCGTCTCATCGGTGGAACGGCCAAACTCTTCAATCGCCTCCTCAAATTCAGCGGCGGTGAGCTGGCGATTCAATACCTTGCGAATTAGGCAAGCGGCACAGTCTCGGTCTGCACGGTTAACGTTTATAGGATCGATCGGCATAACGTCAGCGATCACCCAGCGGCGGAGGTTGATTCGTTACTGGGAAAAACCGGGCCACCGCCGCTTGGGTGCATCGCTTTGTTATCCGCGATTTTGCGAGGTGGCATCGTGACGTACTTGCGGCCCGATTCTGTCTGACGACGCTGGATGTCTGCCACGATGCGATCGAGATCATAGTCGAATGCAGCGCCAAG
>JBGSLW010000050.1:0-5394 GCA_041740495.1 Pirellulaceae bacterium
GACATGCAGGCTGGCCGCCGATTTCGCTGCGGGACGCCGCGGCGCCTGGCCAGGCCAATCCGACGGCGGCGGCCCCTTGGATAAAGGTGCGGCGGGTCGAGTTCGCCTCGGCCGGATCGGTACGATTCGCCGCGATATTGAATTCCGTCATGCCGAAAACTCTGGAGCAACTAGAGACGATTACCTGCGGTCGCCACGGGAATTGAATTAACGCGACGCGGCGCCAAGCGGCTAATTCTCACCAGGCTGGCTCCCGTCGGCAAGGCGCCGGGGCGACGGTTATGTGTTGGCAGACGCCGCGGCGCCGCAGAACAAACCGCGATACATCGTGATCGCGCGGCCGAACAAGTGGACTCGATCGCCGGTCAGGACCACGCGGAGCCGGCCTCCTCGCCGCGAGGCTTGAAACGCCCGGTACTGCGTGAGCCCCGCGTCGTTCTTCTTGGGAAGTCGCGATTCCCAGAAAGTCGCCAAGGCGCAGTGGGCCGAGCCGGTGACGGGATCCTCATCGATTCCCGCGCCCGGGGCGAAGAATCGCGAGATGATATCGGTCTCGGAGTCATCCGCAACCGCGGTCACGATGACGCCGCGAAGTCCCAACCTCCGCAGCGTGTTCAGATCGACGGCGAGGTTGCGAACTTCGTCCGCCGAGCCGACTTGGACCAGGTAGTCGCAGGGGGTCGAGCCGACAAAGACAGGCTCGACGCCCAACGCCTTTGCCAAACCCTCCGGAGTCGGGCAGGGGGTAACGGGTAGCGCGGGAAAATCGAGTCGAATTTCGGCGCCGACGCGGACGGCTTCCAGCATTCCACTCCGCGTTGAAAACTTGACGGCGGCGGCGGATGGCAGCGCATCGAACTCCCATAATGCATGGGCGGACGCCAGCGTCGCGTGCCCGCACAAATCGACCTCGACCGTCGGCGTGAACCACCGCAGATCGTAGTGTTCGCCGCGACAAACCACAAACGCCGTCTCCGCCAGATTGAACTCAGCGGCGATATTCTGCAGAGTCCCGTCGTCCAGGAATTCGGTCAGCAAACAGACGGCGGCTGGATTGCCGGTGAAGGGGCGATCGGCGAACGCATCGATGTGAAAAATCGGAAACGTGCCGCCGCGAGCTTCCATTGGATGAGGCTTGAGGCTTGAGGCTTGAGACTTGAGACTTGAGACTTGAGACTTGAGGCTTGAGGCTTGAGGCTTGAGGCTTGAGGCTTGAGGCTTGAGGCTTGAGGCTTGAGGCTTGAGTGCTGATGAAATCAAACCGTCAACCTAAGGGCCTTCAGCCTTCAGCCTTCAGCCTTCAGCCTTCAGCCTTCAGCCTTCCGCCTCCCGCCGCCTCACGCCTTCGGCAATTGAAACGGTTTGGCTTTGACCGCCTTGCGGATCACGCCGGAACGGATGCATTGGGTGCAAACGCGCATCGACTTGCGGGCTCCGTTGGGGAGCGACACGTTGACGTTTTGCAGGTTGGGGCGGAATTGGCGGCGGGTGATGCCGGTGATTTTGGTCCCGACCCCGCCCAGGTATTTCGCTTTCCCGCGCGTTTCGACCTTATTTCCGGTGAGCGGTTTCTTTCCGCAGACTTCGCACATGCGTGCCATGATTCGACCTCAATATCTTCTCTGTTTAGATTTCGTCGGTAGTTCTATGTGAATTTGCCGTGACTGAAGTTTTGCCGTAACTAAAGTACTCGCGCGGGTTCTACAAAGGTCTGGCGGGGAGGGGGTGTCCCCTCCTCCCGCCGGCTTCAACTGTACATATGTACACTACTCCGCGGTATCGCGATCGGTAGCGATCAGCGGTCCGGAGGAGCGGAGGCCACCCTTGAGCTCGCTGGAAGCTGTTTTCTTGGGGGTGGGGGCAGGGGATCCTGGTTCGCCTCCGGCTTCCCGTTCGTCCTCGTCGTTCCATTCCACTCGGCGGCGGGACAGACCGATTTTCCGTTCGTCGACATCGACGCGGAGGATTTTGACTTCGAGTTCGTCGCCGACCTTCACGACATCTTCCGGATTTTCGACTTTGTGGTCCGCCAATTCGGAGATGTGCAGCAAACCTTCCAAGCCATCTTCCAGGCCGACGAACACGCCGAAATTGGTGATCTTGGTGACCTTCCCTTTGACGATGTTACCGGGTTGGTACTTGCCGGGGATATCCGTCGCCCAGGGGTCGTTGGCGATTTGTTTCATTCCCAGGGCGATTCGACGCCGATCGGTATCGACCGAAAGGATCTTGCATTCGACTTCCTGTCCCTTTTCCAACATTTCGTTGGGGTGGCTGATCTTGCGCGTCCAGGACATATCTGAGACGTGCAGCAGGCCGTCGATCCCTTCTTCCAGTTCGATGAACGCACCGTAGTTGGTCAAATTGCGGACTTTGCCGTGGACCAAGGTTTCGACTGGGTACCGGTCGACGATGTTGTCCCACGGGTTCTTTTGCGTCTGCTTCATACCCAACGACATTTGCTCGCCGGTGCGGTCTACCGAGAGCACCGCGACTTCGATCTCGTCGCCGATTCGCACCAGGTCGCTGGGATGATTGACGCGTTTGACCCACGACATTTCGCTGATATGCACCAACCCTTCGATTCCGGGCTCCAGCTTGACGAAGGCACCGTAGGGCATGACGTTGACGACTTCCCCTTTGTGTACGCTGCCCACCGGATATTTTTCGTCGACGTTGTCCCAGGGGTTGGGCAACATCTGTTTCAAGCCGAGCGCGACTTTGACTTTTTCCGTGTCGACGTTCAAGACCTGAACATCGATCTCCTGGTCGATCTTGACCATATCGGAGGGGTGATTGATCCGGGTGTGCGACATATCGGTGATATGCAGCAAACCGTCGATGCCGCCCAAGTCGACGAACGCCCCGAAATCGGCGATGTTCTTGACGACTCCTTTGCGGATTTGTCCGGGTTTGAGTTCGGCCAGCAACTTCTGTTGGGCGTATTGGCGTTCTTTTTCGATCAGGGACCGGCGGCTGACGACGATGTTCCGCCGTTGTTCGTCGATCTTCAGCACTTCGCATTGCACGGAGCGGCCGATATAGTCGGCGATGTCCCCCGGGCGGCGAATATCGACCTGGCTGGCGGGCAGGAAGACGGGCACGCCGATATCGACCAGCAAACCCCCTTTGATTTTTCGAGTGACGGTGCCGGTGACAATTTCCCCCTCGTGCACCTCCGAGATAATCCGCTGCCAATGCAGAATGTGATCGGCTTTGGTCTTGCTGATGGAAATCAGCCCGGTCGGGTCTTCGACGTTGACGGTGCCATCTTCCAACTCTTCGATCAGCACTTTGATCGAATCGCCGACCTGGGGCTCGGGCTCGTGTTCGTGCCACTCCGAGCGCGGAATGGAGGCTTCACTTTTGAAGCCGATGTCGATCAGGACCTGGTCTGCGTCGACGCGGAGAATCCTGCCGTCGACGATTTTGTTGGCTTCGTAAACCTGGTCCGTGGCGGTGCCATCCGACTGATAGATCTGGCTGAAATCGTCTAAGTCGTCGGGAAATAACTTATCGATTTCACTGCTGATGTCTTCGTCTTCGAGGGCGCGGATGAGTTGGCGATCTACCATGTGTCTTCAGAGCTTTCAATCTGCTGCCAGCCTATTTTCGAGCTACGAATCGTGGCGGGCGGGCACGGGGGTTGCGCCGGCGACGCGCCGACGGCAAGGGGAAACCTTTGTTTTCCACCCACTCCGGGCGGAAAAACCGTGGATTTTATCAAAATCGGCAAATCTGGGCAATGACGTGGCGAGCTTTCGCGGAAAACGCTCGAACGCCCTTCGGACAGGCAATTGCGGCTCGCCATTTTGGCAACGGCGACTCCAAATGGCGACGCCCAGGGCCAGCGGCGGATCGGCACTGTCCTCCGGCGAAAATGGGTCCAATTGTCTGGCAAATTGGGTAAGCTCAAAAAAATCTTCCGAATGTGTGGACTTTTCCGAAAGAACCGACTCTTCCGATTCCGATGACTTTCACAGCAACCCATCGAAACGGGCTGCGCTTTGGGTCGAGGGAATCAAACATGAGCCGAATTCGCCAGTTACGTTGCTTCACCGCACTCGTCGTCACCTTCCTTGCGGGGTCGATGGCCGATGCCCAGCAGTCGCCGCCGAACACGCGGCCGACTCGCTCGGCTACCGCCAACGACAGCCGGTCCGCCGCCAACGCCACGCCACGGTTGCAGGTACAAGCCGGCCAAGCCAAGCGGCTGCAAGCCGAAGAACGAGCGCAGCACGCGAGCCGAGTCCAATCTTCGGGCGCCGTGCAGCGCACCAGTTACGTTCCGCGTCATCTCCGCCAAGAGGGGGGTGCGACTTCGGTCCAAGAGGGCGAGATTATCGAAACGCCGCAACCGCGAGGCAGCTTTGGCGGGACCGTGATGGAATCCGGTCCGGTCGGCAGCGGCTGTTCCGATTGCGGCTCGAATGCCGGACCCGAAGTGGGTGGGGATTGGTTTGACGGAGGCTGCGCCGATTGCGGCTCCTCCCCAGGCGATCCTTGCGACTGCCCCCGCCCCCGATGTTGGATCGACTGCTTGGGGGGGCTGTACCGGAATAGCGAATTCTTCATCGGCGCGCAGGCGTACCAGGGGTATGGTTTGGAAAACGATGGCGGATTTGGTTTTCACGCCGGATTCAATACCGGGATGCCGTTGAACTGGCTGACGTGCGGGCTGTTTTCGGCTCAAGTCGGAGCGAACGCGGTCTACGCCGACCTGGCCTCTGAGAACAACGGAGTGACCCGGGAGCAGGTCTTTTACACGGCTGGATTGTTTCGCCGAGTCGACTACGGTTTGCAGGGCGGGGTGGTCGCCGACGTGTTGGATGCTTCGTCGGAATTCGATCCGCGCGTTGTCCAAGTCCGCGGCGAGTTGAGTTGGGCTTATCCCAGCAATTACTTGTTCGGATTCCGCTTCGCTCGCAACGTCCAGGACGATGTGGAAGATCAACAAGAAATCCTGCGGCGGAGTATCGACTACTATCGATTTTTCTTCCAGACTCCGGGCTGCAATGGCGGGTTCTCCGAAATCGAAGCAGGCTGGACGGAAGACGGCAACGGCTTGATCGGTTCACGATTCGATATACCGTTCACCACCTGCTGGGCGCTTCGCTCCGGTTTCACCTATGTGATTCCGGACGAGTCCGATCGGGACGGCTGGAACATTTACTTGGGAATGTCGTTCCGTCCGCGGGGATTCGGTTGGTATGACTTCTACCATCGCCCGATGTTCGATGTCGCCGACAACGGCACCATGATGCTGGCCGATTAGTCGAGAACAACCGACGGTTTAACGCGACAGCTCGCCGATCTGGCGAGCTGTTTTTGCTTTGGAAGCCGGATTCTATGGTGACGACATTGGCTCAACCGTTGCATGGGCTGAGCCGAGGT
>JBGSLW010000051.1:0-7633 GCA_041740495.1 Pirellulaceae bacterium
GCTCGCGCCCCGAGCGCCCCACCTGCCGGCTCGCGCCCGCCGCGTGATTTACCTGCATCTGACCGGTAGCCCGCCGAATCTCGACATCTACGACTACAAGCCGGAGTTGGTCAAACGAACGGGTGAAGATTGTCCGGACGAGTTTCTGCGGGGCAGGACTTTTGCCTTCACCAGCGGCGTCCCCAAACTGTTGGGTACGCCCCGGACCTTCCGGCAATACGGCCAGGCCGGGACTTGGCTCTCCGACGCCGTGCCCCATCTGCACGGCATCGCCGATGAGATGTGCCTGGTGCACTCGATGTACACCGAACAATTCAATCACGCCCCGGCGGAGCTATTAGTGTACACAGGTTCACCCAGGCCGGGACGGCCCTCCCTGGGAGCCTGGCTGACCTACGGGTTGGGGAGTGAAAACCAAAACCTGCCAGGTTTTGTCGTGCTGATCAGCAGCGGCGTCCAACCCAACGGCGGGGCGAATTCGTACGGCAGCGGGTTCCTCCCCTCGGTTTACCAAGGGGTCCAATGCCGTTCGAAAGGGGATCCCGTCTTGTTTCTTTCCGATCCGCCAGGAATGGATCGCGATTTGCGGCGGCGGTCGCTGGATACGTTGCGCGAATTGAACGAATTGCAGGCGGACGAGCTGCATCATCCGGAAACCGCCACGCGGATCGCCCAGTACGAGCTGGCCTATCGGATGCAAATGGCGGTCCCAGAGGTGATGGATATCTCGCGGGAGTCGGCCGCGACGTTGTCGGCGTACGGCGCTCAACCGGGTGAATCGAGCTTTGCCAACAACTGCCTGCTCGCCCGGCGGTTGGTCGAACAGGGTGTGCGGTTCGTGCAGCTCTTCGATTGGGGGTGGGACTTCCACGGCACCGGTCCCGACGAGGACTTGCGGGACGGCTTGACCCGCAAATGGGCCAAGACCGATCGGCCGATCGCTGCGCTCGTCAACGATCTGAAGCAACGCGGACTGCTGGACGAGACGCTGATCGTTTGCAGCGGCGAATTCGGGCGGACGCCGTTTCGCGAAGGCCGCACGGCGGCCAGCCCCATCTTGGGCCGCGACCACTATCCGGATTGCTTCACAATTTGGATGGCCGGCGGTGGAATCCGCCCCGGCTTCAACTACGGGGCCACGGATGAATTGGGATTCAGCGTCGTGGAAAATAAGGTGCACGTGCACGATCTGCAGGCGACGATCCTGCATTTGCTGGGGTTCGATCACGAGCACCTGACGTACCGCTTCCAAGGGCGCGATTATCGCCTGACCGACGTCCACGGCCAGGTCGTGCAACCGCTGTTGGGTTGATGAGAGTGGCACGACGCTCCGCGTCGTGGATTTGGTTTGATGCCTGGTGACAGTCGGCGAACCCTCAAGCGGCCCGAAAGGTCGAACGGAGCGCGGCCGACGGCAGGTTACTCGTCACGACGCGGAACGTCGTGCCACTCTTACCAGGCACGCGCCATGCTGGCGGGGATCTCGGAGGGTTCCAGCGTGATCGTGCGGACCTGGGCCAGCACCAGGTCTTTCTTCAGGGTGGGGCTTTCCGCCGGATAGAAGTGCAGCTGGAACGGTCGCCGTTCGGTGACTTTGAGCGCCGTGCAAAAACTGGTTTGCCACCGCTGCTCGGCCGGGATCTGGGCCAGCAGCGAGCAGAGAAATTGCAGCGGGTCGACTCGGCCGAAAATCGCCACCTTCTTGTGGATGTCGATGGCGCGGACGATCTTGGCGGCAATACTGGGATCGAGCGGTGCGACGCATTCGGCCCCGGTAAACATTGTCCGCGGTGGAATTTCCAAACGGTCCAGCGGGGCGGCGGGGTCGCCCGGCAGGGTCAGGTAACCCATCGAACGGATCATCGTCGTGAACAGGACGATGTTGTGCTCGTAGCCCGCCAACTGTTCCGGGGTGGCGACCACGACCAGGGTCGTGAGTCTTCCACCTTCGGCTCGACCGTATTCCGAGCGGGAGTACACGCTGCGGCAGACGGCGATCCGGTCGGGGGTGGGAAGAAAACAGTGGAGGCTTTCGCGCTGCTGTTCGGCCAAGTCCCAAAAGGCGGGGCACCAGGCGAGCAGCTGTTTGGCCAGGTTCTCATCGACTCCCGGGGAGCGGGCGACCAGATCGCAGTTGCCCGTTTGCCGTGCGCTGGCGGAAGTGAAGATTGCTTGTTCGACCTGGAGGGGCTCGCTGGCCATCGGAGCACCTTTCGTGTTATTTGGACTTGCCGGCGTAACCAGGGGGTCGATCGGCGATCCAATTCTGCCGTTCTTCCTCCAACTGCTTCCAGCCGCGGGCCAATTTCTCGCTCGCTTCGTACAGCCGTCTGATTTCGGCCTGGCGCTCGAGTTCCCAGGCCTCGCGCTGCCGCTCGAATTCGGACCGGATGCGTTGCACGACCTGGTTCTGTTCGACCGCGGCCTGGCATTGGGTCAACGATTTTTCCAGGCGGCTGACCTGGCTTAGGAGAAAACTTTCGATGCTGGAGGTGATTTTTTCCAGCCGCCGGCCGGAGCGGAGTTCTCCCAAGGACCGCTCGAACACTGGATTGCCGCGGCTCGGCGTCGCGGAAGTCGTTGTTTCCAAGTTCTCCGCACCCGGGTCGTGGGCGGCGTTGTGGGTTGGGGCTGCGTTCACCATCGCGACGATTCTCTCTTGCAAGGGATCTGGTTACCGCTGACCCACGCGCGTCAGCAGGCTCGCGATGCGTCCGCTCAAGCTCCGTTGCTTGCGCTCTTCGCGGGCTCGCGATTCCTGCTCGTGCAACTCGCGGAGGTGCTGCCGCATGGCGGCGAATTTCGTATCGGTTTCGTTGAGATCGCCGTCGTGGAAGTCTCGCTCCAGGTCGTCGCGGGCTCGTTCCAACTCCGCCCGACCGCGGGCGATTTCCGCTCGCTCTCGCGAGAATTCCAGTTCCTGCTCGACCAGCTTCTTTTCCATCGTTTGCAGCGACTCGGCGGCGGCGGCAGTTTGGGCTTTGAGTTCATCTTGCAGACGCCCATTGTCGGCCTCGGCGGCCTGCGCGCGGCGAGCCAGTTCCTCACAACGGTCGCGCAATCCCTGGACGACCTCTTGCGCCTTTTGCGGCAACGCGGTTGGCGCCGCGACCGTTTTGACGATCGAGCGGGCTTGGGTGTCGCTCAGCTGCAACTGGGCCTGGAGCTCCTGGTTCCGCGACTTGAGTCGGTCGACTTCTGCCTCCATCTCGGCCTCGCGCAGGGCGAGACGTTGCTCGATCTCGCCGACCCACGATTCGAGTTGCTCGCGTTCGTCTTGCTCGGCCTGTTTGGCCTCTTCGGAGGCTCGCAGGAGTTCTTCCAGGGCGGAAATTCGTCCATCCGACTTCTGCAGCTCGTCCAATAATTCCTCCAATCGTTGCACCAACCGCAGGACGTTTTCGTCGTCCGCGGGCGTCGTACCCGTCGAGGCGAGTCGCGAGTCAAACGGATCCGCACCGTCCGCCTGTGTTTGTCGGCGGTAGGATTCAAGTTCCGCGTCGCGTTCCGATAACTCGCGCTGCAGGTGTGCGATTTCCTCGCGCAACAAGTCGTTCTCTTCCTCACGAAAATCGACAGTTTGGTAACCGATCTCATCCGCCGGTCCAACAGGGACGAAGGCCGCCTCGGTGGGTGCGGGAGGTGCGTCCGAAGTGCTCGGGTCCGTTTCTTCACTCAACTCGTGGATCAACTGATCCAAGTAGTCGCGCGTCTGGGCGTCCAGCGAAGGATCATGATCGATAGGGCTCGCGGAACCGTTGGTCGCCGGCTCGCAGGCGGCGTGGGCCTCCGAAGGACTGCCGGTCGGTGCGGTGCACGGTGCGACGGTCGATGCGATGGCGGCAGCCGCCAGGGACTTCGCCGCCGCCGGGTTGGTCAGGTCCAGGATCGCCATGATCCGGTGGGCCCCCACGGTGATTTCGTCGCCGTGGTTGAGTACGGTCTCGTTTTCGATCGCCTGTCCGTTGACGAACAACTCGCCGCCGGTTTGGCAATGTTGCACCCAAATGCGGCCCTGGGTGAGTGAAAACATGCAGTGGTACTGCGCGATATTCTCGCCGACGATTTGGATGCCGCAGGTAGCGGCCGAACCAGCGAATACACTCCCCCCTTCCTGCAGGGGGATCGACTTGCTGGCTTGGTTAGGGAGGGCGACCGTCAAGCAAGGCGGGGTGAGCGGCGCCGACACGGCGTCGGAGGTAAGCGTGGTGCGCATGGTGGATCACTCGGCGGGGGTTGCGGTCAATTCGGGGGCGGCGGAGACTTCGGTCGCTGCCGGAACCAAGGTGCGTGGGCGATTGCCGCCGGGCGTCGCAGCCGGTTGGCCGCTGAGCACAGAGCGCCATTGCGCTTCGCCGCATTCGGTCGTCAGGACGGCATCGAAGGCGAATTCGGCGTTTTTGTCGGCAGCCTGGGACGCAGCGGGGTTGCGGACCCCAATGAGTCTTACATCGGCCAACGGACGAGCCGGGTCGCGCAACAACTTTTCGAGCTGGGTACGCGAGCCCGCGTCGTGGATTTCGCTCACCAGGACTTGAGGCTTTTGGCGGCGGAGGAGAAGACTCAACGCCAACCAATCGCGCACCAGTTTTCCGGAGAACTGGTCGGAGCAGGAGGTGAGTAAAGCAGCCAGCCGGGCGTGCGTGTCCGCGTCGGCGGCGACCGCGAATACCCGGGTGGTGTCGACGATCTTGCGCCGTTCCACCAACTCCGCCATCTCGAATCCGTGCAGGACGCGGCGGACTTCGTCGTCGGGCCAGCCCATCCGCTGTGCAACTTGTGCGCCGCTGACGGGTTCCGCCAGGGCACTCAGCAGATTCATGTGTCGGCTGGACAAGCCCGCTCGATCGAGATTCTGACCGCGGATCGCCTGGCGGACGAACCCTTGATGCGGATCGGCCGGCGGCAGTTCGTCCGCGCGGCAAACCAACGCCCCTTCGACCAGCAACGCCAGTAAGCTGATGTCCAGTGGAAGCTTGCGGTAGAGAGTGGGGGCGAGGTCGCCGGAGTCGAAGCGGAAGGACTTGAGTCGCGCGGTGAACGCGAATCGCAGAAGCACCGCGGCCTGCAGCCGCAGCAGTTTGCGGAGGAGCCGTGGGTCGAGAACCTTGTTGTCCAAGAGCTCGACCAGTCCATTGACTTCGGAGCCGCGACGGCCGCTCACCGTGAACTTGATCACCGGCGCCAACTCGGAGAGCGATTCCGGCATGTACTTCGCCACCTCGGAGGGATCGATCCCCGAACTGGTCACAGCTTGAATCCGACCCTGGTCCAGAAAAATCCCGATGCGGAAGCGATCGGTTTGGATTTCCAAGGCGCCCGATTTGCCTCCGTTGTTGAGCACGTCGATCACCTCCCGCAACCCCAGGCAATTGAACGAGCCGCTGAGGTCGGCCTCGCCCAGCTCGTCGATCACCTCGGGGACAGCCGATCCCTGGCTCTGGGATTGAACCACCATTGCCGCGGTGTTGATCGCGTTTTCGACGGTGGCGATCAACACTTCCGGGGTGTACGGCTTGGGGAGCATGTCGACGACGTTGTCGCAGTTGAGATACTCCGAGTACGCCTTTTTGCGAAGGGTCGAGCTTCCCACGACCGGGATCTTGGCGGTATCGGGATTCGCCAACAGCTGCTTGCAAACTTCGAATCCAGTCGTCCCTGGCAGTTGATGATCCAGGATGATCAGATCGGGGCGCTCGTGTCCGGCCTTGTGCAAGCCTTCTTCGGCGGTCGCTGCCAGCAGGACGCGATACCCTGCCGCACTCAGCTCGTTGTCCACCAGTCGGCGGATCGTGGCGCTATCGTCGATCAACAGTACAGTTTTTTCACTCATGGCGGGAGCAGGGTGTTAAGTCTCGGGTTGCAAGAGTTTCAATTCGGTCAAGGTATGGTGCAGTGCCGCATCGGACACCGGTTTGGTGAGGTAGTCCACCGCGCCGTTTTCCAGGGCGCGGCGGCGAATTTCTTCTTCGTTGCGGCTGGTGACCACCACCACCGGTGCGTCGCCGTAGTGGCCGCGCTGCATATCGAACAGCATTTCGATGCCGCCCAGCCGGGGCATGTCCAAATCGGTCAGGACGAGGTCGAATTTGTAATGCCGCAGTTTTTCCAAGCCCTCGAACCCATCCCCCGCTTCGGTGGTGATGAATCCGAGCTGGCTCAGTTTTTTGACCAGCATTTTCCGGGCGCTCAAGGAGTCGTCGACGATCAGGACGCGCCGCGCTCCCTTGGATTGGGCCTGGCGGGAGACCTCATCGCGCGCCGGATCGACGGACTCGCCGTGGAATCGTTGGTGGAATTCGACCAAGCGGTTGCCGTCCAGCAGCAGCACGGTCTCGCCGGCTCCGGATAACGTCAGGCCGCAGAACAAGGGATGCCGCTTGAGCATGGCGGGGAGTCCACGGACCACCACTTCCTCGGGGCCGACGATCTCGTCGACGATCAACCCCAACGACTCGTGCGGCGCACCGCCGCCACGGCCCGCTGCGCCGTGGGCCAGCATGCCATTGTGCTGCCGCAGCAAGAGGACCTCACCGTCTTGCGAGGGCTCGTCCCCCGGTCTGGCGAACAGCCGCGCCAGAGAACAGTGTCCGTACTTTTCCCGCTCCAATTGCCCCGAGCGCGCCGCCGCAACCGATTGCATCGGCAGGGCGAATAACTGCCCCGCGGCGCGGAATACCATCACGTGCTCGATCCCCGACCGCAGGGGAATCGAAAGCCGCATCGTCGTCCCTTTGCCCGGGATGGAATCGATATCGATTCGACCGCGCAGTTGATCCAACGTGTTGGCCACCACGTCCATTCCCAGCCCCCGTCCGGAAACTTCACTCGCGGACTCGCGCGTGGAAAACCCGGGCTGGAAGATCAGTCGGGCCAACTCCTGGGGGGTGGCCTGGTAACTGCTCGTCAGCAGACCTTTCTCGTGAGCTCGGCGGCGGATCGCATCATAGTTCAACCCTTGGCCGTCGTCGGCGACTTGGATCACCAGCAGTTGCGGACTGGATTGAGCCTCCAACGTGAGGGTGCCGGCCGCCGGCTTCCCTTGCCGAGTCCGTTGGGACTCGGCTTCAATCCCGTGGCTGACCGCGTTGCGGACGATGTGCAGGAGGGGTTCGAACAGTCGTTCCTGAAGTTCCTGTTCGATTCCGGCATCGTCCCCAAGGACTTTGACTTGGACGTGTTTGGATTCGCGGCGTGCGGCATCCCGAGCGGCGCGTTGCAGCCGTTGGAACAAGCCGGTCAAGGGGACGCGCCGCAGTTGCATCAACTCCTGGCGAAAGTCGCGGATGAAGTGCGAGATCGAAAGGTTGTCTTGCTGCAAAGGCTTCTGTAGTTCGCGCAGTCCGCGGGAGACGACCGTCAAGTCGCGGGCAAGTTCGGACAGCGTCTTGGAACCATTCTGCAGCGCAGTCAGGCCGCCGCCCGGAACGGATTCGACCTCCGACCAGTGCGGATGCTCTTCCGCCAGCGTCAAGCGGTTGGAACAACGGCTCAGCTCTTCGTTGTATTCGTTGAACTCCGCCACATGGCTTTCGCGCCGATTGCGGAGCACCACCAATTCGGCCAACATATCCATCAACCGGTCCAATTTAGAGGCGCGAATTCGAATCAGCGAATCGGCGCCGGCGATGAC
>JBGSLW010000052.1:0-42055 GCA_041740495.1 Pirellulaceae bacterium
AACGAATCGCGGGCGATCGCTTGGCGGAATCGTTTGAAATCGGAAGTGGTCGATCCGGGAGATATCCGGGAAACCGTCCGCAGCTTGATGAAAGCCGGGGACGTCGAGCAGGTTTCGGAAGTCATTTACGCCGCGATGGCCGCTGGCCAGTCGCAGCCCTGGATGTACGAAGCGTTGGTGTTGGCTCTTCAAATTCAAGGCGCGCCGGCGAGTGAGATCGAACGCGCTGTGATGTCGGCAGTCGACTTCAACGGATCGTTGGACGACGCCATGGCGGCCGCCAAATATATGGCGGACAATAAGATGGAAGCTCGAGCGATTTCCTTGCTGCGGGACATTTCCCTAACCGAACCGTTGCGAGCCGAACCCTACGTGCTGGGGTTGACCGCCGCTCAGCGGATCGGCCAATTAGATGGGATCGAATGGGCCGCACTGGGAATTCTAGGCCAAGCTTGGCCCGATCATCGGGAAGTCGTGGCGGATGCGCTCAAGGCCGCCAAGGCCCTGGAACTGGAGTATCAACGCCGGGGCGAAACCGAAAAGCTGAACGCTTTCATCGCGCGGCGAGAAGAAGCATTGTTCCGCGATTGCGTGATCGAAATCGCGTGGACCGGACAAGCGGACCTCGACCTGTACGTCGAAGAACCAGGCGGGTCGGTTTGCGGCCGGCAAGTCCCTCGGACCGTCGGTGGCGGCGTTTTGATGGGTGACGCCGCTTCGAATCCCAAAGCCGACCAGCAATCGGTCGAGTATTACGTGCTGCCCAAAGGTTTTTCGGGGGAATACCGCCTGATGGTGCATCGCGTATGGGGCGAGGTGCCCTCGGGCAAAGCCACCGTCACGATCCATCGAAATTTCCGGGCGCCCAATCACACTTGGGAAACGCGGCAAGTTCCGCTTTCCAAAGAGGGCGCTGTCGTGATGTTCGAATTGGAGAACGGACGGCGGACCGAGGGCTTAGACGCCCAGAAACTCGCGAACTTGGTTCGCGATCAACAAGATCTGGCAACTGCCGACGTTGATATGCAGGGATTGGCGCAGAGCCAATCGAATCGAGCCAAAGTCGATTATCTGCAATCGCGGCCCGATGCGCCGGAGGACTCCGGAGAGATTCTGTCCGCAAGTGATTCCACCCGCCGGCGCGGTGCGCCAGGATATCAGCCCAATGTGATCGTGTTGCCTGCCGGGACTAGCATGCGTGCCCGAGCCGCAACTGCAGACCGACTCCACGTGATGATTAGCCCGGCTCCGGCGTTTACGTCGATCACCGACGTCCAGACGTTTACCTTCCAGGGCGCTTCTGCGGGCGGTGGTGGATTAGGCGGTGGTGGATTGGGTGGCGGCGGCGGCGGCCTAGGGGGTGGTGGTGGTGGACTCGGCGGCGGTGGCGGAGGGATGGGGGGCGGCTTGTTTTAAGCTCGCATTCCATATCCCAATTTCGCCGCCCTCCTCAGTTCAGTGAAATCCGCGGCTTACAAAGCCGCGATACGGTCTATCGTAAAGGGCCGCGGCTTACAAAGCCGCAGTACGGTTTGGTGTACACCGGCCTTGTAGGCCGGTGATGTTACGGAACGCGTGCATGTATTCCGGTCTGCGGCACCCTCGCTTCAGGCGCCCACCGACGCCACGGTCCCGAACGAACTGCCAATTTGATATTCTAAAGCGGCCGACATGCGTCGGCCGTTTCTTGTAGGAACTTGGTTTGGCGCCTGCCGCTCGATTCGCTTCATTCGAAAACGGACGTTTGACCGTCGGACGCTGGTGTCGCACCCCCGCTCCATAACCACGTACGCCCGCCGCCGACGGCTCAGCCTCGACAGCTCGTGAAGCACGGGGCATAAGCTTTCGGCTAAGGGCCTATCCCCATTTCCCTCTCCCCGCCGCGGGGGAATGGGTAGGGTGAGGGGGCGGAGCGCTGTTTCGATGTGCTCTAATAGGCGACGCAGGAGAGCAGCTATTATTTGGTTCCCCCCATGACTTCGACGGAACACGATTCATTCGCACGCTACGTCCGGCAGACTCGGTTTGCCCCCTTGGGACTTGCAGGTCAACGGCGGCTCCAAGCGTCGTCTTGCCTGATCGTCGGCTGCGGAGCTCTCGGCAGCGTCCAGGCCAATCTGTTGGCTCGAGCCGGCGTGGGGAGAATTCGACTGGTCGATCGGGACTTTGTGGAACTCACGAACCTGCAACGGCAGGACTTGTATGGCGAGACCGATGCAGAGCAGGGAATTCCCAAAGCCATCGCGGCGGCCCGTGAACTCAAACGAATAAACTCGCAGATCGAACTCGATCCTGTCGTCGGTGACTTTTCCGCCGACAATGCCGAGCAAATCGCGGTTGGGTTCGATCTGATCTTGGACGGCGCCGACAATTTTGAGACTCGATTTCTGATCAATGACGTCGCTTGTAAACTGAGAATTCCCTGGGTGTTTGGGGGCTGTGTCGCCAGCGAAGGTCAGGTGATGACGATTTGTCCCGGCGAGACCCCTTGCTTGCTCTGTTTGATGCCGGAGGGCCCGCCGGCCGTGGGGACGATGGCGACCTGCGATACGGCGGGGATCTTCAACGCGGCTTCGCATTGGGTCGCGACCTTACAGGCAGCGGAAGCAATCAAGCTGCTGTCGGGCAATCCCCCGAAAACGCTCCCTCGCTTGATCTCGATCGACGCGTGGGAGATGTCATTTCGCAGCTTGGATGTCTCGGGGCTGCGCGACCGTCGAGATTGCCGCTGCTGCGATCAACGGCGTTTCGAGTGGTTGGAGGGTGCACGAACCGCACAGACTGCTATCCTGTGCGGTCGAAACGCCGTCCAGATTTCGCCGGCCGAACGCACGTCGATCGCCTTACCCGAACTTGCCCGCAGGCTGCGCGGGCTAGGCGATGTCGAAGAGCAAGCGTATCTGGTCCGGTTTCGTTCGGGTGAGTTGACCGTTACGATGTTCGCAGACGGACGGGCCATCGTGCAAGGAACTGAAGAGATCTCCGTGGCCAGATCGTTGTGTGCCCGGGTGCTGGGCAGCCAATAACGCCCGCAAAAGAATTCAACCGATGCCCTCCAGAATTCGATCATTTGTCGCCGTCGACATGGGCCCCGCGGTGTTGCAGTCCGTGGCGCGAGAATTTCCACGATTGCAGGCAGCGGCCCCGCTCTACAATTGGGTTGCACTTGAACGGCTGCATCTGACGCTCAATTTTCTGGGAGATGTACCGGACCGCGACATCCCTGACATTTGCAAGTGCATCCAAACTGCCATTGCGGGCGTCGAAGAGTTTGAAGTCGAAATCGTAGGGATTGGGGCGTTTCCGCATCACGACCGACCGCGTGTCGTCTGGGCAGGCGTCGGCTTCGGTCGAGACGAACTTTCGACCCTGCAGGCTCGGCTGGCCGCGGCGTTGCAGCAATTGGGTTTTGCCAGCGATCGAGAGACTTTCAAACCGCATCTTACCTTGGGCCGGGCCGGCCGCGAGGGTGCGTTTCCCGGGCACCTGACGCATGTGATGCGCGAATTAGAGCATTACGCGTTCGGCGTCAGCTCCATCGACGAAGTCGTCCTGTACGCCAGCTATCGGGAAAAGTCTGGTCCGCATTACGTCCCAATGGCGAGTTTTGACTTGGCGTATTGAGGGGTAGAGCAATTGAGGACAATGGCTCTACGCTGATTGTAGAACAGTTGTCCTCAACTGTTCTCTTCCACGCCCCAGACGAGCAATTGAGGACAATTGCTCTACGATGGACAAGCAAGTTCATCGGTTTGCCGACGTCTCGCCGGGAAAAAAACGCCGTTTGCCACGGGGATGACGCCTACACCCCGGCGACCAGCTGAAATTTCGTATCGCGAGGTCCGTGCTCACGATTCGATTCGGGCGATTCCCGGAATTGAGGCGGCTCTTGTTGGAGACTATCCGCCGGAAGGTTTGCCATCTCGTCCACTAATCGCCGCAAGCCGGCGATATACGTCTCCACCGCGGTGGCTTCTTTTTGCAGTTGGTCCACCAATCCCCTCACCACGACCTCTTCGGCCAAACATCGTTCGATCGTGTTTTCCAGCCGATTCAATTCGCTGCTGGCCGCATCGATCGCCAGGGACAAGATTTCCTGAACCTTGGGCCCGCTCAGCTGGGACAACGATTGCCAGTCGTAGTCGATCGCCAGCCGGTTCATTTGTTCCACGGTCAACGGAAGGTCCTCCCTGGTATTGTCCCGCAAACGCCCCGTCGAATCTTGCGATAGGACCAAGCCTCGATTCAAAACGACAATACTGACTTCACCGGTTAAGGGATTGCACAAGGCCACAATATCGGACTGGGGCAATTCGACCAGTTGCCCGGCGTCATTGGGAAACACCAAAGGATTGATCAACACCTCGCATTGGGGACGGGGTTCCGGCACGACGGTCACGAACAACTTCTTCCCTTCGCGGAGGACCTCCAAACGAATGCCGTCCTGTTTCGCACCCTGGACTAGGGAGTTCAACAACTTACAGCAGGAGATTCGATTGCCGTCGACCGAGACGATGACATCGTTGACGACCAAGCCAGCGCGATCGGCCGGGGTGTTGGGGAGAACATCGTCAATCACCAATCCATTGGAGATCTTCAATTGCGCGCGAAGCACATCGGTCACACAATCGCAACGCACGCCGAGCCAGAAATCGGATGCATCGGGAGGCGCCGACGTGAACTCGAATGATTCTTCGTCCGGCTCGTCCTTGATTTGACCAAAAAGCTCGATGCCGAATAACTTGCGCGGGAAGGCACCATTCTCCGGCACCGCCAGGCTCAAACCCTGAAAATACCCGGTCGCGGCCAGAACCACCGCTGCCAAACCTAGCACCAAGACTGCAGGAAGAAACCGCATTGCACCGTTATTTCCGCGTTTCCGCTATTGATACGCTTTGATTCGAATAACTTCTACTGGAATCAGGGCCAGTTGACCGTTCGGACGCACCGACAGAAAGAGTCGGGGCTGAACGCGATACGGCTTGGCCATCCCCTTCAAGCTTGAATTCAAACCGTCTGCCGCACCCGCCGCCGAGCGCGACGGCCAACGCAGCGAATCGGAAGGACCGGCCTGCTCCAGCGGGACCGATAAAGTGTTGGCAGGGTCTTCGTCGGAACGAACCACGGCGAACTGAATACGTTCATTGATTGGGGCGCCGGCGGGAGAGGATTGGCCTTCCGCGTCAACCGACTGGACCGTTTTCGGAGTTGCGTAGTCGGCATACCCAACATCTTCTTCGACCCCAGGGCGGCGGCTGGGCTCTAACGATAATCCTTCGGGTTGCCGAAGACGATCTCGACCGGCGTTGACCGCGGCATAGACCAGCACGCTCGCTGCCACCACCACAGCAAACCCACCGAGTGGGTTTTGCAGGGGGCTCTGCAACCACCCGCGTAACCAGCTCGATCGCCGCCCCGGGCGATTGGATCGAGCAATGGGTCGCGGAAATCTCTCCGACCAATCCTCAACGTCCCCGCGAAGAATCTCATCGGCCGACGCATCCAGCAGGTCGCGGTCGTCCTGAGATCCGGTCTGCGCATCAAATGGAAAATTCCCCAACAATCCCAAATCGGCGCGGAGCGCCTGGTGTTCCAAAAACGCCAAGCAACATCGCCGCCAGCCGTCCGGTTCTTGCCCCAACTGTTCCACCACCCGCCGGTACTCACGGTCCGACAGTTGTCCTTCGACCAGGCGTTCCAACTCGGTTTCGCTGACGCGATCGTTGGATTCATTGACACGGGCATTAGCCGAATTCATCTGGGCAACCCTATTTCGCAACCAACCGGTTGCAGGGGGAAATGTTGAGGAGGAAACTGCTGTCGTGAGGCCGCTGACGTACTACCAACACGACTTCGTGTCCGCACTATTACGAGCCGCCTTCGGATTGCATGTGGGATAGGATATTCCGCAATCGCTCGCGAGCCCGATGTAATCGAGCTTCGACAGCGCTGTGGCTGATATTCAAACGGTTAGCGATCTCAAAATAGCTCCAACTTTCCGCGTATTTGAGCAGCAATATTTCTGCGTCGGCCGGCCGGAGCTGTTTGACAGCCCGCCGCACCATCGCTCGCCGCTCTTCGTTCAGCAACCAACCGATGGGATCGGCGGATTCCTGCCGCGCCGTGTGGCCGGTTTCTACCACGTCGGCGTACCGCGTCATCAGACGGCGTTTCCGACCCATCTTTCGGCGGTACAAGAGGACTTGCCGCACCGCCAGGCGATAAAGCCAAGGGCCCACCTTCGTCGCATCGAGGATCGGGGCCGATTGTTTCACCGCCGCCAGGGCGATCTCTTGAAACACATCGTCCACCGCACCCGACTCGCCCAACCGCGCATACACGATCGTTCGCAGCCACCGCTCGTTACGCAGCAGCTCCGTTTGCCAATCGATCTGAGCCGCAACAGGGGTCGCCATCGATTCGCGAGGGTTAAGAAAATGCCGTCCTCGGACAGAGAGTGGTTGCCGATTCGATTCCAATCTTGCCATCCTTGCTGGCCGTTTGGCCAAAAGATCACCGGGTCCGCCTCCTCCGGCCGAACCGCAGACGTTATGATTATAACCAATCGACGCCGCACATCCCATTCGCTACATTCGCAAGGACCCATCCAATGCGGTTTTACCCAGAATTTCGAGCCGTTTGGCCTGGATTGCTGTTCGTTTTGAGCTTCCTTTGCGCCCTGTCCGGATCGCCCATGCCAGCACAAGAATCTGCAGCCCATGCGCCGGCCGCCAAACCCGGACCGACGCTGGTGACCGAAAATTACGGGCAGACCGCGGACGGCCAAACCGTCCGCCGCTGGATCTGTACCAATCCCAATGGTTACCGGATGGAGTTGCTGGAATACGGCGCAACGTTATCTGGATTTTTCGCGCCCGATCGGAACGGCACGGTGAAAAATGTCGTGCTGACTTGCCCCGATTTGGCGGGCTTCCAAGCTTGCAAATCGTATTTCGGCTGCATCGCCGGTCGCTATTGCAATCGCATCGCTGGAGGAAAATTCGTCCTCAACGGTCAGACGTTTCAACTCGCCGTCAACAACGGCCCCAATCACTTGCACGGCGGGCTGGTGGGGTTTGACAAACGAGTCTGGTCCAGCGAAGCGATCCGCGAACCGCACGCGGTGGGCGTCCGCTTCCGGCTACGCAGTCCGAACGGTGAGGAAGGCTACCCGGGGACCGTCAACGCCACCGCCGAATACCGACTCACGCATCAGAACGAATTGGTGATGGATTTACTGGCGACCACCGATGCGCCGACGCATGTCAATCTCACCAACCATGCCTATTGGAATCTGGCCGGGGAAGGTACGATTCTGGACCACCTGCTGACGCTTCCCAGCGAGCAATACCTGCCCGTCGACGAAACGTTGATTCCCACGGGCGAATTGGCTTCGGTCGCCGAGACTCCGCTGGACTTCCGCCAGCCCACCGCCATCGGGGCTCGGATCGATGCGCTCCGTGGATCCGCGGCCAAAGGTTATGATCACTGCGTCGTCGTCAAGCCCTCCGGCGAGCGAATGGCACTGGCAGCAACGTTGGCCGATCCCAAGACGGGGCGAGTCATGGAAATCTGGACCGACCGGCCTGGCTTGCAGTTTTATTCCGGCAATTTCTTGGACGGCACGCCGGAAAGCGCCGGCTACCCCGTCAACTCGGCTTGTTGTCTGGAGACCCAGTACTTTCCGGATACTCCCAATCAGCCGAATTTCCCCTCGTCGTTGTTGCAGCCGAACGGAACGTACCACAGCCGTACGGTTCATAAGTTCCGCAGCGAATAACTCTTCTACAGGTAGACCGAACCCCATGCAGCGGATTCTGTTGCGTTCGAAGATACACCGCGCTCGCGTCACTCAAGCCGACCTCGATTACGAAGGGAGCATCGCGATCGATGCAGACTTGTTGGACCTTGCCGACATTGCTCCGTACGAGAAGGTCGAGATCTACGACATCACCAACGGAAATCGGATTCAAACCTACGCGATCGTCGGCGAACGAGGCGCCGGAGAGATTTGCGTCAACGGCGCAGCCGCCCGCTTGGTCCACCCGAACGATCTGGTGATCATTTGCTGCTACGGACTGTTCGAAGAATCCGAAGTCCGTGGGCACCAGGCTCGGGTTGTGTGCGTCGACCAGCACAACCGTCCGGCCCAAAACGCACCCGCCTTCGCGAATGCACGCCATGCGTCGAAACCCTAGCTGACCCCGGGGACATCGTCTTCCGCCAAAACCGGCAACCCAGATGCCCCATCTCAAATGGCACGTCGGGAAAATCGAAGCGGACCAGGCGGAGCACATCGGTGTGCCGACAATCGACGGTCAGGAGACGCCGGAGGTCTCCGGCTCCAGGAAACGGTAGCCGATACCGCGCACGGTTTGGATATACTTGCTGGATTCGCCCAGCTTTTTCCGGAGCGAGCGAATATGGACGTCGATTGTCCGCTCGAGGACCAAGGTATCGTCGCCCAACGCCGATTCGATCAACTCGTTGCGATCGAAGGCCCGGCCGGGTTGACGAGCCAACGTCTCCAACAAACGAAATTCGCTGGGCGTAAAGTCGACCGGCGATTCGCCGACCGTCACCCGATGCTTGATTCGGTCGATCCGAATGTTCCCAGCCACCAGCATTTCGTTCCCCCCTTCCTGTGCCGCGACCTTGCGGCGGATGAGGGCTTTGATTCGCTGCAACAGGATCTTGACGCTAAAGGGTTTGACGACATAATCGGCGGCGCCGACCGAAAAACCGATCAGTTGATCGGATTCCTCGCTCTTGGCGGTCAACATCAATACAGGTATTTCGGCGGTGTCCGGGTTGGCCCGCAGCCGTTTACAGACCTCGATTCCGTCGACGACCGGGATCATCACATCCAATAGAATCAAGTCGGGCAGCTGCAATCGGGCCTGATTCAGCCCGTCTTGTCCGTCGAGCGCGACCAGGACCGAATAGCCCGCTTGCTCTAGGTTGTACTTGAGCACCTCACCCAGCGAGCGATCATCTTCGATGATCAGGAGTTTATGGCGTGGCATCGCTACCTATCTTGATTTGTCCAATAACTTGCCATGTTTGTGGCGAACGATCGAACCGTCCACCAGGTAGATCACATCTTCTGCGATGTTCTCTGCATGATCGGCGATTCGCTCCACGTGCCGCGCCACCGAAAAGCTGTGCAACGCCGGCTCGATCAACTGAGGATCGCTCCGCATCAAATCGCGCAGTTCGTCGATGACAATCCGGTTGTAGGTGTCGACTTGGGTGTCACGTTGGATGACCTCTTTCGCCATACCCGTGTCCAACTCGACGAATGCATCGAGGGCCAAACGGACCATTTCGGTCGCCATCTTCACCATCACCGGAAGCTGTTCAGGGATCGGGAAGTAGGGGTGGTGCGTCAAGGACTCGGCCCGCTCCGCGATGTTGCATGCCAGATCGCCGATCCGTTCCAGGTCGGAATTGATTTTGAGCACGGTCGCGATTCGTCGTAGATTCACCGCCACCGGCTGGTGCAACGCCAAGATCTTGAGACACTCCTCTTCGATCTGGACTTCGATCTCATCGACCTGGCGGTCGCTGGCGATCACGGTCCGCACCAGATCGGTCTGATGCTCGCAGAGCGAACGCATGGCATCGTCGATCATCTTCTCGACCAGCCCGAACAACGACATCAGTTTTCGTTCCAGGGCCTGAACTTCGCGTTCGAATTGCTTGGTCATCGCTCGACGATCAAAAGGTGAGTGGTTTGGGATCGACTTGGGTTGCCAGTTTCCGGATTGGGTTCGTCGGGCGCCCGAGGCGATTGTCGTTAACCGAACTTGCCGGTGACATAGTCCTCGGTCTGTTTGCGGCGGGGTCGCGTGAACAACTCGTTGGTCGTGCCGTCCTCGACGATTTTGCCTTCGTAGAAGAACGCGGTGTAGTCGCTGACGCGAGCCGCCTGCTGCATGTTGTGCGTGACCATCACGATCGTGTATTGTTCGCGAAGCTCGAAAATCAAATCTTCGATCCGCGCCGTCGAGGCTGGATCCAACGCCGAGCAGGGTTCGTCCATCAACAGCACTTCGGGCCCGATCGCGATCGCCCGGGCGATGCAGAGCCTCTGCTGCTGCCCCCCGCTCAATCCGAGCGCCGAGGAGTGCAGCCGATCCTTGACTTCATCCCACAAGGCGGCTTTTCGGAGCGCCCATTCGACGACATCCGCGACATCGCTTTTGGACATCCGGAAGTGCAACCGCGGACCGTAAGCCACGTTGTCGTACAGCGATTTGGGGAACGGATTCGGCTTTTGGAAGACCATCCCCACGCGGCGGCGGAGGGCGACCACGTCGGTCGTCCGCGCCAGGACATCGGTCTCACCCAATCGCAACTTCCCCGAAGCTCTCGCCTCCGGGATCACGTCGTTCATGCGGTTGACCCATTTCAGCAAGGTGCTCTTGCCGCATCCGCTGGGACCGATGAATGCCGTGACATTGTTGGCATGCATCTTCAAGTTGACCTGGCGGATCGCCTGGAAGTCCCCATACCAGGCATTGAAATCCTCGAAGTTCACCGCGATTCTCGCTGCGCCTGCAGGAACATTTTCCGCAGCCCGTGCGGCCGCGATCGCCGAAAGTCCGCTGAGCCCGACGTTGACTTCCGCCGTTGCCTCGAGGGCCTCTTCGTCGCCGTTCATCTTAGGTACACGCGTCATCGACTGGGATTGCGGAGTCGCTGGAAAGGTGGCCACGTTGTTTACCTGAATTCGCTGAACGATCAATTGCGAGTGTTGTGTTCGGTTCGATACCGGATAAAAATCGCCGTGGCGTTCATCAACAATAACAACACCAGCAGAACCAAAATTGCAGCCGCGGACAAGTCATGAAATCCCTTGTTTTCGTCCTGGGCCCAACCGTAAATCAAGACCGGCAACGTCGCCGAATTCTCCATCAAATTCGCCGGCGCCGCCGAGTTACTGATCACGCCGCGCATGACCGCGAGCAACGGTGCGGCCTCCCCGATCGCTCGCCCCATCGCCAGGATCGTCCCCGTCATGATCCCGGGGAGAGCTGCCGGCAACACCACCGTCCGCACCATTTGCCAGCGGGTGGTACCCAAGCCAAACGCGGCCTCGCGGAGCGTCCCCGGTACTGCCCGAATCGCTTCCTGAGTCGAAATGACCACGATCGGCAATATGACCAGCGCGAGCGTCAAACCAGCCGACAGCACGCTGGTCCCAAACGGGAGATGTGCGTAGAAAAATCGATGTTGGTTGAAGATGCTCGCCACCGATCCGCGATAGACCGTGCGTGCCAGGTCGGCAGGGTCGGACGGAGGCGGCGCACCGCGCTCGATGACCTGCAGCTCCAGAGGCTCCCCCTGGACGGTCAAGGCACGACACGGTTGCTCGATGCGGATGGTTCGTTCGTTCTTGTCCTGCACCGGGATCCAGACGTACTCCTTGGCGATCGTGCGGACCTGATAATATCGCCGAGCCCCCATCTCGAATTGGGGCGTCTTGTTGGCCTCGATCACGCCAAATAAATTGAACATGTAAACAAAGGCGGTGACACCCAGAATCCCATACACGATCGAGGGGACTCCGGCCAGGTTGTTGACGTTGAGCTGCACCAGCTGGTGCAACCAATTCACCGTGCGATTCTTCGGGCGAAACTCCTCCATCAAGATCGCGGTACCGATCCCGACGGGGATCGCCGCCGCGGCACAGATCAAACAGACCACAAGCGACCCGGCCATCGCCGGTAAAATCCCCGACGCGGCCGGATTGTCGTCGTGATGGTAACTGGTCAAAAACCGCCAGCTGATATGTCCGCCTCCCTGACGGACCAACGTCGTCAACATGAACACCAACACCACCAACACCAGACTGGACGCCAACAGGCAAACCACCAGAAACAACTGGTTCTTTGCCTTGCGAACAGCGTCGTTGATCAGTGGCCGATCCGGATGGGGCATGCTCCGCTCCTAATAGGCCTCACGGTACCGGCGACGAATCCATTGGCCCACCAACGTGAAACCGAACGTGATCACAAACAAGGTGATCGCCACGGCGTAGATGGAATAGTAGTCGACGGTTCCCGGCACCACATTCTCACTCTGGAATCGCTCGACGATAAACCCGGTCATCGTCTGCGAGGGCAAGCGCGGGTCGAAGGTAAATACCGGCGTGCTGCCGGCGGCGAGCGCCACCACCATCGTTTCGCCGACGGCGCGAGCGATCGCCAAGAGAAATGCGGAGACGATTCCCGACAGAGCCGCCGGAACGACGACCTTCAACGTGGTGTCAAACCGCGTCCCTCCCAGGCCGTACGACGCATCGCGGAGCGATTGAGGAACCGCCCGCAACGCGTCCTCCGACAACGAACAGACTAGAGGCAAACAAAGGATCCCGACGGCAATGCCCGCCGATGCCGAGTTGAACGTGCGAAAGTCACCCAGGTTCTGCAACCAGGGAGTGATGTACATCACGGCAAAGAACCCCAACACCACCGTCGGAATTCCGGCCAGGACCTCCAACGCAGGTTTGAGAATCGCACGCAACCGCCGCGGTGCATACTCACTGAGATAAATCGCGGTGACCAGGCCCAAGGGCAAGGCAATCAACATCGCCACCGCCGTAATCCGAAACGTGCCAGACAGCAGCGGCCAAATGCCGTACTCCAGTTTGCCGGCTTCGGTAATGTGTCCGACGTTCCAGACGGTGCCGGTCAGGAATTTCTTGAGCTCGATCGGCTGCGTCGAATTGAGAAAAAAACCACTCGACTCGAAGATCAACATGCCGATGATCCCCAGCGTGGTGGCCACGGTGATCGCGGCAAAAAATGCCAGTATCCCCACCACCAACGCCTGAGACCGATGACTGGCCGCCGCCGGCCGGACCCGCCGAGCGGTCAGGCACTCCGGAGCGCCAGAATTCTTGCTTGCCGATGCCATACCGATTCGCTCGTGTCAACTTGCACGGATCGGGTCAACCCGCCACCGCTATTTCTGCGCCTGCACCAAATTCTCGCGACGGTAGACGTCGGCCAAAGCGCCGTGGCGTGCCTCCCCCTCCGCCGTTAGAAAATGGGTCCCGGTCAAACGGCTCTCCAGGTGCTCGCGAACCCGAGCATACAGCTCCGCGGGCAAGGGCACATATCGAGCTGCATCGACGATCGACTGGGCATTGTCCAGATAGAACTCAACGAACTCTAAGACTTCATTTTTCGATTCCAGCGACTCCGCGTTGACATAGATGAATAACGGCCGACTGAACGGGCTGTATTCTCCAGACTCGATCGTTTGTCGCGACGGAGTCACCCCCTTTTGCGTTTCCGGATGGACAACCGGAACGCATTTCAGTTTTTCCTTGTTCGCCTCGAAATACGCATATCCAAAGTAGCCAATCGCGAACTCGTCTCCCGAGACCCCTCGGACCAACAGGTTGTCGTCCTCGCTGGGCATGACGTTCGCGCCGGAGGTCCGCAGTGGCGCCTCACCGTCGCCGTCTTTGCCCACCACCTCCAAGAAATAATCAAACGTCCCCGATCCCGTCCCCGGAATGAAAAGTGTGATCGGTTTGTCGGGCCAGGACTCGTCGACTTCTTTCCAAGTCGTCGCGCCCCCCTCTCGGAAAATCTTGCGAATTTGATCCAACGTAAGTTGTTTCACAAAATCGTTTTTGGGGTTGACCACAATCGTGAGGCCATCGTAAGCGATCGGCAACTCAATAAAGGTGACGCCGTTCTTCAGGCACTCGTCCGCCTCTTTTTTCTTGATCGGGCGGGACGCATCGGAAATGTCCGATTCCCGCTTGCCAAAGACGCTAAACCCATTCCCAGTCCCCTGCCGCCCCACGGTGACCTGGACCCCAGGAAACTTCACATTGAATTTCTCTTTTGCCTGGTTCGAAATCGGCTCCACGGTGCTCGATCCCTGGATGTCGATCTTGCCGCGTAGACTCGATGCGGCCGTGCCCGAGTCGGTTTCGCCTGCCTTACGACTATCCCCTGTCGACGACGTACCCCCGGGCTGCGTCGCCGGCGGCTTCTCACAAGCTCCCAACACCAGACAGAACAAAACCAACACGCTCAACCGTTTCATACCGCAGTTCCTTGCTTCAATTCGCATCGCATTTGTTGACGTGATTTCACAAACTTGGCCGCAAAAACTCCATCCCGCACCGGTGGTATTAGAACCGAGCCGGGGAGGGAAGTGACAGCACGATACCGGCGAATTGTTAAGAAAACATTAAGATTTCATGAAGAAGCTGTGGCCGGGCTTTGTGTCACCTAGTTTTCAGCCGGAACCGCCTAAAATCTGTTGGCTTCCGGCTCTAATTTTTCCCGGCCCGCCGTCAAAATAACTCAAGGACTCGGCCGCCCCTTCCAAGTTGGCAGGTAGACCTGAAACGTACTTCCTTTCCCCAGGCGGCTGGACAGTCCGATCCGCCCACCCAGTGCTTGCACGGTGTGCTTAACGATCGCCAACCCCAAGCCGGTTCCGCCGACGTCGCGGGAGCGAGCTCGATCGACCCTGTAAAATCGCTCGAAGACCCGGTCGTGATGTTCCGCAGCGATTCCGATCCCCGTGTCCGAGATGGCGACGAACGGATGACCATCTTTGATTCCGGTTCGAATTTCGACATTGCCACCCGATTTGGTGTAGCGGATGGCGTTGCTCATCAAGTTGTCCAGGATGGTCCCAAGCGCTTCGCGATCCGCGCTGGCGATCACTGGATCGGTGACGGGGGAGCATTGGAGGTCGATCCCGCGCTGCGCGGCTTCGATTTTGAACCGTTCGTAGCATTCTCGAGCCGCGGCGTTGAGGTCGACCGGGCCCAACTCGAAGGGGGTTCGCCCCGATTCGACCCGCGCCAAATGCAACAGGTCCAAGATCTGTTGCTCCAACAACTGGGTTTGGGTCTCGATCTGCCCCAGAAATTGTCGGTTGACAGCGGAGTCATCGATCGCACCCAGCCGCAACGTTTCGGCGAAAGCCTTGATGGAGGCCAACGGCGTTTTCAGCTCATGCGACACGTTGGCCACGAAATCGCGCCGCATGGTCTCCAATCGGCGCAATTCGGTGACATCGTGCAAGACAATCGCCAATTCGGTGGAGGGATGATTCCGCAGCGGTGTAACCCGCATGCTCAACGTCCTGCGTGCCGGTCCCACCGTTTCTAACTCGGCTTGAATCGGGCTGTTTTTCTGACGACAGCGTTGCACTGCATTTTCGAATTGCGGAATGCGAACGACGGCGTTGACGAGTTTGCCGGCAAAGTCGCGGGGGAGCGCCAGCAACTGGATCGCCGCTTGGTTCGCCATCGTGATTCGCATTTCCTTGTCGACCGCCAAAACGCCTTCGACCATCGACGCCAGTACGGCGGCGGTGCGATCGCGAGCCGATTCCTCGCTGGCTTGCCGCCGCTGCAAACGAGCCCGGAGTTGATCGAGCGCCTCGCTCAATTCCAGACCGATACCTTGACGCTCGTCCGCGTCGATTTTCTGTTCGAGATCCCCAGCTGAGACGCGCACCATCGCTTGAGCGAATTCCCGGATCTGACGAGACAAGCGTTGCGCCTGACTGGCCAACAGGCACATGGCGATCGCGACCAGCGGAATCGCCAATCCCCAACCGGTTTGCTGTGGCCACTCCGCCAACTCGGACTCCAAGCGGCCGTAGGCCCAGACCACCACCACGTTTTCCGCCTGCGAACCCGGGAGCTGGTGGGCTGTCACGATGTCGTTTGGCCGCAAGCGTCGAGCCACGATCGCCAACGACTGGTCGCTGCCGGCTCGCCAGGTCGCCATTTGCCAATCCCCGACCTCCAATCCCTGGCGCACCGCCGGGTTGAGGTAGGTGCGCGGCAACAGGTCACCCTCTGTTCGCAGCAGCTCTTCGCCGCGTTCGGAAATCACGACCGCGGCCAGATCGGCCGGTCGAGCCGCTTGCTGCCACCATCGGCGAAAGTCATCCGCCGGAGGTGCGCCCTTCTCCTCAGGCGATGCCCCGCCGGCCGCGACTCGCTCCGCATAATCGGCCAACAAGCTGGATAGATTCTGCTGCAGTCGCTGGAGCACAACTTGCTTGACCAGTTGCCGCCGCTGCGATTGCGATGCGACAAACCAAACGACCCAACAAACGGCCCCGGCGATCAACATCAACCACAGGGTGCGCCTTGCATTTGCCATTCCATTCCCGCCGATCAGTCGTTCGGATGCTGGATCCATTGCTGCATCCAGCGTAATTCTTCGGCAATCCCGTCGACAAGACTCCCTGGCCGATGCGCGGCGGGGAGGACGGTCCAAGCGTACGTTTCGATCTCAAAATGCCGCGGGCGCCGGCTGGAAGGCAGTCGGGACAACGCCGCCCAGCACGCGCTGATCTCCGGCTGGGTTCCAGCCAAAACGCCCAGGCGAGCCGCATAGATCGGCACGTGAAAATGAACTCGAAGGTCGGCTTGCGGCCACGTCGCGAGGCTTTTCCGGGCGCTCCCCAGGTCGTCCCAGAAAGCTGCCGAGTCGGCCGCTGCGGCGCGCGCCGACGTTTGGTGCAGATAACGAGGCTCGTCAAACTGCGCCAACGCGGTGAGCACGGACGCCCGTTCCTGTTCATCGCCTGCGCCCCACCCCCCCGCCACCGCCGACGAGATCTGAACTTTGCCAATTTCGATATCCGCGGACTCCAGCAACGCAACGGCGCTCGCTTGCGTCTCGAACATCACTGCGGCGTGGCAAATGTCGTAACACACCCGGATATGACGCTGATTCAAGGCTCGTTGGGGCCCTGCGAAGAGGTGCTCGCAAAAAAACGAAACTGTCTGGGCAATCGTCGAAAGTCGACACCCCGGTTCAGGCTCGATACATAAGTAGAGCAAGCGTCCGCGCTCTGCTTCCAGGCGTGCCAACACACGAGCGACTTCCTGCAGATTCCGAGAGCAGGCGTTCAAGAATTCCGGATCCTTATCGTCTCCCCAACCGAGTGGGACCGTCGAAATACTCCCTTCGGCCCCGGCTGGCAAAAGGTCATCCAGTAACTCGGCCACCGCCAAAGTGTAGTCCAACCGTGCCGATTGCGACCAGTCCGGCTGGTAGACCGCACGTTTCACCACCGCCTGGTGAAAATTGTGTTGCGGGAAGGCGTTGACGGTGAACAGTACCAACCGCTCGGATTCCAACCGTTGTCGCAACTCGTCGCGCCGCGATTGCGGTTTCAGCTCCCGAACCAGGTCCTCTGCGAACCAGAGTCCGACCCCCAACGGCTGGTCCCCCCCAGCGGCCCGGCGGATCGGACCACTGTATTGCCGCAGATTCTCCAGCAACGCCGACAAATCCGGCGTTGGGTGTACATTTGTACAGTATGCCAACGGGTAACGGGCTGGAATCATGGCGACGAATCTCGCCGTCCCGCCCACGCCGTTGCCGCCAGAATCAACCATCCCGCCAGCAGGGCCATTCCCCCTACCGGAACAATATGGACCAGCCAACTTGTGCCGCTCAGGACGCTCGCGAACAGTCCGCCGCTAAACAGCAGGCAGCCGGCAAGAAAACACGCCCCGGCCAGGGAGACCCCGCGCCGGGACAACTTCGGCGGCAAACAACCCAGTGCCAAGAGCACCAGCGCATGGTACATCAAATAGCGACTTCCCGTCTGCCAGTTTTCCATCTGGCGCGGGCCGCGCTCGCCGTACCACTCGACCAGTCGATCTTTCAACAAATGGTCGCCGAACGCGCCCACCGCGACCGCAAGCAACCCCAAACTGGCGCCCAAAAAAATCCAGTGGAATGATTTCATGGGACGATCGAGTCTTGGCGGCGACCGGATTTCAAGCAGCCTGATTACAACAAGTCGCGAGCCCCTTACAACGATTCGCCGTTGCCACGATCACCCGCATGGCGTTCGCCTGCGGATGCTCGAGAGCGAGCTCTGCAAGAAGCCGCAGGCTTACGCCATGCGGCTGAATTTTCAACAGCCGGTTAGCGACCCCCGCGCCCGCCGCCGCCAGCTCCGCCGCGGAAGCCTTGGGCTCCACCTCCGAAGTTAGCGCCACCGCCTGAGCGACCACCCCCGGTTGCGCCCTGACGACCTTGAACAGTGCCTTGGCCGTTGACCGAGTTCGCGGAGAATTCGGCGAATGCGCTCGATTGTTGCTGGTCGCAATCGGCCTGACCGTCCGCGGATCCAAACCCGCCGCCGTTCCCGCCATTCCCGCCCATCCCGGCGAAACCAGGTCCACCGGCGCCCCCGCCGGCGCCCATTTCCATGAAAACCTGTTGGCGGGCTGCCGCGGCGATCGCCTGATTCTGCTGTTCGACTTGTTGGTGCAACGCCGTCAGACAGTCTTGCAATTCTTGTTGATCGAGAGCACCGTTGCTATCGGCGTCAAACTGTTGAAACATCTGCTGGCTGAATGCTGCGAGGTCGAAGCCCCCACCCCCATTCGCGGCGGGACCTGCGGGAGGCACCTCTCCCGTTTGCTGGTTCATTTGATTGCGGACTTTCTTGCCCGCCTTGGCAGACCCCAGTTTCTTTGCACCCTCCTGGGCGAACGCCAACGAGCCCCACCAGGCGACGCATACCATCAAACCACCCGCCAACCATCGCATTCTCATTTGCCTCTCCCCATGTTGACCGCACGAAAACGGCCACCCGTGGACCGCTGCGTTCGGCGCCTCTGCCCCTAATCCCCGGCGACGGAATGAACATCGCGCCAGTTCCGATCGGCGGAGAATCACTAAAGTATATCGAAGCCGCGGGGGAAAAGAAATTCGCCAATTTCCAGGTTTTTCGCGATCACGGCGATGGGACGAGCAGCTGCGGAAAATGTCGACCGGTACCCACGAGGTGTTGCCACGAAATTCCGGCGATGGATATTTTTCGGCGAAAATCCGCAATGCCGGAACCGCGCGGACTTGTTCCGGCCTACGCGATGGTTTTTTCCACAGGAGGCTTAACGGGCGACAGCCCGATCCCAAAACTGGACGAAATTAATCGTCGGCTTCCAGCCACCGGTTTGGCCGGCGCCGGGCCGCTCGACCTCGGTCGCTCGGCTGAGTAGCGCCAATAATCGGTTGTCGCGGTCCCAGGCCGACACCCAAGGACTGGTCGTGTCGGGGACTTCCGCCAGGTTGCCGCCGCGTCGGATCACTTCGATCTGCTGGGACGAACAAACCAAGCGAGGCATTGCTGGAAGGAAGAGATCTGGCGGCAGGCGATGATCCGGCCAATTTCGGCGCGAGAGGAGGTCCAGTCGAGTGGCCTGCTCGACGGAAATCGGCCCGACAGCGGTGCGCCGCAATTCGGTCATCACGCATTCACTTCCCAAACCGACTGCCAGATCGCGACCCAAGGTGCGGATGTAGGTTCCTCGTCCGCAGCGAATCGACAACCGCAGCCGGGGGTAGTCGAATTCCAGAATTTCCACGGAGTCGACCCAGACGGGGCGTGGTTGCAGTTCAACGGGGCGACCTGCCCGCGCCAATTGGTAGGCTCGGCGGCCGCCGACCTTGACCGCCGAAAACGCCGGCGGCGTTTGGTCGATCCAGCCGATCAACCGCGCCGCGGCTTGCTCGATCTCGGCGCGCGACGGAATCGCCACCCCTTCCAGAATTCGAACCGGGGTCTCCAGGTCGTGGGAATCGCTAGCCACCCCTAGCTGAAACGTCCCCTCGTACGTCTTGGGCATCGCCTGGGCGAACCCGACCAAGCGGGTTGCGGGGCCGAGCGCCAACAAGAGCACGCCGGTCGCCCCAGGATCAAGCGTTCCCGCATGTCCGATCCGCTTTTCCCCCAAAAGGCGGGCCACGCGATCGACTACGTGCCGAGAGGTCAATCCCTGTGGCTTGTCGATCGCCAGGAATCCCCAGCAGGGTGGGTTCTCGAATTGGGGTTCCGAGGTCACGGGTAGCGCTCGATGTCAGCCGCCTTTCTGCAGCCGTTCGATTTCTTGAGTCACTTTCTGCATCTCAGCTTCCAGTTCTTTGACCTCTGCCGGGTCATCGGCTTGGCGCCGCGCGCCGGCCAATTGCCGCTGCAGATTTTGTTGCCGTTGTCGCAGAACCTCGAGTTGTTTTTTGCTTTTCTTGTCCATGGCTCGCAGAGAAAAACGCGCTGGGCATTCTGAAAAAATCGCCAAGCCCCACCTTTCGTCGCCGTTGAATCTGGGACTTGAACGGTCCAGAATGGAATCCGGCGCCCGGTCCCCGCCAGAGGCCGAACCGTTCAAGATCACGACTGGAGTCATCCTATGCCGCAGCCGATTACCTTGAAACCCGGGGAGCGTTGCAATTTGCGCGAAATCGACGTGGGCCACCGCGATCCCGGGTACGACAAGGAGAGCGCAAAAAAACGGATCAAGAAAAATGCCGAGCGAATGTCGGACCTGGCGAACATCATGTATGCCGAAAACAAACATTCGATCCTGTTGGTCCTGCAGGGAATGGATACCGCCGGCAAGGACAGTACGATCCGAACGGTGATGCGAGGGGTGAATCCTCGCGGCTGCCAGGTGCATTCGTTTAAACAACCCAGCGAAGAGGAACTCGATCACGATTTTCTATGGCGGGTGCACCGCGTCGTGCCGCGGCGGGGGAATATCGGGATCTTCAACCGCTCGCATTACGAAGACGTGTTGGTGGTTCGTGTCCACCGATTGGTCCCTTCCGACGTCTGGGAGCGCCGGTACGAGCAGATCAATTCGTTCGAAAAGACGCTGCAGGAAACGGGGACCGTGCTGCTCAAGTGTTTCCTGATGATCAGCAAGGAGACGCAACGCGAACGGCTGCAGGAGCGGATCGATGATCCGCTGGAGCATTGGAAATTCAATCTCCGCGACTTGGAGGAACGCAAATTGTGGGACAACTATCTGGACGCCTACGAAGACGCCCTCACGCGTTGTAACACGCCCTGGGCGCCCTGGTACATCGTCCCGGCAGAAAAGAAATGGTATCGAAACCTGGTCGTCAGCGAACTGCTGCTGAGGACCATCGAAGCGCTCGATCCCCAGTATCCGGAGACGAAAAAAAATCTGACGGGACTGGTGGTCGAGTGAACGTTATTGACCGACGAAGTAGTTGTTGGCTGCGATATCCATGATCTCCGGCGTGAGGGCTGGAGGCTTCCCATGGAAATCGAGATGGTCCTTGGCGTGAGCGACCAGGTCGACCGCATGACAGAACCGTTGCGGACGATGGTGTTTGGCGTAGAACTTGTCCAACAAATAGCGCAGGGCCGGGGCTTGCAGCTCGATCCCGGCCCGGGCGGCCTCCGCAGCGAATAGCATTTCGAATTGTTCCGGGGTCGGATCGGGGACTGCGATCTTGTAGCGGATTCGTCGCAAGAAAGCTTCGTCGCAAAGGTACTGCGGCGAGAGATTCGTCGAGAATACCAGCAATTGGTCGAAGCGGACGCGGATCTGTCGCCCCGAGGGGAGATTCAAGTTTTCTTGGCCGGTCTCCAACGGCACGATCCACCGATTCAAAAGTTCTTCAGGGCGAATCCGCTGCCGGCCGAAATCGTCGACGATCAAGCATCCCCCGTTGCTCTTCAAGTGCACCGGCGCTTCGATGATCCCCGTCACATCGTTGACGGTCGGTTCCAGGTGTTCCAGCGTCAGTTCGCCGCCGACCACAATCGTGGGACGGCGAATTTCCACCCAACGCTCGTCGATCTTCGTATCGGGAGCCAGCGCGTTGGACGCGCGCGGCGGCATCGCCTCGTGCACCGCCGGGTCGTACAGACGAATGATTTCCCCGCCCACGGTCAGCGTGCGCGGGATCCAGATGGTATCGCTCCGCGAATGCAGGCAGCGCCGCGCGATCGATGTCTTTCCGTTGCCCGCGTCCCCGTACAGTAGAAGGCTCTTCCCCACATGCAGGGCTTGTCCGATCTGCCCCAGCAACCGCTCGGACAGAATCAAGGGGTGCATCGCCCGTTGAATGTCCTGCAGACTGGGGAGATGGGTCTTCCATGATTGTTGTTCCAAAGCCTCGTGGTAGTGCTTTAAACTCACCGGCGCCGCCCCGCAATAGGTGCACCGCCCCGCCAACAAGCGGGCTTGCTCCAGTCCGGCCGGTGTGAGTTGGTAGACGTAATCGTTCGCCATCGCCGATCCGCTGTAAACGACCAGCAGCCGTCGCTTCAGGTCGTTGAGCAGGGGTTCGACAACCGCCATGCTGAGTTTGATGTGTTTGGAAATAGCGTGCCCCGTCTGGGATCCGCGCAGGTAGAGGTATTTGAGGATCAACGCCAGCACATCGTGTTCTTCCAGTTCCGCCTCGGCCAACGACTGCGGTTGCAGCGGGACGAATCGTTGCCGTTCTGGCTCGCGTGCCGTCCAATCCAGCAGGGGCATGTGGGAGAGACTCGCTTGGTCCGCGGTGATGGAGGGGGGGAGCGATTGCATGAGAGTGGTCGTCGATATGGTGAAAAATCGGTGGGCGCGCGCGGGCAGAATGCTCGGCGGAAAAGCCTACCTTGGGGCGGAGCGGTGTGGGTTGGGGATGCGGTATTTTTCCGCGCGGCGCAGAGGGTGTGATCGGCAGAATCGGCAGGGGCGGGATATTTGGCATGGGATGACCGGCCGCCGAGGATTCGGCGGATTTCCCTCGTCGCGACCTGCGTTCGCAAGCCACAATTAAGGCGATCACCCCTCCCAGGAAGCGTTCACGGAGCGAACAACAGAATGGTTCACTGTGAGGGGGTCAGACCCATTTTTCGGGTTGGCGTACATTGCAGATTGCCCTTTCCAGCCGAAAAATGCGTCAGACCCCCGGCGCGTGAACGGTTACCCCGTCCAAACACAGTTCGTCGCCGATGATCCACGTCCGCCAGCTGTCGAAAGCTTACGAAGACGAGGGAGAATTGCGCACGGTCGTGCACGCCGTCGACTTCGATGTCCTGGCGGGGCAAGTTTTTGGGCTGTTGGGCCCGAACGGCGCCGGCAAGACCACGATTCTCAGGATCTTGGCGACCGTCTTGAAACCGACTGCCGGGAGCGTTTCTGTCAATGGATTCGACGTGGTCCGCGAACCCGACCTGGTGCGGCGTCAGATCGGCTATGTCACCACCAACACCGCAATCTACGAACGAATGACCGGCTGGGAGATGGTCGAGTACTTTGGGCGACTGCACGGCCTGCCTCCCCGACCGCTGCACCGTCGAATGGAGGAGTTGTTCTCCCAACTGGGCATGGATCCGCTCCGCCACGTTCTGGGCTCGACGATGTCGACCGGAATGCGGCAAAAGGTATCGATCGCCCGAGCTCTGATCCACGATCCGCCGGTGCTGATTATCGACGAAGCGACTTCCGGCTTGGATGTGGTCGCTGCCCGCGAGGTGCTGACGGTGATCGAACAGTTGCGCGCGTACGGAAAGTGCATCCTGTTTTCGTCGCACATCATGAGCGAAGTGCGGCGGCTCTGCGACTATATCTGTATCCTGAGCGCCGGGCGCGTCGTTGCGGCCGGCACGACCCGCGAACTCTCCGAACGCTTCGCCCAATCGGACATGGAAGAGCTGTTCTACCAGTTGATTTCCCGTCACCATCCTCCGGCACCGTCCTCACTCTTGCCGCCGCCGCTTCCCAACGCCAGGGCCTGAAGCTACCTCGAGAACCGTGCGCATGAATCCCTCCACGATCCGCTTGATCTTCTGGCGAGAAATCCGCGACCAACTGCGGGACCGACGGACGTTGGTGACCGTCCTGCTGCTGCCGCTGTTGATCTATCCGCTATTGAGTATGGCGTTCATCCAAGTCGCCCAGCTTGCGTCCGCACCCAGCAGTCGCATTTGGCTGGTCGGCGACCGCGAGTTGCCGGATGGTCCCCCGTTGCTGGACGGCGCGCACCTGCATCCGTCTCTCTTGCCCTCGCACGAATGGGAGCTGACCTCGATCGAAGCGGCGGGCAGCGAGGATTCTCGGCTGGCCGAATTCATCGAAAAAAACCGCCTTGCGAACGGACAGTTGTCGGCGGACGCCGAACGGGTGTTGCGGACCGAATTGACACAGCGGCGGTTCGATCTCCTGGTGATCGTCCCCCGCGGATTCGGCGATTCGATCCGCAAACAGACGCCAGATTCCCCGGCGCAGATTCTGGTCCTGCAGAATTCGATCGAGCCGGCGTCGGCGGTCGCAGCCCAACGATTTCAAACCGCGCTCCAGGCGTGGAATGCCGAGATCATCCGGCAGCGATTGGCGAAATTGCAGGTCGATCTAGCGACGTTTAACGCGGCGCAAACGACGCAGACTGACTTGGCCGGCTCGATCAAGGGCTCGTCGCTGCAATGGTCTCGCGTGCTTCCGTTGATCTTGGTGATATGGGCGCTGACCGGCGCGTTTTATCCCGCGGTCGACCTGGTCGCCGGCGAAAAAGAACGTGGAACGCTGGAGACTTTGCTCACCAGCTCCGCGTCGCGGCTCGAAATCGTCGCAGGCAAACTTCTGACCGTGATGAGTTTCAGTGCCGCGACGGCCCTCTTGAATATGGTCAGTTTGCTGATCTGCGGATCGTTCGTGGCGTCGCCGCTCGCCCGCCTGACCGGAGGCGCCCACTTGGGCGGCCTGCCCCCCTGGGAAATCTTTCCCGTTTTGCTGGGCGCCCTCCTCCTGCTCTCCGCGCTCTTCAGTTCGCTGGCCCTGGCGGTGGCGGCGTTCGCCCGAAGCAGCAAGGAAGGTCAATATTATCTGATGCCCCTGATCATGGTGACAATGCCTCTGATGTTGATGGCGCTGCTGCCCGGAACCCAACTGACCGTGGGCACCTCGCTTATTCCGCTGACCGGACTACTACTGCTCATCCAAGCGGTCATGGAAGAGAATTGGCGCGCGGTCGGCGTCTTCAGCGCCCCGGTAATCGCCGCGACACTGACCGCCTGCTGGCTGGCAGTTCGCTGGTGTGTATTTCAGTTCAAGGACGAGCGCTTGTTGTTTAGCAGCGTCGAACGAGTCTCCGCGCGCCGTTGGTACCAACGTTGGCGAGCCGCGCGATGGAGTATGCCGACCATCCCCGTGGCGATCGGATGCGGCCTGGCGATCATTGTCGCGAGGTTCTTTGTCGGCTTTCAATTGAGCCCGCCCACCACCTGGACTGAATTTTGGACGCAGACACTGGTCGTGTTGATCGCGACGGTCGGAGCGCCCGCCGTCGTACTGACGGTCGCTTGCAGCCGCCACGTTCGCCGCAGCCTACTGTTGACCGCCCCGGCGCCGTGGATGGTTCTCCAAGCTTGCCTGCTCGCCGCGATGCTGCACCCGGCGATCATGCTGGTCAGCAAGGTGGTCCTATTTGTCTTTCCGCTCCCGCCTGCGGTGGACCAGGCCGAATCGTATTTGAACCAAATTTTGATGGGCGCCCCGGGATTTTGGGCGATCGCGCTGGTTGTCGCCTTGGCGCCGGCGGTGATCGAGGAACTGGCGTTTCGCGGCTTGATCCTCAGTGGACTGCGCTCAAAATGGCGCAGTGCAACGAGCGTCCTGGCGTCCAGTCTGCTGTTCGCGGCCGCCCACGGCATTCTGCAGCAATCGCTGGTCACCTTCTTCGTGGGCGTCGTGCTGGGGTTTATTGCGGTGCGAAGCGGTAGTCTGCTCCCCTGCATCGCCTACCACTTCGTCCACAATACGTTGTCGATCGGCATGGCCCAATTGGATGTCGCGGTCGTCGAGCATTCTCGCTGGCTGACCGGACTCTACGCCACCGAAGCGCACCACGTGACCGGATACCAGCCCCTGGCCACGATCAGCGCCTTGTTGATGGCCACAATCCTGATGTGGATCCTCTTTCGGCATGGACCCGGTACTTCCGCCACGACGCGTTGGCCGACGATGCGATTGGCGCTCGAAGCGAACTCGGTCAAATCTTGACGCCAGGCTCCCCGAACCCGACGCGCGGCTGTTCGAAAACGGGACCTCTCGATATATTTGAGCGATTGCGGCTAGGAAATCGTACGCGTGCAAAACCAGGTTGCACCGTCCGTCGACGGCGCCGGTGACCTGTCACAGGCCGCGATCGCGTCCCGACCTTTTGATCGAGCCCGCTACGGCACACCACGATGAAAACCGATGAATTGCGCCAGGCCTATTTGGACTTTTTTCAGTCCAAAGGGCACAAGATATGTCAGAGCGATGTGCTGGTACCCACATGGGACCCGACCGTGCTATTCACTCCGGCCGGCATGAACCAGTTCAAAGACCATTTCCTGGGAAAAGTGGATCTGGAGTTTACTCGGGCCACGACGTGTCAAAAGTGCCTGCGGACCGGAGACATCGACAACGTGGGGAGGACCCCGTATCACCATACCTTTTTCGAGATGCTGGGAAATTTCAGCTTTGGGGACTATTTCAAACGGGAAGCGATCGTTTGGGCTTGGGAGTTTTTGACAAGCCGGAAGTGGCTGGGGCTGCCCGCCGATCGTTTGTCCGTTACGGTGTACTTGGACGATGACGAAGCCGCCGAGATTTGGCGGACCGACGTGGGCCTGGATCCAAGCCGGATCGCCCGCAAAGACGAGCTGGAGAATTTTTGGCCGGCGGGCGCTCCGACGCATGGTCCCGACGGCGTGTGCGGTCCGTGCAGCGAGATTTACTTTCATCCTCCGGGGGGAGGCGAAGTCGAGATCTGGAACCTGGTTTTCACCCAATTCAACCGGGTCGGCGAGCCACCCAATAACTTGCATCCCCTCCCCAGCAAGAACATCGATACGGGCATGGGATTGGAACGGGCCGCTGCGACGCTGCAAGGCGTCCGCAGCAACTACGATATCGATATCCTCCTGCCAATCGTCCGGGCGGCCGCCGAGGTCTGCGGAGTTGCCTATGACCCTGCCAGCGACCATGGACGCCGTTTGCGGCGGATCACCGACCACGTCCGTGCCGCGACATTCGCGATCCACGAGAATGTGTATCCGGGCTCGAACAAATAACACTACGTCGTCAAGCGGCTGTTGCGGCGTGCCGTTCTGGATGGTCATCAGATCGGCGTGCGCGAGCCGTTTTTGTATCGGCTGGTGCCGGCGGTCGTACAGATGATGCAAGGGCCTTATCCCGAGTTGCGGGAGACTGCGGACCGCGTCGCCCAGGGTATCGCCAAAGAAGAACAGAGTTTTTTCGCGACGATCGACGGCGGTTTGGGCCGGATCGCTCAAGTGTTCGAGTCGCTGCGGTCGAGCGGGATGCGGAGCGTCGACGGGCAAACCGCCGCCGAGCTTTACCAAACCTACGGCATCCCACCGGAATTGGTCGAGTCCTTGGCGGTGGATCAGGCCTTCCAATTCGATTGGGATGGATTTCGCCAGGCGATGGCTCGTCACAGCGAAGAGTCGGGGAAAATCGCGGAAGGAGTGATGGGGAGCTTCGGGCCGATCGACGAATTGAAAGCGGAACTCAAGTCGACTCGATTCGTAGGCTACGAAGCGACGCAGGCCTCGGCCCGAGTCGTGGGGATCGTCGACCGCGGCGCCCGAGTCCAAAGCTGCGGCGCCTCGCAGGGAACAACCGCGGTTGGCAGCCGAGACGTGATTGTCGTGCTGGACAGTACTCCGTTTTATGCCGAGTCGGGCGGCCAGGTCGGCGATAGCGGTCAAATCGTCTCGGAAACCGGCGCCTTCGCGGTCGTGGATACCCAGCGCGACTCCGATTTGATTCTGCATTACGGGCACCTGGTTTCGGGTGCGATTTCGGTGGGAGAAACGGTGCAGGCCGCGGTCGACGTCGAGCGTCGCGACGGAATTCGCAGAGCCCACTCGGCGACGCACGTTTTGCATCACGCCCTGCAGACCAACCTGGGCCGCCAAGCCCAGCAACGCGGCTCCAAGGTCGACGAAGACTGGCTGCGGTTCGACTTCATGAATCAAACCCCAGTGTCCGCCGAACAATTGGCGGCCATCGAACGGGACGTGACCGCCCGGATTGCAGAAAACGCCGCAATCACCGCCGAGGTTCTTCCTTTGGCAGAGGCCAAGCAGCGCGGCGCGATGATGCTGTTCGGCGAAAAGTACCCCGACCCAGTGCGAATGATCTCGATGGGAGGTTACAGCCGGGAGCTCTGCGGCGGGACGCACCTCACGCGGACTGGAGACATCGCGCGGATCGAACTATTGAGTGAGGAAGGGGTCTCGGCTGGAACCCGACGCGTGACGATGCTGACCGGCCGCAAAGCCGAATCGTTTGCCGAGAATATGACGCGGCTGGCGCACGATTTGTCGGCGCTGCTTCGCTGCAACGTCCGGCAGATCCCGACCGCCGTCGCCGAGCTGTTTCAGCGGGTAAAAAGCTTACGGAAACAATCTGAATCCGGAAGCGCGGGGCTGGGAGGACCTCCTCCCTCATCGGCCCGTCCAGCAAACGCCGCCGGGGAAACGACGAATTACCGCGAGCTCAAGACCGCGGTCCGCGACGCAGCTCGCCAATTGAATGTCGGCCCAGCCGAGTTGTTGGGACGAGTCACCGCGCTCCTGGACGAAGAAATTTCGCTCGGCGAAAAACTGCGAAACGCCAGCGGCGAACAGGCTGTCGACCTGGACGAGTTACTGACGCGCGCAGTCCGTTTCGGCGATCTTCGTGTGTTGGTCGCCGAGGTTCCCGGTGGAAATGCGAACTCGCTCCGCCTGCTGATCGATCGGATCCGGCAAAAGTCCCCGCGGACCGCGGTACTCTTGGCGTCGATCACCGCCGCTGACAAGATCGATCTCGTCGCGGGGCTGACGCGAGATCTGGTCGAATCCGGGTTGAAGGCGGGGGACTGGGTCAAGGCAGTCGCGCCGGTGGTCGGTGGGGGCGGAGGCGGCAAACCCGACGTGGCCCAAGCTGGCGGGAAACAACCGGAGAATATCAAACAAGCGCTGCAAGCCGCCACCGACTACATCCGCGCCGCGACGGTGAAATAGTGCGCTTTTTGCAGGCCCCTAGCCGCAACCCTTCATTCGAGAAGTGTGGTTTCCATACCAACACGCACCGCCAGCAATCCATACCACCGCGCAACTTCAAAACTGGCGCGTCGTGCTGTGGTAGTTGCCCGTTTTGGAACCGCTTCTAATCGATCAGCACGGGTGGGGGGGCGAGGAGTTCGGGGGTCTCTTCATCGGCTTCACCTAGGCCAGTGACATATTGCAGTTCGTTCATCGTCCGCTCGGTATCGCGCATGCTGGCGGCGACCGCGTCGATCTGGGTCGAGATGAATCCAGGCTCCTGGCGGTTGATCGCCATCTCCGCCAAGGACTTGATTTTGTTCTCCAGGCGATCGAGCTCCAAACGGACGTACTGGTAGTTGGCGGTCGCCTGCTGGTAATTCTGCAATCGCTCATCGACGGTCCGAATATTGTCCTGCAACGTCCGGCGGATTTTGTCGGCGTGCGGTTGATCGGTGTTCTGTTCGAGCCGATCGAGCTGTCGTTGCAACTCATCGCGCTCGGCGGTCAACTTGTCGGCCGAGAGACTTTCGGAGAATCGTTTTAGCGAGTACTCGCTGAATTGCAGGCGGAGAAACACCCACAGGAGGCGGTCGAGGCTTTCGGTCTGCAGCGACTCGAAATTCATCGGATCTTCCTGCGTGGGATCCTTCAAGTCGCCGGCGATCTGCTGCAAGTCGCGGCAGCGCTGCCGGAGGCGTTCGTACCGCTCGTACGACTCGGGCGGCAACGCTTTGAGAATTCTTCGCAGCATCTCCTGGTTGTTGCCGGAGGTAGCTTGCCGGGCGGCCTTGGCGTCTTGGGCTTCGACGTAACTTTGAAATTTGGGATGGGTTCCCAAGAACCCCAAATACGCGACTTCGGCTGCCAGCACCACCGGAATGGCGATGTCGGGCTGCCCGCTGATTGCGGCAAATCCCAGGCCGCCGAAGAACACCAGCAGGTTCCAGGAGTTGCTAAACGCTTTGCGCAGGTATTTGAACACGTCGTGTGCCCAGCCGTCTGAGAAGGATGCTCGTCGTCACAGTATACAAAGCGGGTCGCAGAGCGGACAGGCGCGATGGGCTTACGCCACACCACGATGCGAGTCGCTGGGCGGCGCTCCCTCGGCAGCGGCCGAGGGGGCGGGAGACCCTGCACGGATCTCGCCATCTTCACCCACATCTTCGAACCGAACGCTGACGCGTTTGGATATCCCCGACTCCTGCATCGTGACGCCGTACAAGGTCGTCGCCGCGGTCATCGTTTTCTTGGAGTGCGTGACGATGATGAACTTGGTCCATCCCAGAAAACTCTTGAGCACATCGATGAAACGACCGATGTTGGCTTCATCGAACGGCGCGTCGACTTCGTCCAATACGCAAAACGGGCTCGGGCGGAACTTGAAAATCGCCATCAGCAGCGACACCGCCGTCAGCGCCTTCTCCCCGCCGCTCAACAGCGAGTTATTGAACTCTGGTTTGCCGGGCGGCGTGGCCACGATCTCGACGCCGGCATCCAGAACGTCCACCCCCTCTTCCAACAAAATATCCGCCCGCCCGCCGCCAAAGGTCTGGCGGAACAGCAACTGGAAGTTCTCGCGAATCGCGGCCAACGTATCGAGAAACAACCGCCGGCTCTCCTGGTTGATCCGTTGGATAATTTTCTCCAGCCCGTCTTTCGAGTGCACCAGATCCTGATACTGCTGATCGAGCGTTTGAAAGCGCCCCTCGACCGAGTCCAACTCGTCGAGGGCGTCCATGTTGACGGTGCCGATGCTCCCCAGCTTCTGACGCAAGTCGGCAATTTCCGCGTCGATCTCGGCGCGTTCGGCCTGCGCCTGCGGGGACTCGTCGGCGCGGTCCAGCTCCGCTAAGTCGATGCCGTAATCTTCGCGCAAGCGGACGGCGAGTTGCTCCCGCTCCAGGTTGAGCTTTTCGATTTGCAATTCCGTGGTGTGACTCGATTCGACGGCGGCTCGCAGCTGATTTTGACAATCGTGCAATTGCCGGCGCAGCGATTCGCGGAGCTGTTCCAGGTCCCGGCGTTCGAGATCGGCCAGCCGAATTTTTTCGTTCACGTCGATCTGATCGCTTTGGCGCCAGGTCAGCTCGCTGGTGGCCGCGGCGCATTCGCGACGGGCGCCCCGCGCGGCCCACAAGGAGCGCGCCAATTGTCCGCGTTGTTCCCGGAGATTCTCGGTCAACTGCTGCTGCTGCCGCGCATCCTGTTGGTGCATCTGCTCATGCAATTGGACGCGTTGTTCGACCTTCGCCAAGTGCACCTTGAACGTGGTGGCTTGCGCCTGACGCTCTTCCAACTGGCGTTCGGCCTCCACCACGATCCGTTCGCACGACTGCGTCTCGGTGATGTTCGCTTCGATATGAGCTGCCAGCCGGATCGCTTCCTGTTGGTGGTGTTGCAGCGCCACATCCAGTTCGGCATTCCGCTGCTCCACCTGTTGCCGACGCGTTTCCTGGTGATCGATCGTCTGGAGCAGGTCGACCCTTTGACGGCGGCGCAATTCGGCTTGTTCCTCGTTACGGGTCAACTGCCGAGCCGTCTCGGTGTGCTCGGAGAGAAGTTGCTGGACCGACATTTCGCGTTGGGTGATTTCGTTGCGAGCGGACTCGAGTCTGCTTTCCAGCTGCAGACGGACTTCTTCCAGGCGATGGATCTCGCGGCGAGCCGCCCGCAACTCGCTCCGCCGCGAGACGATCCCTAGCGGCTGCAACCGAGCGCCGATCGTCATCGTGCCGTCGATGTCGACCACATCCCCTTCCAGCGTGATGAACCGGACGTCACCCCCGGTTTGCGTCTGCAAGTGGAGAGCGTGCGGCAGTTGTTTGACGATCCAGGTGTTGCCCAAAAGTCGGCGCACCAGCGACTCGTGCGCCGGCTGGGATTGCACGAACTGGTCGGCCCGCCCGATCACCCCTTCGATCCCCGCCAGACTGACATGGTGCCCGGTGGTGGCCGGCCAATCTTGGTCGGCGATGATCCCGGCTCGGCCTTGAATCTTGAGCGTGCCGTCGGCGAGCCCCCGCCACAGACTGTCGCCGCGGAGCACGACATATTGCGCCAACTCCCCGAGCGCGATATCGATCAGCGAGGCGTGTTCGACGTTGACCTGGACCAAATCGGCCACCAGTCCGACAACCTCGTTCCAGGGGGGAACCGGATCGGACTGGGCTTTGGCAAGCAGTTCCTTGGCGCCTTGATGGATACCTTCCAGTCGTTGCTCGACCTCCTCGATCACCTCAGCCCGGTGCGTGAGGCCCGTCTGTTGGCCGATCGCCTGGTGGAGAGCGTCTGTCCAACTCGCTTTTTGCGCCTGGAGCGCTGCAAGTTCTTCGCGGGCGGACCGCAAAGTCTGGTCGATCGCCTCCGCGCTGGCGGTCCACCGCGCTTGCTCTTCGCGGATCGCGGCCAGTTCGGTTTCGATCTGCTCCAGCGATTGCCGGCGGTGTGCGATCTCCCGAGCCAAATTCTCGGCGGCCTCTTCCCCGGCAGCTCGCTCCGATTGCACCGCGTTGCGTTGGGTCTCCAGCGTCATTTGGGCGGCTCGAAGTTCCTCCTCCACCCGGCGTAGCTGTTGGTAACGGTTGCGCTGGGCGGCCAGCATCTCTTGCTGGCCCAGGATTTCCGCTTCGACCTGTCGAAGGTCCTGGTGGATCGCCGTGGCTTCGGTTTGACTGGCTTCCCATTGGCGTTTCGCTTCCGCGATTCGCGATACGACATCGCGATGTTGCTCCGTCAAGATGGCCAGTCGCTGGCGGACCGATTCGTTGCGTTCCCCCAATTCACGCAGACGGATTTGGTTCAACTCGCGCCGCGACTCGCAGTTGGCGATCGCCTCGCGGCAAGTCGCGGAAACCGCCTGGAGTTCAGCGAGTCGGGCCGCCGCGTCGGCGCCCTGTTGTTCCGCGGCTTGCAGACCGGTCTCGTGCATGCCGACGGCGGATCGCTGCCGTGCGATGTCATTTCGAGTCGTCTCCAGCTGCGCGGTATTCTCCTGCAGGATCGCGGTGAACCGCCGCCAATCGCTCCGGCCGACATGCGTCCGCAATTCTTGCAGCCGGCGGGTGTAATCGCGGTACCTCGAAGCCTTGGCGGCCTGCGATTTGAGGCTGCGATACCGCGAGCCCACTTCCTCCACAATATCGTGCAGCCGCAGCAGATTCTGTTCGACGCGAGCGAGTCGACGCTGCGCCTCGACCTTTTTGGCGTTGAACCGGCTGATCCCAGCCGCTTCTTCGAAGATCGCCCTCCGGTCCTTGTTCGAAGCTTGCAGCAACCGCTCCACTTTGCCCTGTTCGATCAGACTGTAGGCGTCAGCTCCGACGCCGGTTCCCCGGATCAGATCGCGGATGTCCTTCAGCCGGCACGGCTCGCTGTTGATCAGATATTCGCCTTCGCCGCTGCGGTAGACGCGACGCGTGATCAGAACATCGTCGGCATCGAGCGGCAGACGGCGTTCTCGGTTGTCGAGAACGATTGTGGCCGAGGCGCTCCCGGCCGGCTTGCGACCGTTGGGTCCCTGTGTCCCCTTGAAAATCACGTCGGCCATGTCCTTGCCGCGCAGGCTCTTGGCGCTCTGTTCGCCAAAAACCCACTTGATCGCATCGACGACGTTGGACTTGCCCGAGCCATTCGGGCCGACGACTACCGTGATCCCTGGCGGAAACTCGAAGCGCGTTTTGTCGGCGAAACTCTTAAATCCGACAAGTTCGATCGCCTTGAGCATCGTGGATACGCGCGTCGCCGGGTGTCATTCTGCGATTCTATTGACCTTGCACCGATGCCTTCATTCTATCAAAAAAGTTCTTCGGCTTGCCATCGCTCGGATCGATATCGCCCTGCGGCTCGTCCTCGTTCTGCGGGGCGGGTCCCCCAAACATGGTCGGCAATGTTTCCGGCGGCGCCTCTTCCGCATCGGCGATTTCCTCGAATTGGTAGTTGCGCGCCCGCAGGGAGGAGGGAAGCCGATCGACCTCGACTCGGGCATTGAACGATTTGGCTCGTTTGGCGTCGACGCACAAGTCGAAAATCGTCTCGTAGTCGCAGCCGATCTGAGTGAGCGTTCGAATCAACGCGGCGGTCGAGTTCGCACAAGTGATTTTGACCTCCCCCTGTTTGTTATCAAATCGAGAGATTTCGATCATTCCTTGCGAGTCGACCCGAATCGTTAAACCCCGTTCGACGTATAGCAGCGTCGACTCGAGCGGTTCATCGCCGCCGAAGACGACAATCTCCGGCCGATGTTGCCGCGCAAAATGCACCATGCTGGAAGCGGTGGTCGGGACGACGTTCAGATTGAACTCGCGGGCCTGCGAGACCGGGTCGGGTGCGACCAGCGGGTCGTTGGGCGACCGCGTCCTTAGGGCGTGAAACGCGCCGTAACGGACTTCCGCCCCTTCCGAGTGCATCAAGTCGACCAACGCAATGCTGGCGTCCAACTCGCTGGAGGCGGTCAGTGCGGTCAAGGCGTGCCAGCGGAAACTGGCCTCTTCCAATGCGGCCTGCTTGAGTTCCGCGATTCCGTCGGTTTGATCGAGATACGTCAACGCCTGAGCCGAATGGAATCGCACCTCCTTGCTGGGGTCGCGCAGCCCACGACGCAAAACCGGGATCGCGCTCTTGCCGATCGACTCCAACCGAAGGGCTGCGGTTTCGCACAGCGCGGGATCGCTGAGATCGATCTCCAGCTGCTCCATGCGATTCATCTGTTGCTCCAGCGTCTCGCCGTAGGCCGTGTTCATCACCACCTGCACGTACCGACCGACGTTGTGGCGGTATTCCTGGGGCACTCGCAAGCGAATCGTGCGATCGCTCTCCGGCTCTGCGACCCCTTCCTTGTTGCCGTGGTTGTACATGTTGAAACGTTCGTTCAAGGCCCGCGAAATGGATCTCGCGGTGCCGATCGACATGTGTTCCGACTGCAAGGCCAAACCGAGTGGACGGTCGACCAGAGCGACGCCTCCTCCCAAAATCACACCCCGCCGGTCCAACTTCGATTCCTGGTTGTCGGCAAACAGGGCGTCCACCAAGATCCGCCCCTTGGCGGAGGCGTCTTTGTGCCCCATCAGATCGCGGCTGCCGCCCATGCGCGCCACGGGCCGCAGATTGGACTGCATCACATACCCTCCGCGCAAACTGCTCCCGCATTCCGGCAACATTTCCACGACCACATCGAAACGTTCCCCTTGGCGAATCCCCGGAGGCAAGTAGCCATACACGTGCCCGATCGAGGTGCTCTTGCTGCTGAGGATTTCGTTGGCATTGCGAACTTGATGCGCCAACATTTCCCTGAGAACTTCCTGGCGTTGGTTGTTCACCGGAGGATCGGCGCCGGTGTTATCCAATTGTGTCACCAGAGCCACCCCTTCAACTTTCAGAAACTTTGCGCCCCAAACTCCCGCGGCTTTGGAGACATACCGCGTGGTACTTTCGTTGGCGTCGTATTTCATCCCCTCCGCGTCCGAATTCTGACCGCGCCAATTCAGATTGCGGCAGCCGATCATTCCCATGGTCAGTAAGATCCCCGCGGCGAGGGCGCCCCAGGTTCCAACGAGTCCCCTGAAACGCCGCTGCGAGTGGGAGTGGTACCTGCGACGGCCCGTGAGGCGTGACCCATGCATACTTCGGTCCTTCAAAAAAACGATCGGCTGCGCATGCCGGAATTTGCGGCGAGACCGTACCGGGCCAGCCCCGAGCCGTCAACAGCGTTTGCCACTGAATAATCGCTACAAGCTGCAAATAGGCAGGTTCGGCAGCCACGTGCGAGGGGAGGCGGTGCCATCGAACAGCACATCGCGCCATGTGGATGCTATTTTTGCCAGATTTTTCCACGCTTGCGCCGAGTCTTGGCGCGCCAACCGCCTGGGACGTGGTCTTTGCGGCCTGGTAACCGCAACTGCGGTAGCGACTGTTGCGACGCTCGCCGGAGCGTCGGCTTACGTTTGATGTGTACCATGCCTCCCTCGTATCTCTCGTCCTGGTTGACCATCTGGTTGGGCTCGGTCGCCGCCGTGCTAGCAGCCAGCGCTGTTTTAAATCGAGCGCCGAGTTATCGCGCGGAAGCTGGCATCCGTTCCAACCCGCCGGGCAGCGACTTTTTGCAAGAATGGATCGGCGGACTGATTCTGTTGGATGGCGACGCCGATCGGCTCTACGATTGGGAATATTCCAAGCAACTGCAGCACGATCCGCAACGGACCGGATTCGCTTGGACTCCCGACCAGTTCTACCCGATGGTGTATCCGCCGTTTTATTACGCGCTGGTCACCCCCTTGGCTCGCTTGGATTGTCTGACCGCTGCTCGCGAGTGGTGTCTGGTGAATGGCCTGGCGTACTGCCTGGCATTCGCCGTCCTGGCAACGGCCTGCCTGCGGTTCCACCCACAGGCTCGCTGGTTCCCTCTGTTGGCCGTGCTCTTCGGTCCCGTTCTGCTGTCGCTCAATATGGGACAGAAGTCTGGTTTTTTGTTGCTGCTGTTCGTGGCGACCTATGCGCTGCATTCCAATCGACGGCCCGGTTGGGCTGGCTTGATTTTCGGAGCCCTGCTTTTCAAGCCCCACCTGACGATCGTCGTCGTCATGGCGATGGTCCTGCGGCGGGAGTGGAAGTTTCTGACGGGGTTCCTGGTGAGTTCCGCCGTGGCGGCCGCGCTAAGCCTCTGGATCGGGCTCCAGCCTTGCCAAGAGTTTCTGCAGGTGGTGCTGTCCGCAGGTCGCTACATGGATCACGGTGGGTACCAATGGGAGCACGCGCACAATTTGTGGTGCGGGATCCGTGGGTTTTTTCCACAAGATCAGCTGAGGCTCGCGGCGCTCGGTTTCGGCTTACTGGGGATGCTGTTGGTCGGTTGGGTGATCCGTTCCAACCCCGTCGAGTCCGCGCCGGAATCGCTAGAACAAGCCGAATGGTTCGGGAAGTTGGTTTTGCTCACCATTCTCTTGAGTCCCCATTTCTTTACCTACGATCTCAGCTTGCTGATCATTCCTATGGCCTTCGTTGCCTGTCGCGCTCTGGTGCGGAGCGATGGTCCCGCAACGTCGCCCGACGTTGGCTCGCCGAGTGGTATAATCAGCAACCCGGCCGTTGTCGCCCTACCGATCGCGATGTACTTGACCAGTACCTGGTTGCCGGCCATCGCCATCTGGACGGGGGTCCAATGGTCGTGCTGGATTCTGGCGGCGTGGTTGGTCGTTTGGTCGTGTCCGCGGCGTCCACGCCACGCTACCTGGGGACAGGAAGTCGGAGGACCGGAATTCGACGGAGCGAATTTCAAAGGAGCGAACTTCAAAGGACAGTGGACTCAGGGGACGGAGTGGATCCGGGAGCCAGTGGCAGGATCGTGATTCCCGAAATGCCATCGCCAGCGCCGCCAGGCTCGCGATCCGTGGAACGCCGCTAGTGTCGAAGGACACCTCCCGCCCACCTGAATTACGGTACTTGGACAGACCCATGTTGAAACAGAAGATCGGATTTGTCGGTGGCGGAGAAATGGCGCGGGCGATTGCCCAGGGCCTGGTGCTGCATGGCAAAACACGCGCCAATCTTCTTTTGGTGAGCGATCCGCATCCACCGGCGGTGCAGTTGTTTCGTGCCGCGGTAGCAGGATGTCAAGTCATCGAGGGGAACGCCGCCTTATGCCGGGCGAGCCAGGTCGTGATTCTGGCAGTCAAACCGCAAGTTGCGGCCGAGGTCTGCCGGGAGTTGTCGGGGGAGGTCGCTCATGCACTCGTGATTTCGATCGTTGCAGGTTTGAGTTTGGAACGCCTGCGTGCCTGGTTGGGAACGTCGCGCGTGGTACGCGTCATGCCCAACACGGCGTGTCTGGTCGGGGCAGGGGCGACCGCCTTGGCAGGCGGAACGGGAGCCTCGGCCAAGGATTTGCGATTGACCGAACAGATTTTTTCGGCGATCGGAATTGCCTTGGCGGTGGGTGAAGATCAATTGGATGCCGTGACGGGGCTCTCCGGGTCCGGCCCGGCCTACGTGTTTAGCTTTGTGCAGGGGCTCGCCGACGGCGGCGTGCTGATGGGTTTGCCGCGGGCGACGGCCCATCGGCTGGCGGTCCAGACCGTGTTGGGCGCTGCGACCTTGTTGCGCAGTTCGGGAGAGCATCCCGCGGAAATGATCGAACGCGTGGCCAGCGCGGGTGGGACGACGATCCATGGGCTGGAGGCGTTGGAGCAGGCAGGATTTCGGGGCAACGTCATGGCGGCGGTCCGAGCCGCAACTGAGCGCTCACGGGCGATGCTCCCGCCGCCCGCGCCAACCCAGGACTAACCGCCGCTCCCGGACTTCAACGGGGAGGGCTCCGAGCGGCCGGGCTCCGTGGAATAGGCTTTAGGCGGGCGCCAAACGGAATCGCCAGCCATCGGGCAACCGCGAATTTTTTACGACCACCGGAATTCCGTCGCGGATGTAGCAAAGCCCATCTTCGCTCGTTCCCTGTTCAATCTTGCCGCAATTGTCGATGACGACGTTTCGCCCGATATGGCAATTCTTGTCGACAATGGCTCCATCAATCCGCGTCCCTTCCCCGATCGCCAGCGGAATGTGACCTTTCGCGGCGGGGCTCGAGGGACTGATCTCGTCTTCGTAATAGTCGGCGCCCATCAGGATGGAATTGCGGATCGTCACTCCAGGAGAGACCATGCACCGCAGACCGACGACGCTGTTTTCGATCACGGTTCCGTGTCCGATCCGGCAGCCGTCGGCGATCAAGCTGTTTTGGACGGAAGCTTTTCCCATCCGGGTTGGCGGGAGAAAACGAGGTCGCGAAAAAATGGGCGCTCCGGACGAAAACACCAGCGGCGGTTGGTCGGACGCCAGACTCAGGTTGGCCTCGTAAAAAGAACGGATCGTTCCGATGTCTTCCCAATAATCGTCGAATATGTAGGTCTGAACATTGCGGGTGCGCACCGCGGCGGGAAAGACCTCACGTCCGAAATCTGCGTACGACGTCTTGGACAAGACGTCGATCAGCGTTTGCCGGTTGAAGACGTAGATACCCATACTGGCGATCAGATCGCGCCCGCGGGCCGCTACGCCGCGGCTCTCGATCCAGGCGGGATCGGTGCGGACCATGTTCATCTCATCGTCGGTTTGGGGCTTTTCCAAAAAGCCTTGCACTCGCCCTTCCGCGTTGGCCCGCATGATCCCGAACGCCTTGCCTTGTTCCCGGCTGACCGGCATGCAGGCGATCGTCACATCGGCGTTGGTATACCGGTGGGTGCGAATCAGTTCGCGATAGTCCATGCGATACAGCTGGTCCCCCGACAAGACGACGACGTAATCGATACCGTGCTGTTCGATGTAGTTGAGGTTTTTCCGTACGGCGTCGGCGGTCCCTTGAAACCAATCGCGTTGGGCGTCCAGTGTCTCTTGGGCGGCCAACAGGCTGACGAAACCGCCGCTGAAGTGATCGAACGAATAGGTTTGTCGGATATGATTGTGCAAGCTGACCGACATGAATTGAGTCAGCACGTAAATGCGGTTGATGCCGCTGTTGATGCAATTGGAGATCGGGATATCGATCAAGCGGTACTTTCCCGCCAGGGGAACGGCCGGTTTGGAGCGAATGGAGGTGAGCGGAAACAGCCGCGTCCCGCGGCCTCCTCCCAGAATCAGAGCGATGGCGTTGCGCATGGTCGTGCAGAATTCCTGGCGGGACAACGAACTCGGTCCGCAGGAAAAACTATCGCACGCGGGGCCTCCGCACAAGTCGCGGGGCTGGGAAAATTAGATGGCAGCTCGCCAAACCTGCCACCACGATTTCTTGGAAGGCGCTTTGCGGGCTGGATTCGCGCCCCACGGTTTGCCATTGGTCCCGATGCTTCCGTGCAACTTGGCGTAGCTGAAGTTCGCACCCAAGATTTTCGCACCGGTCATATTCGCATTCGCAAACGAAGCCTGCGTCAAATCCGCCCCGGAAAAGTCGACGCCATAGAGATTGGCGTTCTCAAAACTGACGTTGGTGAAATTCCCGCGCATCTCGGCGAAACTGCAATCGGTGTCGCACAAGTCGGTATTGCTCAAGTTGGCACCGTTGAGCTTGGCGTGCCGAAACACCGCCCGCTTGGCGTTGGCGCCAATCATGTCACAAGCGTCCAGGCAGACGTCGCTGAAGTCCGCATCTTCGAGTTGGGCATCCGAAAAGTTGGCTCGCTTCAACAATGAGTTGGGGAACTGAGCGTTGCTGAAATTCGCCTGGCGGCAATCGGCATCGGACAGATTGCAACTCTTCAAGGTCGCCCCCTGGAAATCGACGCCGCGAAGATCGGCTGATCGCAAGTCGACTCCATGCAATCGCGCATCGACAAAAGATGGAGCGTCCAGACGAAACACAACTTCGCCCGTCGCCTTATGCTTGATTTCGATCATGACCGCACTGCCCTTAGAGAACGATCTCCCCGCGCGACCCTTGTGGTCGAACAGGTCGTCACCCCGTTATGTCACAATCCCCGACTCGAACACCGAGACGCCCCGAGATGAACCCGGTGTCGCCTCGGCCTCAACCCACGAGGACGTGTGACTTCGTATATGGCTAACGTGCGACGCTCTCGCGCTTGTGCGAATCCAATCAAAAACCTAAGCAACGGACTCGCCCAATACCGCGCAGCGTTCGCCGCCTTCGCTTCCCGCCGTTGACACGCATCTCTGTTCCTGCGCCACGTCAATCCTGGCTGGTGGCAGTCTTCCTTAATATTCTCCAAATCCGCAACGTATCGTACAACACATTTCGGCAAAAAAAGTGAAAATTGATGGTCCCCCGCTATTTGGGGGTTCGCTCGGTTTGCCGAGGTTGTTCGTACCGCGCACCGAAATCTTGTCGTAGGATCACCGCAATTCGCCCGTTGTTAAACGCCGGTCGCAGGCCAAAGGACCTGCGGAATCGAGGAATTCTAGCGATATTGCCGGTTCTCAGAGGTAGCGCGGTTAATTCCGCCGCGCGGATTGCGTCGCGGTAAGCCTACGAAATACCCCCAACGTCGTCGGTGTATATTCCTGCACGAACCGCTCCGCCTGGTGAATCCGCTCGCGATCCGCCTCCGAGAGCGATGCCGTCCATTGGTGTGTACTAGTGGCCTGCAGTCGGGTGTGGCCGACTCCGTCCGCGGCTGGAAAATCCAAAGTCATTTCGACTTGGGTCGGGATCAGGCGGCGGGCCCGCAGGACCTGGTTCAATTGCATCCGCGCAAACGGTGGAAGCTTGCGTGGGTCGGTGGAATTCAGCAGCGTGTACGCATCGATGAACGCAAAATACGCTGCCCATTGCGACTCGTCGCTGCAAATCGTACCGCGGACGGTGTATTGCATGTGCTCCGACCGCAGTTCCACGGTCGGCCCGCCCGGATCGAATTGCTGATGAAATTCCGGATGAGCCAGGAACCGCAACTCTTCTTGAAACGACTCCGATGAAGTCATATTGCGCAGCATCTGCTCCAAGTCGGCCTCACGCAGCTCCAATCGCAGATGCCGTGTGGTGTCCAACAAGGTAAACAACCGATGCTCCGCGTCGTAGATCGCAATCTCCGTCACCTTGGTCGGCTCATTCGCCACCAACAAGTAATCGTAGACCTTGCCGCCGTCGAACAGCGTGAGATTGTCGGAGACCGGACGATCACGATTCTCCGCAAATACCGTCGTTTGGATTCTGAATTGTTGTGCGGCGACGTGACTGGTCGTGAAACAACAAATCAAAATCCAGCCTGCGCGGAGGTAACTCGTGACCATGGAAACCGAACATTGGAGGCAATCGGAGCACTACAGAACCTGGGGCACGATACGGAATCCACCCGATGCGGTCCAGGCGAGTATCCACCAACCCTGCTCGCTTCGTAGCTAGCAAAAACGATCTGCCTGCTCCTTTAGGCCTATCGCATCACCCTCCCCCCCGCGGCTGACGAGGGAACTCGCCGGCACGCTCGTCAACAGGCTTGGCGATAGAAGAGGCTTCTACCGAGCAACACCGCAAGCCCGCTGGACCCGGCTTAGCACGGAGCCGGCTTTTGTGCGGGCGGCAGCGGCGCCCTGCTGTAACACCGCGGCAACGCGGTCGGGGTGGGCGACCAACTCCGCTCGCCGTTGGCGGGCCTCCGCAAAAAACGATTCCGCCGCATCGGCCAACGCCTGCTTCACCTGGCCGTAGCCGAAGCCGCCGCGCCGGTAGAGCGCCGCCATTGCCTCA